>DATCPH010000213.1:0-20633 GCA_036570185.1 Candidatus Limnocylindrales bacterium | reverse complement strand
GTCTCAGGTGACATGATCCGTCGCCGTCCGACCCTCCTTCGCCATGGTCCGGGCTGGGCGATCACCTGAATCGGGCTCCTTCGTCCCCTCGCGGCCGTCATCGAGCCGTCAGACAAAGAGGTTCGGTGGATCCGGGCTTAGTGGGGGCCGCGCGAACCGATCTCGCTTGCACAGCGCTCGAGGATCCCCCGAGCTCACGCCGGGTCAGTCGGCGGGCGAGTCGAGCCCAGCTCATTGGCGCTGGTGTCGATTCCCAGAACGCCCACACGACCACAGGCTGCCCGAGGTGACGATGACAGCGGTGGCGCGAGAGCCGGTCTCGTTCAGGGCGCTTTTCACGTTCAGATCCGTGGTGAGCCGGGAGAGACTCGAACTCTCAACCAGCTGATTAAGAGTCAGCTGCTCTGCCATTGAGCTACCGGCCCACGGAGGAAGGATCGTAACCGACGCGGCCAATGCCGGCGTGACGGCGAGGTGACGCCCGAAGCCTCTCGAAGATGGCGCGTATCCTCGCGCTTGCGAAACCATCCGGATCAGCGGAGGCATCTGCGATTAACCCAGCTCGTTCCCGGCTGCGGCTCAGCCGATCGATGGTCGTCATTGCGCTGATCCTCGCGGGCGCCTTGGCAGCAGGGACGATTCGCGCGCTGACCCTCCATCGCGCGGCATCGACTGCGGGCTTGCCCAGCGGCGGGATTCAGGTGGCGACGGCCCCCTCCCAGGGGCCCTCCGAGTCGCCTCTGGAGTCCCTCGATCTGGGGTCGCCGGAACCCAGCGCCAGTGCCGTCCCGAGCCCAAGCCCAAGTCCCAAGGCGACTGCCGGGCCCTCGGCGAAAGTCGGGTGGCACGTTCCGATCCTGATGTATCACCTGGTCGCGACGCCGGCCGAAGCGGGTAATGCCCTCCCGTCGCTCGTCGTGTCGCCGATGTTGTTCGCCGCCCAGATGCAGAAGCTGCGCCTGGCCGGCTGGCACACGACCACGGCTGCGACCCTCGCCGCGGACGTGTCGTCTGGCCACCGTCCGCCGGCGCGGACGTTCGTGATTACCCTCGATGACGGCCACGAGGATGGCTACACGGAAGCGTTTCCGATCCTGAAAGCCAACGGCTTCGTGGCGACCTATTACGACGTCACGGGCCGGGTCGATCACGCCGGCTGGCTCTCCTCGAACGAGCTGGTAGCGATGGACGACGCCGGCATGGAGATCGCCGACCACACTGTCGACCACACCGAGCTCACGACGGTAGCGAACGCCGTCGCGATCAGTGAGATCGTCGGGGCTAAGACATTCATCGCCAACCTCCTCGGCCCCTCCCCGACGACCCTGGCGTACCCCTACGGCAGCTGGAACGCCGCCGTCGTCGCGGACGTGCGGGCGGCGGGCTTCCTGCTCGCCCTCACGACCAAGGAGGGCTGCTTCGAATCGACGAGCACCCGCCTCCAGGCCCCGCGCCTTCGCGTGAGCCCATCGACGACCCCGGTCGGGCTCCTCGCCGCGGTGCGCGCCTGCGGTTATCCCTGATTGGTCGCCAGTCGCTTGGGCGCGGTCGCTCGCCAGGCGGCAACGACGAGTTGCTCGAGCAGCGCGGGGTCGACCAGCTCGAGTTGGACCGTCACCCAGCCGAAGCGGCCCACGTAGGCCGATCGGGAGAACGTCTCGGGATCGAGGTCGAGTAGCTCGGACTGTTTCTCCGGCGTGCACTTGATCGAGACGGCTGGGCTCCCGTCGCCACCGATCGCGAAGATCTTGCCTCGCACCCGGAACGTGATGTCCGTCTCCCAGGTCAGGACCTCGGTGGCCTCCGGGAGGCCGAGCGCGATCCTGCGAACGTCGTCGAGGTCGGGCACCTCGGTTACGACGTTTGGTTGTCGATCTGGGCCCGCTGGAGCCGACCGCTGAAGTCGACGTAGATCGACTTCCACTCGGTGTAGGTGTCGAGCGCCGCATGCCCGGCCTCGCGGTGGCCGTTGCCGGTCTCCTTCCAGCCGCCGAACGGCAGGTGCGTCTCGGCCCCGATCGTGCCGGCGTTGACGTACACGATGCCCGTCTCGAAATCGCGCATCGCCCGGAACGCCATGTTCACGTCCCGCGTGAAGATCGATGATGAGAGCCCGTAACGGGTCTGGTTGAGCGCCGTCACGGCCTCCGTGTAGTCGCCGACCGGAATGACCGACAGGACCGGTCCGAAGATCTCCTCCTGGCCGATGTTGTCCATCGGCTTGACCCCGCTGAAGATCGTCGGCTCGAAGAAATGGCCGTTGGCGAGGTCGCCATCGGTCGCCCGGCCGCCACCGACAACGAGGTCGCCCTCCCGCCGACCCACGTCGATGTAGCCCTCGACCTTTTCGACCGCCGCGGCGTTGATGAGCGGTCCGACGTCGACGCTCTCGTCGAGGCCACTGCCCAGTCGGAGGGCTCGAGCCCGTCGCTCGAGGCGTTCGAGCAGCGGCTCGATGACCGGCTTTTCGACGATCACTCGCGAGCAGGCCGTGCATCGCTGGCCGGTCGTGCCGAAGGCCGACCAGAGTATCCCGTCGGTGGCCAGGTCGAGGTCCGCGTCGGCGAGGACGACGACACCGTTCTTGCCGCCGAGCTCGAGGGACACGCGTTTGAGGCGTGGAGCAGAACGTGCGGCGATCGCCTTTCCGGTCGAGCTGTGGCCGGTGAACGAGATGACCGAAACGTCGGGCGAGGCGACGATCGCGTCCCCGACCTCGGCGCCCGAGCCGGTGACGAGGTTGATCGTCCCGGGCGGGAATCCGGCCTCGGCCATCAGCTCGACGAGGAGCGTCGCGCAGTGGGGCGTATCGCTGGCCGGCTTGAAGATCACGGTGTTGCCGGTGACCAGGGCCGGCATCATCTTCCAGCACGGGATCGCGATCGGGAAATTCCATGGCGTGATGATCCCGGCGATGCCGAGCGGCTGGCGGATGCTCATCGCCCACTTGTCGGGCAGTTCCGACGGGACGGTTTCGCCGAACATCCGTCGACCTTCGCCGGCCATCAGGAATGCGATATCGATGCCTTCCTGGACGTCACCGCGCGACTCGGCCAGGACCTTGCCCATCTCCCGGGTCATCGCTCGGGCGAGGCGCTCCTTGTTCTCGGTCATGAGCGCGCCGAAGCGATACAGGATCTCGCCGCGCTTCGGCGCGGGCGTTCGACGCCACAGGACGCCGGCCATTTCGGCGCCCCTCACCGCCATCGCCACGTCGGCGGCAGTCCCGGCCTGGAAATGCCCGATGACCTCGCGGGTGTCGGCCGGGTTGCGGCTCTCGAACGTCTTGCCGCTCGTGGATTCGACCCACTCGCCGGCGATGAAGAGCTTGTATGTGGGGGTCTCGGCGGAACCGGCTGTCGCGTCGGCGCCTTCGGCGGCGCCCGCGGTCGTATCGATCGTCTGGGCCATCGGGCTCAGGCGCGTTCGAACGCCATCGCGACGGAGCCGCCCCCGCCGAGGCAAAGCGTCGCCAGGCCGTAGCGACCGTCGCGTCGGTCAAGCTCATGGAGGAGCGTCGCCACGATCCGTGCGCCGCTGGCCCCGATCGGGTGCCCGAGGGCGATCGCTCCGCCGTTGACGTTGACCTTGTCCCAGTCGAACCCGAGCTCTCGGCCGTCGGCCAGCGTCTGGGCCGCGAACGCCTCGTTGATCTCGATGAGGTCGAAGGCATCGATCGGCATCTCGATCCGATCGAGGAGGCGGCGGACGCCGACGACGGGAGCGAGGAACAACCACTTCGGCTCGACTTCGGCCTGGGCGTAGCCGATGATCCGGGCCAACGGCTTGAGCCCGTACCGCTCGAGGACGCGCTCGCTGACGACGACCGTCGCGGCCGCGCCGTCGGTGATGCCCGGGGAGTTGCCGGCCGTGACCGTGCCCTCATCGGCGTCCTGGCGATCCTCGCCGTCCGGCAACGCAAAGGCCGGCTTCAGGCGGGTAAGCGCCTCGAGCGAGGTATCGCGCCGCGGACCCTCGTCCTCGCTCACGACCGTCTCGCGGCCCTTGGCATCACGGACGGTCACCGGAACCATCTCGTTGTTGAAGCGGCCGGCGTCCAAGGCCGCGATTGCCTTCTGGTGGCTGCTGAGCGCAAACGCGTCCTGGTCCGCCCGACTCACCCGGTCCTTGATCGCCACCCGCTCGGCGTGGGTGCCCATGTGGCAGTCTTCGATCGAGCACCACAGGCCATCGTGGACGGTCTCATCGATGATCTGGCCGTCGCCCAGCCGGTAGCCGAAGCGGGCATTCGGGAGCAGGTAGGGCGCGCCATTCATGCTCTCCATGCCGCCGGCGACAGCGACCTCCGCGTCGCCCGCCCTGATCTCCGCGGCCGCGAGCATGATCGCCTTCATTCCGGAGCCGCAGACGCGGTTGATCGTGGTCGCGCTGGTGGTTGCCGGGAGGCCCGCGTTGAGCGCCGCCTGTCGAGCCGGGGCCTGGCCCGCGCCCCCCTGCAGGACCTGGCCCATCAGGACCTCGTCGATGCTCGTCTCGTGGGAGAGCCCCGAGCGTCCCACCGCCGCGTTGATCGCCACGCCGCCCAGGACGGTGGCCGGTGTCGCGGCCAGCGCCCCGCCGAACTTCCCGATCGGCGTCCGCGCCGCGCTGACGATGTACACTGCCCCGTTTCGACCGTTGCCGTGCCCGGCGTTCATCTGCTCGCTCACCGATCGAATCTACACCGGGTCGCTTCGAGAACGGTCCCGAGGTGCCTGTCCGTGTGGGCGACAACGGGGCGGCGGTGCGGTCTCGCGGTACCCGCCGGCCGAGGCGGCGTAGGATGCTTTGACTTGGCGAGCGGGGCGCAGGACAGGAGGGACCGACGTGGTGGCGAACCGAACGGCGCACGAGCTCAACGGGATGGACGTCGACGAGCTCCGCGAGTACATCGATTCGATCAAGTCGGAGCCGACTCAAGCCGACCGGAATCCGATCGTGACCGCCCGCTGGGTCGGCGGGACTCGGGCGGAAGTGACCTCGACCCTGGGCGGGCCGCCCGTCTACATGGGCGGCGACGACGACCCGAGCGCGATGGGAATGCTGATGCGCGCGCTCGCAGCGTGCGACATCGAGGTGGTCGTAACGCGCGCCGCGCTGATCGGCGTCGAGATCGAGGACCTCACGATCGAGGCGAACGGTTACTTCAACGTCGCCCGATATCTGGGCGTCGAGAGCACCGATGGCGCGGGCTACCAGCGGGCGTCGTACACGGTTCGCTTGAAAACGAAGGCAGCCACTCCCGAGCAGATCGCGGAGATCCGTCATGCCCTTGAGGCCTCACCGGTCGGGGACACGTTCGAGCGGCACGTCCCGGTCACCTTCGACTTCGAGGTGAGCTGAACAATGGCGCTTTCCCCCGCAGCGGGGGTGGCCCGGCCCGATCTGCCCGACGTCGATTTCGATTTCGACGAGGCGACGTGGCGCCGCGTGGGCCAGCGCTTCCTCGACATCGCGATCAGTGCCTCGACTGGCTGGGATGGCCGACCGCCGGCGCCGGACGCCTCACCGGCGGAGGCCCGCGCCCGGCTCGTCCGCGACCTGCCGGCGAAGGGCGTCGACCCGACGCTGCTGGCCGACCGCCTCGCGACGGACTTGATGCCGCTCTCCGGTTTCAATGGCCATCCACGCTGGCTCGCATGGATCACCTCGTCGCCCAACCCGATCGGGGTGCTGGCCTCGCTGGTCGCGGCCGCGCTGAACCAGAACACGGCGCTGTGGCGCGCCGCGCCCGGAGCAACGACGATCGAGCTCCAAGCGATCGCCTGGATCGGCTCGCTCATCGGCTATCCGCCTGGCAGCGAGGGGATCTTCTCGAGCGGCGGGCAGCTCGCCAACACGATCGCCCACGCGGTGGCTCGCGACCGGATGGCAGGCTGGGACGTCCGACACCTCGGGGCGGCTGGACCGGACGGCTCGCCCCGATTGCGTGTCTACGCCAGCGACCAGAGCCACTACTGTCACGAGCAGTCGATGGAGTTGCTCGGTCTCGGTCGCGAAGCGATCCGGCTGGTGCCCTCCGACGACGCCTACCGCATGCGCATGGACTCGCTCGCCGCGATGGTGGCCGAGGATCGAGCCCGCGGGTTCTGGCCGATCACGGTTGTCGCCGCGGCCGGGACGGTCGGCACCGGCGCGGTGGATCCGATCCCCGAGATCATCAGCTTCGGGCGGGACGAGGGCGTCTGGGTCCACGTCGATGGGGCGTACGCGGCGTTCGCGGCCATTGCCCCGAGCGCGCCTACAGCGCTGGCGGCGATGGGCGAAGCCGATTCGATCGCCTGTGACCCGCACAAATGGCTGTACGCGCCGATCGACGCCGCCGTCACGCTGTTCCGCGAGCCTGGCGCCCTCGAGGGGTCGTTCGCGTTCCATGCTGCGTACCTCCAGACAGGGGACGATCCGGAGCGGATCGACCTGCTGGAGCGCTCGCCGGAGAACAGCCGGCCGTTCCGCGCCCTGAAGGTGTGGCTGGCGCTGCAGGCCTATGGTCGGGACGGGTACGCGGCGATGATCGAGCGAAACATCCGCCTGGCGGCCTACCTCGAGTCTCTCGTCCGGGCGACGCCGGGACTTGTCCTGGCGGCCCCGCGCGAGCTGTCGATCACCTGCTGGCGCGTGGAGCCTGCGGCCCTGGCCGCCGACCCCGAGAAGCTCGAGGCGCTCCAGCGACGGGTCATCGAGCAACTGGAGCGGCGCGGCATCGCGCTCGTCTCGAATGCAACGCTCCATGACGGGCGAACCGCGCTTCGGGCCTGCATCGTCAACTTTCGGACCGGTCCCGGGGACGTGGAGGCGGTCGTCGCGGCGTCCGCCGAGCTCGGTGAGGAACTCGCACCGTCCATCTGAGCTGGACCACGGATACACCGACTGACAACACCGAAGGCACGCGACCAGGAGCACGATGGCACGACTCCAGCGCCGACGGTTCACGGAGCCGGATGACGTCCGGACCATTCCCCATGGGCGGATCGACGTGGTCGAACTCGACGATCGCGTCGTCGGCCGGATGACCTATGACCCCGGCTGGCGGTGGTCGGTCGACGTGAAGCCTGTCGCCGGGACGGAGTCGTGCCAGTTCCACCACATCGGGGTCACCCTCAGCGGCCAACTCCGCGTCCAGATGCCCGACGGCATCGAGCTCGAAATCGGTCCGGGCGATCTCTTCGAGATCCCGCCCGGCCACGACGCCTGGGTCATCGGAGACGAGCCGTGGATATCGGTGGACTTCGAGGCGATGCGCGCCTATGGTCGCGCCGAGCCGGCCGCGGGCCGGCGGGTCCTGACGTCGATCCTGTTCACCGACATCGTCGGCTCGACGGCACAGGCGGTTGCCCAGGGACCGTCCCGCTGGCGCAACCTGGTCAGCCGGCACAACGAGGTCACTGAACGAATTCTGGACGAGCATGACGGACGTCTGGTCAAGACCACGGGGGACGGCGTCGTCGGCCTGTTCGACAGCGCGGAGCAGGCCGTCCGAGCGGCCGCCGCCCTCAGCGACGCGCTCCTACCTCTTGCGATCCGCATTCGCTCCGGCGTTCACAGCGGTGAGGTGGAGATCTCCACAGGCGACGTCCGCGGGGTCGCCGTGCACGCGGCCGCGCGGATCATGGCCCTCGCCGAACCGAATGGCGTGTGGGTTTCGGCGACGGTGCGCGACCTCGTCGACGGCACGGGGCTCGAGTTCGAGGACGCCGGCGTTCACGAACTGAAGGGACTCCCGGGCCAGCGGCAGCTCTTTCGCCTGGTCCGGCCGCGCGCGGCGCGCGCAAGGGCGCTTGCCGGCGGCCATTGAAGGAAAGGCTCGGGCTACCGCCCCGTTCGATCGAGGACGGCGTCGGCGACGATGAGGCGGTGGATCTGATTGGTGCCCTCGTAGATCTGGGCGCCCTTGGCGTCGCGCATGAGGCGCTCGATGCCGGTCTCGCGCGAGTAGCCGCTCCCGCCGAAGAGCTGGACCGCGTCCGTGGCGACGCGCATGGCCGTATCCGAGGCGGTCCACTTTGCGAGCGACGACACCTCCGCCAGCGGTTCGCCGCGGTCCTTGGTGCGCGCCGCTTCGTCGACCAGTGCCCGCGCGGCTGCCACGTCGCGCGCCATCTCGGCAAGCATGAATCGCAGTCCCTGCTGATCGGCCAGAGGGCCACCGAAAGCCTTCCGCTGCTGGAGATAGGCGGCGGCCTGCTCGAGCGCGGACCGGGCGAGACCCACACAGGCGGCGGCGATCGAGATGCGGCCCTCCGCCAGGGATGCCAGTGCGATCCGGTATCCCTCACCTTCAGCGCCGAGCCGGTTCGACGCCGGCACCACGGCCCCGTCGAAGATCAGTTCCGCGGCCGGACACGATCGGATGCCCATCTTCTTCTCGTGCGCCCCGAAGGCGAATCCCGACGTCCCCTTCTCGACGAGGAACGCGGTGATGCCCTTGGTGCCAATCGACGGGTCGACCGTCGTGAAGACGAGGTACCGCTCTGCTTCGGGGGCGTTCGAGATCCAGATCTTGGTCCCGTGCAGCCGGTACGCGACCACCTCGTCCGCCGAGGCGTCGGCCGAGAGCTCCTCGCCATCGCTTCCTAATCGGATTGCCCGAGTCTGGAGGGCGGCTGCGTCGCTGCCCCCGCCCGGTTCGGTGAGGCAGAACGCACCCAGCGCCTCACCGGCCAGCATCGCCGGCAGCCAGCGCCCGATCTGCTCCTCGGAACCGAAATTCACGACCGGGAACTGCGACAGGATGTGGACGGAGAGCGTCACGGCGCTGGCCAGATCGGCCGCGCCGAGTTCCTCCATGACCAGCGTCCAGCCGAGGTAGCTGAAGCCGGCGCCGCCCGCGGACTCCGGGATCGGGGCGGCCGTCAGGCCCAGCTCGCCCATCCCGCGGAAGATCGAGCGATCGAACCGCTCCTCCTCGTCCCGCTCGGCCGCGCTCGGTGCGATCTCGCGCTGGGCGAATGTTCGGGCCGTGTCGCGGAGGAGTCGCTCTTCCGACGTGAGGCTGCCCTCGCTGGTCATCCGCGCGGATGGGTGTAGAAGCCGCGCCCCGTCTTCTGGCCCAGATGGCCGGCCGAGACGAGGTCGACGAGCACCTTGGGCGGCTTGAAATGCTCCTGGCCGAAGCCCTCGTGCAGGACGTTCATGACGTTGAGACAGACGTCGAGGCCGATGAAGTCTGCCAGCTCGAGGGGCCCCATGGGGTGGTTGAGCCCGACCTTCGCGCCGGTGTCGATGTCCTCGGCGGTGCCGGTGCCGTCCTCGAGCGCCCGCATCGCCTCGGCCAGCAGCGGCATCAGGATGCGGTTGACGATGAAGCCGGGCCGGTCGGCCGAGACGATGACCTTCTTGCCGAGTGCGTCGGCGAGCTCCCGAATCGTTGCCTCGGTCTCGTCGGTCGTCGCGGCGCCCCGGATCAGCTCGATCAACGGCATGACCGGCACGGGGCTGAAGAAGTGCATCCCAACGAAGCGGCTCTTCCGCCCGGGCGAAACGGCGGCCGCGAGGGCGTTGATCGAGATCGAGCTCGTGTTCGAGGCGAAGATCGTCGATTCGGGAGCCAGCTCGTCGAGCCCGCGCCAGAGCTTACGCTTGATGTCGAGATCCTCGAATACGGCTTCGATGACCAGGTCGGCGTCGCGGACGCGCGTCATGTCATTGGTCGCGTCAATCCGGGCAAGCGTCGACTCGCGGCCAACCGCGTCCAGCTTTCCCCTGGCGACGGCGCGGTCCAAGTTGCCGGCGATCCGGTCGCGGCCAGCCTGCGCCCGCGCGAGGTCGGGTTCGTAGAGCGCGACCTGCATCCCGATCGCGGCGTGGACCTGGGCGATACCGTGGCCCATCAGGCCTGCGCCCGCAACGAACACCCGCTCGATGCTCACGCTCGAAGCGTACCAGCGGCTGCGTCGGGATCGAACGGCTCGGTCAGGATCGGACGAGGGCGAGCAACCGATCCGCGGCCGAATACGGATCGAGCTCGTGGTCCGCGACCGCACGGATGGTGGCGCGGGTCGCCGTGGCGTGGCTGCCCACCGACAAATCGGCACGCAGGCGCTCGTCAAGGATCGACCAAACCTGCGCCTCGGCACGGGCGAGACGGGCCGCGGGGGTCTTGGCCGCGTGGTCCGCGGATCGGTGGCGATCGAGCGCCGCGAGGAGCTCGGGCACGCCGGCGCCGGTCGTGGCCGTCGCAATGAGGACTTCGGGTTGCTTCGGGGCCGCCGGCGCGGTAGCGGGCTGCGATCCCGACCCGCGCGAGCTCGACCGGCCATCCGCGCGCGGAACGGCCACCAGCATCGCTCGGAGCTGGGCCGCCGTCCGCTGCGCCCCCGGTCGGTCGCCCTTGTTCACCACGACGATGTCGGCGACCTCGAGCAGTCCGGCCTTGATCGCCTGGACCTCGTCGCCCATCTCGGGCGCCTCGAGAACCACGGTCGTGTCGGCCGCGGCGGCGACCTCGACCTCACTTTGGCCGGTCCCGACGGTTTCGATGAGGATCAGGTCGAAGCCGGACGCGTCGAGCACGTCCGCGGCGGACGTCGAGGTCGATGCCAGCCCGCCCGCATGGCCGCGGGCCGCCATCGATCGGATGAACACGTCGCGATCACCGGCGTATGCCTGCATTCGGACGCGGTCGCCGAGCAGCGCGCCGCCGGTGATCGGGCTGGACGGGTCGACGGCGATCACGGCGACGGAACGGCCCGCCTTGCGCACCTCAGCGATGAGCGCCGCCACGAGCGTCGACTTGCCCGCACCCGGCGGTCCCGTGATCCCGACGAGGTGGCCGTGCCCCGCCTTCGGATAGAGGCGCCGCAACGCCACCTCCGCGAGCGGGGTTCGATTCTCGACGGCCGTCAGGAGACGGGCCAGCGCCCTCCGGTCGCCGCTCGCGGCTGCGTCCGCAAGCTCAACGCCCGGATCGGTCAATGCCGGGGTCGGACGTTCGCCCGCAGGTACTCGGCCACTTCGGCGATCGTGGTCCCCGGGCCAAAGACGGCCGAGACACCCGCCTCCTTGAGGGCGGGCACGTCGTCATCGGGAATGATCCCGCCGGCCGTCACGAGTACGTCGTCGAGGCCTTCCTCACGAAGGAGACGGCAGATCTTGGGGATCAGCGTCATGTGCGCTCCTGAGAGGATCGACAGGCCGACGACGTCGACGTCTTCCTGGAGCGCGGCTGTCGCGACCATCTCGGGGGTCTGCCGAAGGCCCGTGTAGACGACCTCAAAGCCCTCGTCTCGCAGGCCGCGTGCGAGCACCTTCACGCCGCGGTCGTGGCCGTCCAGGCCGGGCTTGGCGAGGAGGACCTTGATCGGTCGGTCGCGTGATTGGTTGGTCGGCCGGTCGGTGCGTTCGTCGCTCATGGCCCGGCGATTGTAGGGCGCGGCACGCTCCCCACGGCGACGATCCTGGCGCGCGGCAGGGTGTGTCGGGCGATTGACCGATGTTGAGCGAGATGCAAACAAGGGACGCCTCACCCAGGCGCTCGATGGCGGTACCCATGAATCCTTGAGCGCGGCTCAAGGATCCGACGCCATCAGGCCGGACGGGCGGTCTCGCCGGAGGGAACCGTCGCGATCTTGTGTCTCCTACAACGTTTCGACCGGTGCCCCGTGCGAAGTGCGCGTTCTTTTGGCGTGACGCAAGAGGCGGGTCGAAATCGTGGTCCTCGCACAAGAAACTAACCCGGCGCGCCTCATGCCGCCCCTCGTGCCGCCTCGCGTGCCGCCTCTGGGGCTCCGCGCCGGAGCCCCGCCTACGCGCCCGGCGTCGGTCGCTGGAGATGGGCGAAGAACTCGGCGCGGGTCCGGTCGCGAGTCCGGAAGAGGCCCAGAACGTGGCTCGTTGTCATGACGGTGCCGGGCTTTCGGACGCCCCGCATGACGGCGCACAGATGCGTTGCTTCGAGGACCACCCCGACCCCCTGCGGCTGGAGCCGCGTTTCGAGGAAGTCGGCGATCTGCTGCGTCAGCCGCTCCTGGACCTGCAGGCGTCGGGCGAACATCTCGACGACCCTGGGGATCTTCGAGAGCCCGAGCACGTGGCCGCGCGGGATGTAGGCGACCGCGGCCGTGCCGAAGAACGGCAGGAGATGGTGCTCGCACAGCGAGTAAAAGGGGATGCCCTTGACGACGACCATCTCGCTGTAGCCGATGTCGAAGATGGCGCCATTGAGCAGTCGGTCGGGATCGACGTGGTACCCGGCCGTCAGTTCCGTGTACATGCGGTGCACGCGCTCAGGCGTTCCGACCAGCCCGGGGCGATCCGGGTCCTCCGAGATCTCCGAGAGGATCTCGCGCACGGCAGCTTCGACTCGGCCATTGCCGTCGACCGAGCGTCCGAACTCGCCTCCGATGAGCTCTTCGGGCCGGATGATGGACGGCGCCTCGCCGATCTCGGTCTCGATTTCGGAGACGATCTGGCGGACGTTGTCGGGGAGGTTCGTGGTCATGATCGAGGATGGTACCCGCGGTCCGCGGTCGGCAGGGTGGCCGTGAGCAGCGCCGCGGTGACCTCGGCCGGCCGATACCGCATCAGGTTGTGGCCGACGCCCGGGTAGCGCTCGACCCGGATCGGGGCGCGTCCGGCCAGTGTGAGCGCAGCCTGGACATCGGCAAGGGCAGCGGCTCGCGACCCCTCCTCATCGTCATCGCCTGCGACGAGCGCCGTGATCGGGACGGCGACGGCGGGCAAGACGTCAAGGGGCCGGTAGGCGAACATCGCGCCGACGCTGGCCGCCAGCGCGTGGGGTCGTGTCGCCGAGACGACGTGGCCGGCCGGGAGTTGCGTCACCGCTTCACGGGCCGCCTTCTCCTGGTCGTCGTCCCAGGTGGCGGGGTCGAACCCGCGGCGATCGGCGAGATACGCGTTCATCGACCGCAGGACCTCCGGGGGTTCATCGAGGCCACGCAGGAACTCGTCGGGTTCCATGCCGGTCGAGGCGCGAATGTCTTCCCAACCGCCGTCGACCAGGACCAGGCCGGCGCAGCTCGCGCCCAGCTCGACGGCCGCCCAGGCCGCGACGATGCCTCCGAAACCGTGGCCCGCCAAGACAACGCCGGTCGCGCTCGCGCCCGCAGCCGCGCTCGCGCTCGCACTCGCGTCCGCGCCTGGCGAGTCCCCGAAGAGCCCGGCGCCATCGGCCACGGCCACGACATCCCCGGCGAGATCGGCTTGTCGATAGCCCTGGGTCGGTGCATCGGATAGCCCGTGGCCGCGGAGGTCCATGGCAACGGTTCGCCGGACCTGCCGCAGTCGCCGCGCGAGGGGCGCCCAGATCCACGCCGTCGCGGAAAGGCCGTGGAGCAGAAGAACGCCGGGCGCGCGGATCGAGCCTCCGGCAGGCGCGTCGGCGGTCCGTCCGCCGGGCGGCTGCCCCGTTGGCCCGCCCCAGTCGAGAAAGTGGATCCGCTCGTTGGGCGGGACGATGACGACGAACCCGTCGGGGTTCGCCTCCCGATCTGGCGACGGGACCTGCGGATCGCCGCTATCCGTCACGGGCACCGGCACGGGCAACGCGACGTCGCATTCACGGCGCCTAGGATAGGAGGGCCATGGTCAAACGCCGTCGCGGCTCCCGGCTCGCGCACCGCTCATCCGGCCCGCGCCGCCATACCCGCTTCGAGACCCTCGTCGACCGCGCCCTCGCGGCGATCCCCGACCCGTTCCGCCAGGCACTCGGGGAAGTCGCGATCGTCATCGAGGACGAGCCCTCAGCCTCTCAGCGCCGAGAGAACGATCTGGCTTCCGACGAGACCTTGTATGGACTCTACGAGGGCGTTCCCCGCACCGAGTGGGCCGCGGACTGGATCGCGACGCCCAACCGGATCAGCCTCTTCCGCCTCCCGCTGGAGGAGGATTTCCCGGATCCCGACGACCTATCTGACGAGGTCCGGGTCACCGTCATTCACGAGCTCGCCCACCACATGGGCATCGACGACGACCGCCTCGGTGAGCTCGGCATCGACTGAGAGGCCGACCGCCCGCCGACGACGGCGCGGACTCGGTCGCCCGGCGCCGGCCTCAACGGGTGCCCGTCAGGTTGGCGACGCCGCCCAGCGCGAGCAGGATCGAGAGGCCGATGGTCAACAGCATTGGCCGCGTGACCCAGTGGAAGGTTCCCTTCCTCGAGACCGGAGTGTTCCACGGTGAAGCGACTGCCACGGGCATGGCGCCCGCCGGCAACTCGCCCACCGGCACCCCATCTGCCGGCACCCCATCCGCGTCCACGCGGAGAGACGGCGGCGAAGGCCCCGCAGCCTGCCGAGCCAGGTCGAGCCCGGCCGAGTAGTGCGTGAGTCCGACGAAGGCGACGACCTGCGGCGCGGCGACGATCGCCGCGACCGTGAGCAAGAGCGACCCGAGGGCAACGATCGCGACGAGCAGGAGCGCGCCGCTCGCGACTGCTCGGCCCGGATCGCCAATCAGGCTCAGGTGGAGCGTGTCAACGAGCCGGCTGAGGATGTCGCCTCCGGCCCCGAGACCGAACAGTTCGATGTAGCCCGACGCGGCAGAGAAGAGCCCGATCACGAGGGCAAGGCGCCATCGCGCCCGGGCCAGTCGGATCGAGCGACGAAGCGATTCGAACGCGCCGGCGTCGCCCAGCACGATCCCGGATTGGAAGTACACGAATGGCAGGCCGGCGACGAGACTGGCGGCGGTTGTCTCGAGGGCAGTGTCGGGCGCGCCCGAGTCACCGAACGGGTGACCCAGCAGCACGACAACGATGTTGTCGACAAGCGCGAGCCAGACGCCGACCACGATCGATCCGCCCACAAGACGCCAGAAGACCTGGCGCGACCGAACGATGCCCTCGCGCAGACTCAGTGGCCGTCCGACGTCCTGACCACCGAGCAACGCCACGGCGATGATGCCCGCCTCGACCGCGACAATAACGGCGCCAATGAACGCGACCATGGTCAGGATGGCCAGGATTCCAAACGCGCCGACGAGATCGTCGGGAGGTCGAGCGTTCGTATCGCCGGAGAAGAGGGCCTCGAAAAACGCCGGCTCGTGGGCAACCATGAACGCGCCGAGCAGCGCCGCCGGACCGACGAGACCAAGAAGCAGCAGGCCGATGTAGAGCGACGCCGGGCGGAGCTGCTGGGTTGCTCGGAGGCTGAGGTCGAACCCGCGTCCGACGACCTGCCGCCCGGACGGCAGCACGAATTCGGCAAGGGGCTCGGCCGGCGGAGCGAGCGCCGGCTCGGTCGGCGGAGCGAACGCCGGCTCGGGCGGCGGCGCGAAGTCGGGCACTGCCTCGGTGCGCATCACGGACTCCGGCACCGGCTCCATCGACGGACCGCTCAAGGGACGGTGACCGCGCTCTCCGGAGCCGTCCGAGGATCCACCCGTAGTCCCGGAATCGGCGCCGCTCCCGCAATGAGCTCGCCGAGCCGAGAAATCTCCACGTTCCCGCCGCAAAGCACGACCCCAACTCGATCGGCGGGCCGAAGCGGGATGCGTCCGAACAGGAGGGCGGCCAACCCTGCCGCCCCAGCCGGCTCGAGAACCTGCTTGAGCCGCTCCGCGGCAAATCGAACGCCTGCCAGGATCGTGGAATCGTCGATCAGGACCACGTCGTCGACGTAGCGGCGGACCATCGCCAACGTCCACTCGCCCGCGAACGGTGCGCCGAGGCCGTCTGCGACACTCATCGGAGTGACCGGGACGACATGCCCGGCAGCCAGCGCGGAGCTCATTGCGGTCGATCCCTCCGGCTCCACGCCATAGACCCGCACCGACGGACGGGTCTCCCTGAGGGCAGCGGCCACGCCCGAGATCAGTCCTCCACTACCGACTCCGACCACCACGACGTCGAGATCTGGGACGTCGTCCAGCAATTCCAGTCCGATCGATCCGTAGCCGGCGATCACATCCGGATCGTCGAATGGGTGGCAGAACGTCAGGCCGCGCTCGTCGCGAACCCGCTCCATCTCGGCGAACGTCTCGGCGATGTCCTCGCCATGGAGGATGACTTCGGCCCCGTAACCGACGCAGGCCTCGACCTTCGACTGGACCGCGCGCGCCGGCATGACCACCGTCACACGGACCCCGAGCGCGGCACCCGCGTAGGCGTAGCCCTGGGCTGCATTCCCGGCCGAAAAAGTGACGATCCCGGCGGCCGCTTCCTCCGGCCCCAACCCAAGGACTTTCGCGAGCATGCCCCGCGGCTTGAACGATCCCGTCTTCTGGAGATGCTCGGACTTCATGAAGAGCCGGTCGTCCGCCACACGAACGCCGGTCGCAGCAGCGATGACGCGTGCTGCCGTGGTCGATGTGAGGAGCGGCGTGCGGTGAACGCGACCTTCGGTCGCGGCCCTCGCGGCCACGATCCGATCAAGCCCGACGATATGATCCAGGGGTCCCGACATAGGCGGCGAGGATACATTCCGTCGACCCTCAAGCGACGCGCCGCGGAACGGTGGGCTGCACTCCCTTCGGCCACCCGGGCTGCACTCCCTTCGGGCACCGAGGCACTTGCGTGTTTGCGCAAACAGTGAGAGACTCTTGTCGATGGTCGGGGTCATGGTCTCGGGCGATGGCGAACGGTTGCGGTATGCCGCGGTCGGGCGCGCACTCGCCGACCCGAAGCGGCTGTGCGTTCTCGAGTCGCTCGCCGCGGGCGAGCTCTCGGTGAGCGACCTGTCGACGCGGGTCGGCTGCCAGGTCCCGAACATGAGCCAGCACCTGTCCGTGCTCCGGAGCGCAGGTCTCGTGACGAGTCGGCGCGATGGAAACACGATCTACTACCGCCTCACGGACCCGCGCGTCCTGGAGGCCTACCGACTTATTCAAACGATCGCCCGGTAGGGCAACCCGGCCGCCCGCCAGGGCGGTGGACCCGCAGTGACGCGGGAGAAAGGATTCGACGCCACATGGCGGAGATCAAACACGCTACCGACGCAACCTTCGACGAGCTCGTGATCAATAGCGACAAGCCGGTCGTCGTGGACTTCTGGGCGACCTGGTGCGGACCCTGCCGCATGGTGGCCCCGGAAATGGAGAAGCTAGCCTCCAAGTACGAAGGCAACGTCCAAGTCGTCAAGGTCGACGTCGATGCCAACCCCGGGATCTCGATGAAGTACGGGATCATGAGCATCCCGACGATCGCCTTCTTCCAGCCCGGCAAGCAGCCCATGGGCGTGGTCGGTTTCCGCCCCCTCGAGCAGCTCGAGTCGCAGTTCGGGCTGGCTGAGTTCGCCGCCCCGGCAGAGGCCTGATCACCTCCCGGAGCTCTCTTCGCGTTCACCTCCCGAGCAAAGAACGACCCCGGCTTGGCCGCGGTCGTTCGATTTCGCGCCGCTGATCAACCGCGTCCGCGGCATTCCGCGACCGTGCCGCCCTATTTCGCCTCACGTTCCTGCCGATCGACCGCAATGGCGACATTGCGTGAGCGGCGCGCCCTCGGGACCGCATGCTTCTCTGCCGTTTGACCCGGCAGGGCGGCATCCGGCAGGAAGACCCGCGCCTAAGCGGCATCTGAGGAGCTCGTCGAGCTGATTCGGCGCCTCTGGACGACTCGAATCCGCCCGACACCTGACCTCATGTCGGCTGGCAGGTCGATTGGCAGAAAACTCAGCGAGGAAAGGGTCCCCACCGGCCGGCTGAGCCACCCGCGAAGCTCGCGCCCGTCCGCGGGAAAGGCCGCCCGAAGCACCGTGGCGTGCTGGCTCAGGCGCCGGCGATTGCTCCGATTGTCCGCGACGATCACCGCCCGACTGATCGTCAGGGGATCCCACCCACGCTCGCGAGCGATGGCCGGGCCGAGACGGCCTCGTCGATCCATCGAACCCAGCAGGTCGTTGATGTCCACGATCCGCGTCTTCAATTCGATGATCAGCAGCGACCGGCTCGCCGCGTGCCAGGCCAGGATGTCGATGACTCCGCGCTCGCCCCAGATGCTGAACGAGACTTCCGGGACTGCCTCCCAGCCGTCCAGCGTCGCGAGCCACTGAGCCAGTGCCTCGTGCATCGCTGCGTGTCCCGCGTTCACGAGTCGATCCACATCGCCGCCGTGCCACCGGACCGCGAGTTCCACGCGTGCGCCAAGAATCTCGCCGATCCTCCTGAGCTTGGCGACCGTCACCGCGTCAAGGCGACCGTGCTCGACGTCAGCGAGCGCCTCCCGAGAGATCCGGGCCTGCGCTGCGACTTGCGCCTGCGTCCGGCGCTTCTCGAGCCGCATCGCGCGGAACGCCAGACCGATTACGAAGTCGTTCACTTAGACATCGTGATGTCGAGCGCTTATCCGACGCTAAACAGAGCCATCCTTCCCGGGGACGCCCTCAGTTCAGCCGCTTCGATGCCAGCCTCGCCGCGCTTCCGAGCCAGGCAATCGCCCGGTCGACCGCGTACCGATCGAGCACGGCGGGCGCGAAGGCGATCCGCTCGGACGACGTCGAGGACGGTCGGGTGTCGGGCGTTCGCAGCGCGGCTCCCGCCACGCTTGGATCCAGCCGGAATTCGGCGGCGGCGCCCTCGACGGTCGCGATGACACGAGCGCCGACGACGAATTCAAAGCCCCCATCGGTCGGTCGAGTCGAGAGGTCGTCGATCTCCGCGGCGGCGTTGACGAGGACGTCGGCGAGGGTCGGCGCCACGGGTTCGCTCGAGTCAGCCGGCGATATCGCCGCCGACCGGTTCTCTCCCGGGCGCGCTGCCGCGAGCCGCCTCGAGGATCGCGGTGAGGTCGGCTCTGTGGTCCGCGTAATGGTCGATCGTCTGCTCGGAGATCGACTTGAGGTGCGCACGATTCTTCAGCCACCGCGTCTCGGGCACCACGGTGAGATAGCCGCGGAGCTCGCCCGGCACCGTGCTGAGGCGTTGCCGCACCTCGCCGATCGGCAGGTCCCGCCAGCGCTCGATCATCGCCGCGTTCGTCGCGTCGCCATGGGCATCCCACTCGGCGTCGACCCGGGCGATGGTCGGGCTGGTCTCGTTGATCGCGAGCTCCTTGGCGATCGCGAGGGCGATCTCCTGCCAGCCGACGACATGAGCAACCAAGTCCCGGCCGGACCAGCCGTGGGCGCCCTCGACTGAAGCCTCGAGCTGAGCGTCGGTCAGGCCGTCGAGGGCCTCGAATGGTCGCCACACCTCGCGTTCGTCGTCGAGGAACTCGAGGGCATCGAGATACATCGGATCGATGGTAGTCGACCGGCGGGTCAGCGACGCCAGGTGTCAGCGGCCCCAGCTGACGATCGACTGCGGCGTAATTTCGATCACCACCGGGCTCCCCTTCGACGCCATCCGCTCAGCCGTCTCGGCGGCAGGTCGATCCGGGCGGTACCGACGAACCTGTTCGACGCTGATCCGGAGGTATTCGGAACGGCCCGCCTCGCCCTGGATCACGCGTGCAGCTCCCCTGGCAAAGATCCCCCGTCTTCGCCGCAGGTCCGAGTCGATTTCGATCGTGGCTCGTTTGGTCCGCCGGACATTGGCGACCTTGCGATCGGCGGCGTCGGCCCCGATCCAGAACCGTTCGCCGTCCCACCAGAACCAGACCGGCACCACATGTGCATAACGGGACCGGTCCACCGTGGCGATGCGGCAAAGGTTTGGCTCGGACAGGAAGTCGGCGAGGGCGTCGTCGTCGGTCGCCCAACCGACGACCTCGGGCGGATCGGACATCACGACACCAACTATGCCGTGCCGCGCCGATCGCCGTCTCCGCGTCGGCTCAAGGTCGATGAATTAGCTGTGAATTGTCCGTGAAGGCGCCCCGTGCAGGATGTCGCGATGGATGACCTTCGAGTAGGTCGAATCTGCCGCGCCCTTCGCCGTCAGAAGAATTGGCGCCAGATCGATCTCGCCGCGCGGGTTGGCTGCCACCAGACGACGATCTCCCGCATCGAGCGAGGCCACGCGAGCGAGGTCCAGCTTGGCCTCATTCGGCGCCTGTTCGCGGCCCTCGGCGCATCGTTCGATGGAGATGTCCGATGGCGTGCGGGCGACCTCGACCGGCTCCTTGACGAGCGGCACGCGGCCGTGGTCGGGGCGGCGACGCGGATCCTCATGGGTGCCGGCTGGGAAGTAGCACCCGAGGTCACCTATTCCGAATGGGGCGAGCGCGGCTCAATCGACCTCCTGGCGGGGCATGCCGCCTCTCGGTCCGTCGCGGTGCTCGAGATCAAGACCGACATCCCGAAGGTCGAAGAGACGGTCCGGCGACACGACGAGAAGACGCGCCTGGCATCGAAGCTCGCGGAGCGTCGATTCGGGTGGCGGCCGGAGGTCGTCAGTCGCGTGCTTGTGTTGCCGGAGGAGGTCACGCTGCGGCGGACGATCCAGCGGCACGAGGCCACCTTCCGGGCTGCCTATCCGATGACGAGTCGTGATGTGCGACGGTGGCTCCGGCTGCCTTCCGGACCGGCGTCCGGGGTTTGGTTCCTTTCAGTCAAGCGCCCCAGTCTTGGTAGTCGAGGCAGCGGGGGTCCGAGACGCGTGCGACGCCCGAAAGCGGCGGCCGCGTGAAGGAAAGCGAGCGCGGATGAGCGCCGCAACGGGCGGTGAAGGGCCGGTTCGAGGGCCCATTCCCGACTAACAACTCTCACGCGCTTGGGTGAAGGAAACTTCGGGGTTCGAGGGGCATATCAAGCTTGAATGCTTGCGAGATCGGAGGGCGGATCGGGGGGGGTCGGGAGGGC
>DATCPH010000212.1:0-14808 GCA_036570185.1 Candidatus Limnocylindrales bacterium | reverse complement strand
TTCAGGCTCCTATGTTGTCAAGCGGCCGCCCGGACGAGGCCTTGACCTTCGCACAGGAGTTCGAAGACACGCCGAGCCAAGTGGCGCTTGAGGCAGCGAATCGCCTCGCGCCAACTCTTGCCCTCGGCTCGTTTGCGGTCGACATAGGCGCGGGCCGGGGGGTGGTGCCAGATCTGGGTCAGAGCGATCGTGTACAGCGCCCGGTTGAGCTGGCGGTTGCCGCCCCTCGAGAGACGCACTCGCTGGGTCTGACCCGAGCTGGCCGGAATGGGCGCCACCCCGGCCAGCGAAGCGAACGCATCGGCCGAACGAAAGCGGCGGACGTCGCCGGTCTCGCCGATCAGTCGGGCGGCGGTTACTGCCCCGACCCCGGGCATGGCCAGAAGCGGGTCGTCGCCGACGAGGGCCCCGATCTTCGCGGTCAGAGCCTCAATCCGACGCGCTCGGCGGCGGAGCTCGCCGATGAGGTCCCGGGCAAGCTCGGCCTCGAGACCGCAGACGCCGCGCAGGAGCCGGGTCACCCGACCGAGGGCCGCCCCGGTCACGAGCCGGGCGGCTCGCTCCTGATAGCCAGGCGCCAGGACCACCAGGTGGGCGTGGAGCCGGTTGCGGTCGCGGGTCGCCTCGGTCACGAGCGCCTCGCGGGCGTCGACGAGCAGGGCCAGGTCGCGCGTCCGGTCGGCGAGGCGCACGAGCGGCAGGTCCGACTCGCGCAGGGTCACCCGGGCAATGACCAGGGCATCACCGGGATCGGTCTTGCCCGGCCGGTGGCTGTCGCCGCGCCAGCGCGCGGTGAGATGGGCCGGAACGTCGCGGACGGTGGCCCCGCCGGCGACCAGCATCCGGGCCACGGCGGCGCCATAGCTCGAGCTGCCCTCGACGCCGATCCGGGCATCGGGGGCCACGGCAGCCGCCCAGCCGGCGAGCGCCACATGGCCCGCCGGATCGTTGCCGAACGTTCGCTCGTCGAGCGCTCGTCCGAGCTCGTCGACCAGACAGGCCGCGAGCGTCGCCTTGTGCGTGTCGATCCCGATGGCACCCATCCGTTCCACCTCCAGCGCCCCCCGGGTACGATCACGGTGGGCCGGCTGGGCAGGCAGTGCGTCGAGTTGTAGGACACGCTCCTATCAGGCCACGGCCGGCCCGCAAGTCAGGGCGGCGGGGGCACCTGAAACGAAAGCCACGAAGGCAACCACCATGAGGAGCCACCCGCCGCCGAGACCGCACCTTCCCACAGCCGGGCAAGGCCTGATAGACGTTACGCACATCCCATGCAACGTTTCTGCCGCCCCAGCGGGCCTCTGCCTCGAGCTGACGATTCGTTCCGCCGTATGAAACAAGCCGGCGTCAAAGCGGGCCGAAGCGGCTCCAACGCCGCCGACGTGTTCATCCGGTGAAACGCGGCCCCACGAAGTTGGTGACGACGAGCATGCCTGGCGCCTTGGCGGACGAGCCCGACGCTCACCCGCTGGTCAGGCTGCAGCGGCCGTCCCCGACGCGGGCCGACATTCGCGACACGGGCGATAGCCGGCCACCCGGGCGCTTTCGAGGGACCGAAACGGCCTGCGGTGAGCGGCCGTGATCCGCCGTGCGTTGTGGCAGCTCGGCAGGCAGACGATCCGGGTTGTGTCGGAGCCGAGGTATCGAACCCCCGCCCTGGCGAATGCTTCGAGCGCCACGGGATCGACGCCCTCGGCGGCAAGGATGGCCCGCTTGCTGTCCGGTCCTCCCATGGAGTATTCGCCAATCGTTCCGTCAGTGCGGACGACGCGGTGGCACGGGACGACGAGCGGCACGGGATTGTGAGCAAGCGCTGTACCCACCGCCCGAACGGCCTTCGGCCGGCCGATCTCGGCGGCGACCCAGCCATAGGGTCGAACCTCCCCGTGGGGGATGTCGAGGGCCTTCAGCCAGACCGCGCGCTCGAATTCCGTGTGGCCGCGCAGGTCGAGCTCGATCCGAGCACGTCGATCGCCCGCCAGGCGGCGCTCGATCGCCCGAGCAAGGCGGGCAGGGACCTCCGCCGCACGGAACAGCGGTCGTCGGGTTTCGGCGCGCGCCCGCGCCTCGAAGTGAGTCGGGTTCGCGTCGCGGGACACGAACGACACGCCGTGGCCGTTCCAGGCGACGAGCACGTCGCCAAGGGGCGAGGGAACCGGCGCGTAGGCATCGGCCAGGCCGACCGCAATCAGGGCCCCGGGCGCGAGCGACGATGGGGCAGTTGTCGACAGGCCGGCCAGGGCCGCTTCGACCCCGCGGTCGGCCACAGTCTCGCCAGTAATCGGATGGTTCACGCCGTCATCTCCTCGCGTTCCGCGGGCATCTCCGCCTCGAGCGCCGCTCGAAGCATGGCCAGGCCTCGATGGACCTGCGATTTCACCGTTCCCTCGGGGCGCCCGAGGGCTTCACAGACTTCCTCGACCGACATGCCGTCGACATGTCGCAGGATCACCGGCGCGCGATAGACCGGCGGCAGTCCCAGCAGGTGGCCGGCCCATCGTTCGGCCGTGGAGCGCCGGAGGGCGCCCGCGTCAGGTTGGACTGATCGGTCCGCGGCCGGCTCTGCGCCGGCGTCCGCGAGGCTCGCGAGGTCGATCAACGCTACTCGGTCAGCACGTCGGCGTCGCTTGTTGCGGGCGAGGTTCACGACGATCGCGGCCAGCCAAGGACGAAGCCGTAGGTCGCGGATCCGGGGCGGTTCGTACGTCTGGAGTGCCCGGTACGCGCGGACGAGCGCATCCTGGGCAACCTCCTCGGCGTCGCGCGGATCGCCCAGCAGCCGTAGCGCGATCGTGTAGAGCCGATTCTGGTGAGCGAGCACGAGCGCCTCGAACGTGCCGTTGATGTCGTCCGCCAGTCGCGCGATCAGCGTCTCGTTGTCCATCGATTACCAGAACACGATGTTTTCCGGTTCGGTTGCGTTAGCCAGATCGATCGCGAGCAGGGCCCACGGCGTCGATCTCTCCGGTGGGCTGCACCAGGAAGATCCAGACGTCCCAGGCGACGTGGCTCACGATCAATGCGCCAAGTGGGACACCAAGCGCGTAAAGCACGCACCAATGAGCGCCGGCCACCCCGGCCGCCCCGAGGAGGGTGAAGTTGCCGGTCGTGACGTGGACGCCGCCGTAGGCCAGGGCCGCCAGCGCCGCGCCGCCCCATCGCCCGTACCGGCGCATGAACGCCGCCTGAACCAGCCCGCGCCAGAACAGCTCTTCGGCGGGGCCGATGATCGTTGCCAGACGGATCGCGATCTCCTCCCGCGACCGAAGCGCCCGCAGGGCATAGATTTCGCGAATCTGCTCCTCGCCGCCGGGCACGAACCGCCGCGCGAAGCGATCGCCAATGGTGAAGGTCACGTACAGGACAGCAGCCGACGACAGCCCGGCGATGACATGCCACGGGCGGACGCGGGCCCGACGGGCCGGTGCTGACGTCAGGATCGCGAATGATCCAAGTCCGATTCCGGCCAGGGTCATTCGATCCCAGAAGCGATCGCGAGGCCCGTTGAAGGTCGCCGCGAAGGCGGCCGCCGCGCCGGTCAGTCCGAGCGCCAGCGGGAGCAGCCCCGGCCCGTCGCCTGCCAGCTCCCAGGGATTCGGCAATGCCTGCGCTCCGGTGATCCCCGAAGGATCAGCCACGAAGGACGGCCGAGAGCAGGAGTCCCGCGATCAGGAGTGCGCCGAAGGCCAGGTGGAGCCGGGCCGTCTGCAGGTCGATCATCGCGATCGCGCGCACCTGGCCGGTTGCGCCGAGCTCGGCGGACCGGACGACTTGGGCGAGGAAGGGCAGCGACAGGATGGCCACGAGCGTCGCGGGTGGCAGGAGGCCGAAGGCGACCGACAGGCCAAGGGTCATGTACGCGCCGAGGACGAGGGCAACGTAGCTGTAGTGCGCCCACTGCTTCCCGATCCGCGAGGACAACGTGACGATCCCGGCGCGAGTGTCCTCGCCGATGTCCCGCCACTCATTGCCGTGGAGGATCGCAGCAACGAGGAGCCCGACCGGCACGGACAAGACGAAGGCGGCCGTGCTCCACGTGCCCGTGACGGCGAAATACGTCCCGCCGACCATCAGCGGCCCCATGAGCAGAAAGACGAGCGGTACACCGAGGGCGCGGTACTTGTACCGCAGTGGCGGCGCGGTGTAGCCGTAGCCGCCCACCAGTCCGAGCAGGCCGAGGACGACGATCGTCGGGCCGCGCAGGGCGACCAGGTACACGCCGACAGCAATCGCGAGGGCGAATGCCGCAAACGCCGCCATGAAGGCGGCGCGTTCAGTGAGCCGGCCCTTGACGATGGCGTGGCTGGCTCGCGGTGACGTGATGGTGTCAATGCCCTGGCGGACGTCGTAGATCTCATTGACGATATTCGTGCCGGAATGGAGGAGAACAGCTCCCGCGAGCGCTGCCAGGAAGGGCAGCAGGATGAAACGGCCATCGACCGCGGCGAGGGCCCCTCCGGCCACCACTGGGATGACGGACGCCGTATAGGCGAACGGCCGCAGGATCTCCCACAGGGCACCGGCCCGACGACGAGCTTTTTCGAGCACACCGAGTTGTCGATCGCCGGCGAGGCTCGGTCGCGAGTCGACGCTCGATGCCATGGCGGCCGGCTCCCCGCGAGCGACTTCGACTCCTTCGGCGGAGTCCAGACCGGCAGAGCGCCCGACAGCGACGGGCACGCGTGACGGGGCGGTGGCGACCGACGGCGCCGGTAGCTCGGCGTAGAGCGTGGCCGCCGCGATGAGCTCGTCGATCTGCCGTTCCTCCTGGAGCACCGGCTGCAGGAGGGGGAGTCCGAGGCCTGTCTCCGCGTGGAAGGCCATAACCCTCCCGGCGACGTCCTCGCGAGTGCCACACAACATGAACGCGTCGAGGAGCTCGTCGGGGATCAGGTTGCCGGCGGTCGTGTAGTCCTCGGCCCGCCACGCCGCCGCGATCCGGTCCCGGAGCTCTCGTTCGAAGCCGGCTCGACGCAGGGAGACGTCACCCAGCACCGACATCATGTAGATCACGAAGGGCTCGCGCTTCGCTCGGTTGAGTGCCTCGCGGCGGGTCCTGTCGACGAGGGACAGGAGGTACCCGGCGGTCTCGATCGAGGCGGGATCGCGTCCCGCCTCCGCGGCTGCCGCTCCGAGGCGCTCAAGGATTCCCCGAAGCGACGGGATCGATTCGGCCGGACGGGCGAGATAGCCGTCGGCCTTGGCGCCGGCAAGCGCGACGAACTCCTTGCGATAGGCCGCAATCACCAGCGGGATCCGATGGGTCGGCGGGAACATCGGCTGGATCGGCGGGAGACCGGGAGTGGCTGATGGCAACCGCTCGCCGGCCCACAGGGCACGCAGCGTGTCCATCGTCTGTGAGACGTGCTCGACCGCCGATGCGGGCTCGTATGGGATTCCCATCTGCTTGAGCCGCAACGGCAGGCCGGTTCCGAGGCTCATGACGATCCGGCCCGGCAGGACCTGATCGAGTGCCGATCCAGTCATGGCCAGTACGACCGCATGGCGAGTGAACGGATTCACTGCGCCGAGCGCGACCCGGAAAGAACCTCCAACGCCCCCGTCGTCATCCTGGCCCAGCGCCGCCGCCACGATCGTGGCGAAGGTGATCGCGTCGCGCTCGTAGTACGAATCGTGGATCCAGATCGAATCGAGGCCGGCGTCGCGGGCCCGGCGCGCCCAGTCGACGACGTCGTCCGGGTCGTCGCGGGCGGCCAGGCCGAGGCCGATCGGGCGGGCGAGGGTGCGCATCGAGAGCTCCGAGATGGTGGTTCCTTAGAGGCTCATCCTACTCGGGATCGCTCTCATTTGCTACCCAGACGTAGCCGGTTAATGGCGTGCCCGCCGGACGAACGGCAACGGGCCGCGACGAGCGCGAAGGAACCGTGTCGCGTCAGCTTGAGATCGTGAAGGTGCCCTTCATCGTCGTGGGATGGATGTTGCAGTGGAACGGGTATGAGCCCGGAGCGCTGAAGACGAGGCCGTCGGTCTCGCCCTGGTTGAGCGTGGCGGTCGTGCATGGGCCGTCGTCGAGAGACGCCGTGTGCTGGACGCCCTCCTTGTTGGTGAAGGCGATGACCTGGCCGACCGTGGCCGCAACCGCGGTGGTCGAGTAGGCCGTGTTCTGCATCGTCACCGCGACGGTGCCCGCGGTCTTGGACTCGGTGCACGCTGCTGCCGTGGAGGCCGCGGGCGCGGCGGACCCGCCGGAGGTCGGCGGCGCCGGCGTCGCGGCGCCGGAGCATGCGGCCAGCGCGAGCGTGGCGACGAGGGTCAAAGCGATCATGGCGAAGCGTCGCATGGATACCTCCCGGGCCGGGTCCCTGCAGCGTTGGGCGGTCTGTCGGACCCGCGTTTCTGAAAGAACGATACGTGGGCGGTGCCCACTTGGTTTCGTCGATGTCGCGTCCCGCCCGAGCTCCGGCGGCTATCGTTCGGCCCGTGGTGACCTCGTCGATGATCGGCCCCGAGACCGTGCGTGAGCTCATCGTTCACGAGGCCAGGGTGCACGCGATGCCGGGGCGGGAGATCCGTCAACTCGATGACGCCACCGTTCTCTACGATCCTCGGGACGCTGAGCCATTCTGGAACCGTCTCGTGGGCCTCCGATGGCCTTCGGATGGGCGCGCATTCGACCGCCGCCTCGACGAGGTCATCACCCTGTTCGCGACGCTGGGCCGCGTCCCCCACGTTTGGCCGCTACCCCTCGCGAACGAACCCCCCGACCTGATCGGCCGCCTCGTCGGGACCGGCTTCGAATCGATAAGTGAGACCGTCGTCATGGTCCTCGTGAATCCGTCGGTCGCCCGGAACTCGTCGGTCGCGTCCCCCGGCGATGACCAGAACATCACGGTCGACCGCTTTCAGGGACTGACGGCGGCATCGGTGCGTGCGAGCCCGGCGCTTGCCGAGGTCCTGGTCGATGCGTTCGATGTCGGAATCGAACGGCTCGGTGCGACCGAGGCCGAGACGCTGGCCGCGCTTGATGAGCAGGGGGTCGACATCACGCTCGTGACGCTCGATGGGGAACCCGCGGCCGTGGCGAAGCGCACAACGCTGGATGGCATGAGCTACATCTCCTCGATCGGGACGCGGCGGCGATTCCGCGGTCGCGGCCTGGGCCGGCTTGTCACGGCGCTCGTGTCCAGGGATGCGTTCGAATTCGGCAGCCGCTGGACCTACCTGGCCGTCCATGCCGAGAATCACGTCGCCCGTCGCGTCTACGAACGGGTCGGGTACGTGGCGATCGGAGCCCCGGTACCCCACCTCCTCCTCAGGGGCTGAGGCTCGCGGCGCCATGCCCGATCCCGGACTGAACGATCTCCTTGGACAGGCGACCGCGATCCTGGAGGGGGCGCCGCTGTCGTCAGGACCCAGATGGCTCGTTGCCATCGGCTGGGCCACCGTCGACGCCGGTCGAGCGGCGCGGGAGCTTGCTCCGCATCTCGGGCAGATGGAGGAAGGCGGCTTCACCGACGCACCGCCGGACCTGCTCCTTGGTGCAACCTGCCTTCTTGGCCGGCCCACGGATCCCAGCGCGCCGTCGATCGTGCTTCTGGAGCCGTCCACGGAAGGGCGCCTCGCGGCGTTCCTGGCGCGCAACGGCGAGGGTGTGGCGGTGGTCTACGTGACGTCCGCGGAGGGGTTCTTCGGGTCCCAGAGCAGCACGGCTCGCTCAAGACCTGGGGAAGGTCCGTTCGGGCCGGAGCGACTCATCCTGGGCAGTTCTCGTTTGGGCCCGTCCGTCGCGCTGGTCGCTCCGGGCGATCCAGGCGGCGGACCGGCTACCATCGCTCGATGACCGACGAACGTGCTGTCCAACTCCGCCCGGCCAGCCCATCCGATGCCGAGACGATCGCCGCGCTGCTGACCGATGAGGGCTACCCGGCCGGCCCCAGCGACATCCTCAAGCGGCTCGACTGGTTCAGCGGCAACGACGCGCGCGTCGTCGTCGCGGATCTCGGCGGCGAGATCCTGGGGTTCATTGCCCTCTACGCGTTGCCGCGGTTCGAACACGGCGACCGGATCGTGCGGATCCTTGCGCTGGTCGTGGATCCGACCGTTCGCGAGCGCGGCGTGGGCCACCTGCTCATGGATGAGGCGGACCGATTCGGCCGCGAGCAGGCGGCGGCATTCGTGGAGGTCACCGCCGGGCACCATCGGCCCGAGGCACGCCACCTCTTCGAGGACGTCGGCTACGACGCGAGCCTCACCGCCTACCTCCGAAAGCGACTCTGAGGCACTCCGTCGGCCGGCGGCGGCCCCGCGTTTGGTCCAGCTCAGCGAGCCCAGCGAGATGAGCCCTACAGCGGGAGCCCCCGGCCCGGTCGACATCTCGCGTGCGACGGCGGCTGCGCCCTTTCCCCAGCTTCGATTGCGAGCTGCGGGCGGTCCGTTGCTCGACCTGCCCTGGGAACTGCCGCTCGCCGACTGGCCGACCGACCACCTCCAGTTCCGTGACCTGCCTGTCGGGCCGTCGCGCCACCTCGTCCGGTTCCTGGTCACCGCGGAGACGATGTATGCCCTCAAGGAGCTCCCTGACGAGATCGCCGGGCGCGAATACGACGTCCTCCGCACGCTCGAGGTTCTCGACCTTCCGGCCGTCAAGGCATCCGGCCTCGCCGAATCACCCGAACGCGACAGCGCGATCCTGATCACGGAGTACCTGCGCCACTCCCTCCAGTACCGCAGGTTGCTTGCACGCTTTCCATCCGGGCCAGGGCCGCATCGCGATCGGTTACTCGATGCGATGGCCTGGCTGCTCGTCGATCTGCATCGGAGTGGCGTGTACTGGGGCGACTGCTCCCTCGCCAACACCCTCTTCCGCCGCGACGGCGACCGGATCCAGGCCTTTCTGGTCGATGCCGAGACGAGCGAGGTGCATCCATCGCTGTCGGACGGCCAGCGAAACTACGATCTCGACGTCCTGGTCGAAAACGTCGGTTTCGGCCTCGCCGATCTCGCTGCCGAGCAGAGCCGCCCCGAAGAGGTCGACGATGCCATCCAGGCCGCCGAGAGCGTCCGCGATCGGTATCAGGCCGTCTGGGACGAGCTCCACCAGGAGGCACGGCTCGCCTCGGGCGACCGTTTTGCGATCCGCGCCCGCGTCCGCCGCCTCAACGACCTCGGCTTCGCGGTCGACGAGATCGAGGTCTCACCGGGCGGAAACGGTACCGAGATGCGACTGCGGGTCACCGTTTCCAACCGGCGCTTCCATGCCCGCGAGCTCCAGCGGCTGACCGGGCTGGTTGCCCTGGAGGGCCAGGCACGGCTACTCCTGAACGACCTGCACGAGTACGCCGCCTGGGTCGACATCAATCGCCGCCGCAAGCTGTCGGAGCAGGAGGGCGCGGATGTCTGGTTGACCGAGGTGCTCCAGCCGGTCGTCGACCGCCTTCGGCCGGCGATCGGACCGACGCGCGACCCCATCCAGGCCTACTGCGACGTCCTCGAGGAAAAGTGGCTGCTCTCGGAGCGCGCGGGCACCGACGTCGGGCTCGAGGCGGCGATTGCGGGCTATCTCTCGAAGGGTGCGCCGGGCCCGGAGACAGGCTCGAGGTCCTCGTCGGATATCTCGCTGGATCTCGTCGGCGACGTTGCGAGCGTCCAGGATGACGGGCCGCCGGGCCGAATCTGTGCTACCGAGTAGGCGCCGGTTCGACCTCGTGCGCGAAGGCAAAGGCGAAGGCCAGACGGGGCGGCTCCTTACCAGCGCTCCTCGTGGACCATGTCGCCCAGTGGTCGCCGCCCGCCAGGCCTGAGCGGTGCGGTGAGCTTCGTCGCGTCGGCGGGAAAGCCGAACGACAGCAAGAACTCGCAGCGGCGGCCGGCGGGGTAGCCGAGCAGGCGCCGCGCCAGGTCCTGGCCATAGACGGTCGCCGGGGCTGAGCCGATCCCGAGTTCCCACGCGACGAGGGTCATGTTCTGGGCGGCACGGCCCAGGTCCCACATGATCGAGGCCCGGCCCTCGGCCGCGTCGGGCTCGGGCGTGACGAGGGCGATGCCGACCGCGGCTCCCGCGAGGTGGCCGGCGTACGGACCGACTCGGCTGAGGTCTTTGAGATGGTCGCGATCGCGGCAGACGATGAAGTCCCACCGTTGGAGGTTCTTCGAGCTGCCGGTCCGGCGGCCGGCGCGAAGGATTCGGTCGAGGTGTTCCGCCTCGAGCGGGCGATCCGAGAACTTTCGGATGACGCGCTGACCGGAGATCGCGGTCCAGATGTCCACCTCAGGTGGAGTCCACGTCAGGCGGACTCGGCCGTTGCCCGGGCCGGGTCACTGACGAGGATTGTGTCGGCGGCGACCGCCGGCTGCATCGATGGAGGAGAGCCCGTCACGACGCTCACGAGCGAACGCATGCCACCCGGCTCGGCCGCGACCGCGCTGAACACGGATTCCTCTTCGGGCAGACGTGTCGCCGCGACGGCCTGGGCGCGAGCGGCGGCCTCATCCGGCGTGAGCGGCCCACCCAGGGCTTCGGTGAGGAACCGGGCGACCGCGGCTCGGTAGGTCGGAAACTCGTAGAGCCAGCTGTGGTGGCCCTCTTCGATCACAAGACTGCGGACGTCGGCTGCGTGGGAGCCAGCCCTCACCCTGCCGCCACGCGGCGCCTTGCCGGCTTCCTGCCTGCCGGGACCGGCCGCCCCGCGAAGTCGCGCCAGGTGCGCGAATGGCACAACCTGGTCTTCGGTTCCATGGATGAGGAGCACCGGAGCCGAGCAGTGGGCGATCGCCTCGCTGGCCGAGACTTCAGTAACGGTGTGACCGCGGGGTCGCAGGTACACGCGTGCGGTGAGCCACGCCAGGGGCCACGCCAGGACACCGGGCAGCGGAAGGTGAGCCAGCCGGAAGGTCTGGCGGGTCAGGCGCCACGGGTCGGCGGGCGTGGACGCTGCCACCACAGCCTCAACGCGAGGATCGTGGGCGGCGGCGAGCAATGCCCCGATCCCGCCCATCGAATGGCCGACGATGGCGCCCCGCGTGACCTCCGGGCGGGACAACAGGGTTGCGAAGGCGGCCGCCGCGTCGGTGCCGAACTCGCCGCCGCTGATCGGCAGGGATTCGGCGGGATTCGTTCCGTGGCCGCGGACGTCGAACGTCAGGCAATGGAACCCGGCCGCGTTGAGGAACTGGATATTCGGCAGTGTTCGGTCGCGCGCCGATTCCCAGCCGTGAACGAGCACCACGCCGGGGCCCGGAGCGCCGCCGTTTGCCGGGACGAACCACCCCGGTAGGTCCAGCCCATCAGGCGTGGAGACCGTCACGGTTTCGAAGTCGAGGCCCACGTCGCCGGGCGTGACGACCGGAGGGTGCGGTCGCGGCAGTCCGGCGCGCGTTCGGTAGACGTGCGCGAAGCGATAGGCGAGCGCGAATGGCACCGCGGCGAGTGCCGCGACGGCTCCGAATCGAGCGGGGGTCACCTCGATAGGGGACGACGGGACGGCCGGGCTGTCAAGCGTCGGCCAGGTCGAGCGAGGGGCGTGACCACCCGGCGGGCGAGTCGATCGCCACGGATACACTGGGAGCGTGGCCAGACGAGATCCCCACGATGTACTCGGCGTCGCCCGCGACGCCACGTTCGCCGCTGTCAGGGCGGCATGGCGGAAGCTTGCCCGCGAGCACCACCCTGACCTCACGGCCCGCGACACGGCCGCGACGCGGGCGGCCACGCGCAGGATGGCCGAGATCAACACCGCCTACGAGACGTTGCGACGGATCGATGCTGAGCGCCGCGCCGGAATTCAGGGCCGAGGTGGCCCAGCTCTCTCGACCGGGACGGCCTCCGGCGTCGACATTTCTGGGCCGGCGCCGGGTCGTCGGGCGGCGGGTCCCCCGCGACCGCGCCCGACCCGCCCAGTCACCGGACGACTCGACACGTCCGATACCTTCCGACCGCGAAACTCGACCACCGGCCCTCGACCGCGGATGGAACGACGACCCCCGCTCGACCATCGCATCCGCGCCGGCACGGATAGAGAGCCGCCCCGCGCGTCTGACCCCACGGGTCCGCTGGCCCGCGGACGAATCCGCCACTTCCGTCGGCCGACGCGGCCCAGCCTCGAATCGGCGCGCGATTTCGTCATGGATTTCGGCAAGTTCCACGGCCATACCCTGGGCCAGATCGCCACCTTCGAGCCGTCTTACATCGACTGGGTCGCGCGGACCATCAGTCGCGACCCCGACCTCGTCGCCGCGGCGCGAGTGCTTCAAGATGATCTCGATCGGCGCGGGGTCGCCCGACGTACGCACCCGGTGGGCGCCCCGACCGGCCGTTCCGCGTAGCTTCAGACGGGGCGAAGTCGTGGCCCGCGGGCTGGTATCGATCGCCGCTGCGTTGCTGGTTGCCGTGGTCCTTTCCGGGTGCGCGGGTGGCTCGCCGTCGTTCGATCCGACGGGTCCGTGCAGAGTCGACGGTCGGGCATCGGGCGCCTACCCGACCCTCGAAGCCCTCGTCCCGAAGTCGTTCGACGGCCGCCCGCCCGACCACCTCGATTCCGGCAGGAACTGCACCCCGGCAAATCTCGGTTCCCTCGCTTCCCACGGGGTAACAGAGGTCCGCTTCGCCGGGGGCCTGTGGGAGGAAGGCAAGCAGAGCGGGGTGACGCTGGCCGTGTTCGAGGCTGGCACGCCGGCGGGCCTCACCCTCCAACGTGACTGGCTGTTCGAGTTCTACGAGACGGGCGCCCGAACGGCGCGCTCGACCGACAAGATCGAAACCTCCGACCTGACCGTTGCAGGAGCCGCTGGCAGGCGCCTGGACACGCTCAACGACGAGTCCTACCAGACGATCGTGGTGTGGCAATCGGCGGCACCGAGCATCCTCGACGTGATCCTCATCGGCAGCGACGTTCGAGAGGTCGTGACTCGCGCGGCGCACGAGGCGCGCGTCAAGGCCGCGCTCGCGGCGTTTGCCGCGGCTCCCGACGGCCTCTCTCCCAGCCCCTGATCCTCCGCAGGAGTCTTGGCCCGGCCGATTCCTGTCCCCCGACCTCGTGCTGGCCGAGTGCTAGAGTCGCGGCCATGAGCGAACGGCCCGATTGGCCGACCCGGCGCGAGGCCTGGGAACGGACGCGCCTCGACCCCGCGCTTCGGCGGTCGCCCGAGCGGCGGGTCCGGTTCTCGACCATCAGCGACGTCGAAGTCGAGCGCCTGTACGGCCCGTGGTCGTCGTCCAAGACCGCTGATGGCACGCCGGCCGGTGGAGGCGGTCCCACGGCCGTCGATCACCACGGCGACGTGCTCCGCCGCGGCGAGGGGCGCTGGGCCGAGTTCGACGACGTCCGGGACATCGGTCTTCCCGGCGAGCCGCCGTTCACGCGCGGCATCCATCCCCTCGGCTACCGGGCGCGACTCTGGACGATGCGGATGTTCGCCGGGTTCGGCGCGGCCGAGGACACCAACGCCCGCTTTCGCCAGCTGCTCGACGCCGGCCAGACGGGTCTGTCGATCGCCTACGACATGCCGACGCTCTACGGCTACGACACCGACGATCCCGAAGCGGAGGGCGAGTTCGGGACGTGCGGCGTCGCGGTCTCGTCGCTCGCTGACATGGAGGTTCTCCTCGCCGGCTTGCCGCTGGACCGCGTGTCGACGTCGATGACGATCAACTCGCCGGCCGCTCCGATCTGGGCGATGTACATCGTGGCGGCCGAGAAAGCCGGCGTGCCCCGGGCCGCTCTCGAGGGAACCACCCAGAACGACATCCTCAAGGAATTCGTGGCGCAGAAAGAGTTCCTCTTCCCGCCCGAGCCGTCGATGCGCCTGGTCACGGACACGATCGAATTCGGGACCCGCGAGCTGCCGCGCTGGAACACGATCTCGATCAGCGGCTACCACATCCGCGAGGCCGGCTCGACCGCCGTCCAGGAACTCGCCTTCACCATCGCCGACGGGATGGCCTACGTCGAGGCCGCGCTGGCGCGCGGGATGCGGGTCGACGACTTCGCGCCCCGCCTCTCGTTCTTCTTCAACTCGCACTCCGATTTCTTCGAGGAGATCGCCAAGTTCCGGGCGGCGCGGCGGATCTGGCACAAGCTCATGACCGAGCGCTACCGCGCGGAGAACGAGCGCTCGACGTGGATGCGCTTCCATACCCAGACCGCCGGCGTGTCGCTCGCGCCACAGCAACCACTGAACAACCTCACCCGCGTTGCGCTCCAGGCCCTGGCCGCCGTCCTCGGTGGGACCCAGTCGCTGCATACCGACGCCTATGACGAGGCGCTCGCCGTCCCGACCGCGGAGGCAGCGCTACTCGCGCTCCGCCAGCAGCAGATCATCGCCGAGGAGAGTGGGGTCGCCTCGACGGTCGATCCGCTCGGCGGCTCCTGGTTCGTCGAGTCGCTGACCAACGAGACCGATCGTGCCGTCTGGCGCTATCTCGACGAGATCGATCGCCGCGGCGGAATGGTCAAGGCAATCACCGAGGGCTACCCGCAGCGCGAGATCGCGGATGCGGCCTACCGCTTCCAGCGCGAGCTCGACGGTGGCGAGCGGCGAATCGTCGGTGTCAATGCCTACGTGGACGAGGCCGAGGAGACGACGGTGCCGGTCCTCGAAGTCCCTGCGGGTTCGTTGGAGCGGCAGCTCCAGCGCCTGTCGCGCGTCCGGCGCGAGCGCGACGCCTCGGCCGTCGAGGCGGCCCTCCGGGGCCTCCGCGAAGCGGCCCGCCGCCCCGGAATCTCAGAGACGAACCTGATGCCACACTTCGTCAACTGCGCCGAGGCCTATGCCACCCTCGGCGAGCAGTGCCAGGTTCTCCGCGAGGTCTTCGGCGAATACCGCGAGCCCGCCGCGGTCTGAGGCCAGCCC
>DATCPH010000211.1:0-5095 GCA_036570185.1 Candidatus Limnocylindrales bacterium | reverse complement strand
CATCCACATCCTCTCGGGCGAGGCCGATCTCACCGTGGCGCCCGGCCGGTTGTTGGGCATAGCAAAGCGCCGAGGCCAAATGGCCTCGGCGCCGTCGGTCCTGGCCGAAGCCGGCTTGGACTAGCTGGAGCTCGGCGACGGAACCGTCGCGGGAGCGCTGCTGGCCGGAGCGGCGCTGGCCGGAGCGCTTGGAAGCGGGGCGATCGTCGGGAGAAGCGGGGCGATCGTCGGGAGCGGGGTCGCGGCTGGCGTACATGCCGACAGGGCGACCGCCGCGGCGACCAAGATGATCAGGCGTTTCAGCATCAGGCGCCTCGTAGAGTGGCAGATTCCGGAGCCAACCGGCGATGGGGACCTGGCTCACCCTAGAGGAGACAGCCGAACGTGTCAACGCTTTGAACTCACGCACGCTTTGAACTCACGCTTCCGTTCCAGGACCACTTCCTCACCAGGACGAAGGGGCGTTAGACTCCACGACCAGGAAGGGGCGGCCGGATTAGGAAGTAAGTGCCGGCGACGAGCGTCCAGAGGTCGAAGAGCAGGAAGCCGATCTGGGGGATTCCACTTTCAATCGATGCGGTGCCAGTCAGGCCCGAAGCGAACACGATGGCCGCAATCACAATCGCGCCGACGCCGATGAGGCGCAGTAGGCGCCCGGCGTTGAAAAGAGCCACACCCACGGCGGCTAGGAAGAGGGCCGCCAGCTCAAAGCTGAGCGTGAACGCGTCTTCATCGAGAATGTAGGCGCCAAGAACGGTCTTCGTATCGGCTCCTGCTTTGGCCCACTCCACCACCACCTGTTGCTCGGCTGCGGCCACTGCGCTGACCGCCACGTAAGCTGCGGCTCCAACGAGCCCAAGGGCGGGGATCCAATTGAGTCGGTCGGGATTCGCAGCGCGGGTGACCGTATAGAGAAAGGTCGCGAACACCAGGAACAGGACGGAGCCGAGCAGCTCGATGTAGTTACCGATGCCGGTTTGCCCCGCGCTGGCACCATCGACATAGGTGCGGACCGCATCGGCGGTGGACGAGGACGGCAGGCCGCCATGCACGCCGAAGCCGACGAAGGTCACGACCACAGAGAGGATTCCGGCGCTAGCGCCTATCCGACTGAGGCTGCGTGTAGGCACGGTAGGGACACTCCTCCCTTTCGACGTCCCTCCGGCCGACGCTGTCTGCGGGCGAAGCCCTGCCCGCCTGGGGATCGCGATGCGGTCATACGGTCGTTTCAGGCCGGCTCGCGCCGGAAGATCCCCAGGGCCCAGATCACGATCAGCTCGAGGATCGTCCAGCCGACGAAGGCGACGATGGCAGTGATGTCAAGTGTGGAGCCGCTGGCGTGGAGTGCGTCGGTGCGAAGGATCCCCTCGAACGGGGCGACGAAGATCTGGCTCAGATCCAGAATGCCCTTCACGATCGTATTCGCCTCGCGAGCATTCAGGAGCAGCAGCACGATGCGCAGCCCGATCAGAACCTGGATCAGCCCGAAGATCAAGACGACAACGCGACGGGCAAGCTCGCCGCCGCTGGGCCGCGACTCGACCGTCCGACGGGTGGTGGATCGGCCGCTCTCGCCGGAGGCGGTCGGTTCCTCGGTGACGACGGTGCGTCGTTCTTCTTCTGTCATGACATCCTCACCCTTTCCGAGGGACGGAGCGACCGCCGTCGCGGGCATCGATCGCGTCCCGACTGGGCCACCCCGATGAACTCCACCATGCGATTGACATTTTACGGCGGACCGATCGTCATCCGGACGCGGACCGTCCCTGTTTCCGTCCTCATCGTCCGATGCGCCGCGACGGTTGCGCGTCTGCAGCGTTCGCGGCCGACGCGGCGGTCCCCGTGCGCTTGGGCGAGGCGCAGGCCGCGTAGCCGACGGTCGATCACCGGTCGCGGCGCGTCGTGGCGGTCGCCGTGTGATTTGTCGAGGGAAGGGAGCTCCAGTCGGACCCCACAGGCGCCGTGGCTCGATCCGAGCGGGGTCGTCATTAACTCGCTACCCGCTGTGTCCGGCCGAGTCCTGGATCGCCGGGGCTCGTGCCCGATCTCCGAGCTCTGGATCGCGCCTGCCTCGCGTGGACCTCATCCTTCCTGTGTCGGCCCAAGTCTGTTTGACCTCGACGAGTTAGCGCACGACTGTCCCAACGGCTGCCCCGATGCCGTAGGTGACTGCAGCCGCGAGCGCCCCGAACGCCAGCTGCCGTAGGCCCGCCCGGATGGGGTTCATCCCGGTCAGGTTCGTGATCGCGGCGCCGAGTCCGAAGAGCGCTGCGCCGCCGACCGTCGCCGCCACCAAGATAGCGGGGCTGCCACCGATCAATAGGAAGGGCACGAGCGGAACAAGCGCTCCCAGCGCGAATAGCGAAAGCGACGTGCCGGCCGCGACCCACGCGGAGCCGCCGAGTTGGGCTGGATCGAATCCCAATTCCTCGCGCGCCATCGTATCGAGGGCGAACCCCGGGTCGCCGTGCACGATTCGCTCGGCCAGTTCGTGAGCCTGCGCGGTCGGGATGCCCTTGCGCTCATAGATGGCGCACAGCTCGTCGACTTCCGCAGCGGGATCCGTCTCCAACTCGTGCGCCTCGATCTCCAGTTCATGAGCGAAGAGCTCCCGGGTGCTCTGGACCGAGAGGTACTCCCCGAGACCCATCGACAGGGCGCCTGCGACGAGACCGGCCAGGCCGGCGAGGATAACGACGGTGCGCGCGGCGCCGGACCCAGCGACGCCCATAACCAAGCTGAGGTTGGAGACGAGACCGTCCGTAGCACCGAGGACACCAGCGCGCAGGGCCGTGCCGTGACGGGCGCGGTTGGGCTCGGGAGCGATGGTCCGATGCCGGTGGCTACTGCCCAAGGACGCGGCCGCGCGCCCGCGCGCCGGATCCCTCATCGCGGCGTCAGTGGGTCGAACCACTAGGCGTCTCACGGGCAGGCAGTATCCCACGCACACCGAGGAGCGCCCTATCGGCGAGAACGTCCGGCGGTTCGTAGACCCGCGGCGCCTGTTTGTCTCCCTCAGGGTCGGGAGTATCACCCGTCTGACCCGACGGCGGACGCTACCGCCGCCGCACACACGATGGCAACGTCGTGTCTGGTCAACCGGCCTGGGGGAAACCCCATCGTTCGTCCTGCTGTCAATTGAGCCTGGCTACGAATACATTCCGGCCCGCTGGACACGGTGACGATCGCTCCAGCTGCTAGCTCCGGCGACGAAGGTCGACGCTGAAATCGAGTTGGGCGCGGAGAAGTGCCAGCGCGTCCGTCCATCCTTCTATCGCCTCCGCCCAGGCGTCAAGGACTCCGGGCTCATCGAGCGGGAACGGCCCGTCCTCGAGGTCAAGCCGGCTGCCGTAGCCCGCCGGCGCGACGAGCACATGGACTGTTGTGATCAGCCTTTCGTCGGCAAGCCACGGCCGGCGGAAGACGAACCGATCTCTGGCAGCTTCGACGATCTCCCACCATACCCGTCGCTCCGGCCAGACGAGGACGGATCGCGCCCCGACCGCCAAGCCCCCTTCGACCCGTTCAGGGAACCATCGGGCGAGCTCCTCCGGATCGGACCAGGCACGAAGCACCCGGTCGGGCGGTGCATTGAGGCGGCGGCGCATTTGAACCCAGCGCCGGAACTCGGTTCCGGCCGGCAGACCCGTCTCCTCGTCCATCGCAGGGTCCCTTCCACAGAAGAAGGCCAAAGCACATGCCGCAGCGGCCCGGGCGGGCCGCTGACGGACCGCGACTGTCTCTCGTCCGATCATGCTCTCGCAGGAAGGTTCGCGCCGCACAGGGCCTACCCGACCGTAGTGCCGATCGGCGGGCGCGAAGTCTGATCCGGACTCCTACAGGCGCTGGATCAGGGGCGGTTTCGGGACCGCAGCCAGATGGAAGCCGTCGCCGGCTGCATCGTGCGCATGAGGGTGGCCGACATGGTCGAAGTGAGCTGCTCCACGTCGACCTCATCGCGGACGCGGACCGTGAAGCCTGCGATCTCTCGGGCCGCGTCGTAGCGGGCCCGGTCGAAGCGCCGATCGACGATGGCCTGGACCCAGCGCCGGGCGGGGGCGAACCCCGCGGCGACGACGAGCGTCGAGGTAGCCACGGCCAGGCCGTTGCTCCTGGTCAGCGGCGCCAGGACGACCTACAGCCCGAGGACCAGAGCCAGGAACGCCAGCCCAAGGATGCCGGTCAGGACCGCCCAGCCGATGGTGCGGCTGATGAGCCGGTCGATGTCGTAGAGGCGGTAGCGCAGGATCGCGATGCCGGCGGCGATCGGGATGAGTGCGAAGCTCAGATGAGCGAGATGGTCCGCGACCTGTTCCTTCAATCGCACGACCGGTAGCTCGCTCCAGATCTTGATCATCGTGGGCCCTCCCGCCTCCGCGTTCTCGTCCACCGTTCGGCGGTCCGTGCCGTCGTCCGGCGGGCCGCCGGCCGCCGTGAACGTCGCCGCCGGCCAACCCTAGGCAGGGACCCCGACACAATGCCAACGTCATGTCGGATGAGAACCGAAGGAGCCGGCCCGACGTACCACTCGGCATCGACATCGAGCCACGCCCCGAGGAGGTCGACCCATGATCCGCAGGATCGCCATCGCCGCTTCAGCTTCGGTGCTCAGCCTCGCGCTGGCTGCCGGCACGACCCTCGCCGCCCCGAACCCGTCCCCTACTGGAACCGGTCAGCCCAGCCAGTCGTGCCAGGACTTCCCGAGGCTGACCCGTCCTCCGGGTATCGTCAGCACCACCAACGGCTTTGCCACAACGGCCGTCAATGTCTACGCCAACGTCACGGGCACGACCAGAGTGAGCCAGTACGACGTCGCCTGCTTCCAGGTGAGCCAGCACTGACGGCGCGCCACCGGTTCGCAGCCAGGAGATGCGCGCCGACGGCCACATCATGGACGACGCGTAGTCAGGCCTCGATAGCCCCGGAAGCTGGCTGCCAGCCCAACACGATGACCGGCGGTCTCAAGCGGTCATCGCAACGGCCTCGGCGAACTTCTCAGAGGGTGACCACCAGCCGAGGGTTTGTCGAGGGCGGCCGTTGAGCTCCGCGGCGACAGCGTCGAGCTCGTCCTGGCTGACCGCGGCGAGGTCGGTGC
>DATCPH010000210.1:0-5304 GCA_036570185.1 Candidatus Limnocylindrales bacterium | reverse complement strand
GCTTGCCTTCATTCGGACCGGCGTCCGCGGGGCGACCCTGGCCACGTTCGCCTTCGTGGGGCCGCCCTTCCTCCTGGTCGTAGGCATCGGCTGGCTGTACGTCGGCCTCGGGGGGGCGCATTGGGTCGGCTCGCTCTTCTACGGGATCGCGCCGGCCGCGATCGCGATCATCGCCCTCGCCGCGTACCGCTTGCTGCCGCTGACGATCGGGCGCGATCCGTTGCTCTGGGCGGTTGCGGTGGGCGTTGGTCTCCTCACCTTCTTCACGCAGAGCGAGGTTGCGCTGGCGTTTCTCGCCGCTGGCTTTCTGGTCGTCGTCGTTCGCGTCGGGCCACAGGCGATCGCGCACGCCGTCGGCGGTCGCCTAGCCGGTGTGGCGATCCTGAGCCCGCTCGTCCCTGCCGGTGCGACCGATCCGGGGCTGCTTGGCGGACTCGCACTCTTCTTCATCAAGGCCGGCGCGTTCGTCTTCGGTTCAGGGCTCGCGATCGTCCCGTTTCTCCATCAGGGCGTGGCGGTCGAGCACAGCTGGCTCACGGAGCAGCAGTTCCTCGACGCGGTCGCGGTCGGGCTGATCACCCCGGGGCCGGTCGTCATCACGGCAGCGTTCATCGGCTTCATCCTCGCCGGGTTGCCGGGTGCCCTCGTCGGCGCCTTTGGGGTCTTTCTGCCGGCATACCTCTTGGTGATCGTGCCCGGCCGCTGGATCCTCCGCCACAAGGACGCCGTCCCGGTGCGCGCCTTCGTGGCGGGGGTGAGCGCCGCGGCGGCCGGGGCGATCGTCGCGGCATCGGTCATCCTCGGTCGCGGTGCCATCCGTGATCTTGCGACGCTCACCATCGGGCTCTCAGCGCTCGCGGCCCTCCTCGTGATCCGGCACTGGCGACCGCGCCACATGGAACGCCTCGCGGAGCCGCTCGTCGTCTTCGCCGCAGGGGTCGCGGGACTGCTCATACGGGGCGCCTGAGCCGACGTGGGCGGGCGAGGGCGCTCCGTGGCGGGCCCCCAAGTCGCCGAATGGCGGACCGCCCGCTTTTCGGATGGTCTCCGCCGCTCTGGTTCCGCCCACGTCACGATGAGCAGCTCGTGCGGTTGACCGCATCGCTAGGCTTGAGGCAAGAGGCCGACTGATGGTCTTTCATCAGAGGGGGGGAACCACTGTGCCATCCAAGAAGGCTAGGGTTCAGGTTCCCGGCAGCAGCCGCGATGCGATGCCGGGAGCTCAGCTCATCGGCGATGTCCAGTCGGACGAGCGCGTCGAGGTCACGGTGCGGGTCCGACCGCGCCCCTCGACCGCGGCTCCGGCGGCGCTGGCCCTGTCGTCCCAGAGTATCGCGGAGCGTAGCTACCTCACCCGCGCCGAGCTGCGCACCACCCTGGGCGCCGACCCCGCCGACATCGCCGCCGTCAGGTCATTCGCCGCGGAGCAGGGGCTGGAGGTCATCGAGGCCGATCCGTCCCAGCGTAAGGTCGTGCTGGCCGGTCCCGCTCAGAAGGTCAGCGCGGCGTTCGGGGTGACGCTCCAGCGGTACCAGTACGCCCAGGGGACGTATCGCGGGCGGACCGGTCCCGTGACGATCCCGACCGAGCTCGGCGCCATCGTCGAGGGCGTGTTCGGCCTTGACGACCGGCCGCAGGCGAAGCCGCACTTCCGCTCGCTCCCGATCGAGACGAAGCCCGCCGCCTCGCTCGCGGGCTCGCTGCAGCGGCGGGCGGCGCCAGCAGCAACCGCGACGTCGTTCACGCCACCGCAGGTCGCTCGTCTCTACGACTTCGTGTCCGCCGCCACCGGCAGCGGGCAGTGCATCGCCATCATCGAGCTCGGCGGGGGACTGCGAAGAGGCGACCTGAAGGCGTACTTCGCGCAGCTGGGCATTTCGGTGCCGAAGATCGTCGCCGTCTCCGTCGACGGAGCGAAGAGCCGCCCGACCAAGCCGAACAGCGCCGACGGGGAGGTCATGCTGGATATCGAAGTGGCCGGATCGGTGGCCCCTGGCGCCAGGATCGCTGTCTACTTCGCCCCGAACACGGACCGTGGCTTCCTGGACGCAGTGACGAGGGCCGTCCACGACAACGTCAACAACCCGTCTGTCATCTCCATCAGCTGGGGTGGCGCTGAGAAGCATTGGACCGCCCAGGCGATGCAGGCGATGGATCAGGCGTTCCAGGAAGCCGCTCTCGTGGGGGTCACCGTTCTGTGCGCGTCCGGCGACAACGGCTCGGACGATGCCGTCGGGGACGGCCTCGCCAACGCGGACTTCCCAGCGTCCAGCCCACATGCCGTCGGTTGCGGCGGCACCCACCTGATCGCGTCGACGTCCTCGATCAGCGACGAGCGGGCATGGAACGACGGAGCCCAGGGTGGCTCGACCGGCGGCGGGATCAGCGACTTCTTCGATCCTCCCGCGTATCAGGCGAGCGCCGCGGTGCCCAGGTCGGCCAACCCAGGCGGGCGGGTCGGCCGGGGCGTGCCCGATGTCGCGGGAGACGCCAGTCCCGTCAGCGGGTACGAGGTCCGCGTCGACGGGCAGCAGATGGTCATCGGCGGGACCAGTGCGGTCGCGCCGCTCCTGGCTGCCCTTGTCGCGCAGCTCAATCAGCAGCTGAACAAGCCCGTCGGCTTCCTGAACCCGCTGCTCTACGGCGCTCCGTCGAGCGTCTTTCGGGACATCACGGCTGGCGGCAACGGGGCCTATGGGGCCGGACCCGGCTGGGACGCCTGCACCGGACTGGGCCGGCCGGATGGGGCCGCACTCCTGGCCGCGCTCAAGTCGCCACACTGAGACCAACTGGCGGCTAACCTCGAGGGTGGTGGGCAGCATTGCCGATAGCGACTCCGGCATTGGGGCCGCCTCCTGATCTTTCGTCAGAGCGACTCGGCCAGTGCGTCCACCTCGCTTGTGGTGAAACCCCGGAGGCGTGGAAGGGCTCGAGCGCAGGCCCGGTCCGAGAAGCCGCAGCCCGACACGATCGCGGGATCGTGTCTCTGCCGGACCGCTCGGGCTGTGGTTCCCACCGCACGTACAATCGATTGGCTGGGATCGACCGGGAGCTTGTCTCCGGGCCGCCCGGGAGCTGCGGGCCAGGCCTCGCCTTCCCCGCTCGGGCAAGGAGGCCGTGATGGCAACGTTCGTACAGCTGGTCAGCTGGACCGACCAGGGGGTGCACACTTTCGCGACACGACCAAACGGGCGGACGCCTACGCGGAGATGCTGGGAGCGTTGGGGGCCAGCCTGAAGGAGCTGTACTGGACCCTCGGGCCTTATGACATCGTGGCGGTCGTCGAGGCGCCCGACGATGAGACGATCACGGCAGCATCGCTCAAGCTGGCAGCCCTCGTGAACGTCAGGACCACGACCCTTCGCGCCTTCAACAAGGCAGAAGCCGAGCGGATCGTCGCAAAGGCGCAGTAGCTCCGCGCCGATAGTCCGTTTGGGGGGGTGGGATTTCGCCGCCCCAACGCACTTCGGGTCGACCGTCCAGGAGCGGATCGTCGGCGCCTCCTCGAACCGGTCGACTCGGTCGCCCAAGGCATCGTCGCCTGACTGGCGCTCTCAAAGCTAGGGGCTCGTAACGTTTCCCGGACGGCTGCCGGCGATCATCCCCACGTGGAGATCGACGGGGGCTCCGTCGCGCAGATGTTGGCCCACGGATTGCGCTCTCGCAGCCCGGCGGTTGCCGCCAATGTCCAGCTCGGGGTCGAGCGGGTGACCGCGTTTTGGACGGGCGAGCGGACGATGCAGCCGGCGTCGGCTTCGATCTGGCTGCGGGAGATCCGCGGATGAAGGGGGCAACGAGGGCGGTCCTGGAACCCCCGATCGCCACGGTGCTGGTTGCGGCTCAAGTAGCGATGGTCGCCGGTCACGTGGCGCTGTCGGAACTCGGCCGAGCCCATCCGCCATTCTCCGCCTCCGCGCTGCCGATCGACGTCGCGGGAGGGATCGGCAGCTTGGCGTTCGCGGCGGTCGGCCTGCTGATCGTTCTCCGACGGCCGGGCAACCGAATCGGGTGGTTGTTCGTGCTCGCCAACCTCGGATGGGACCTCAACGGCCTAGCGACGTCGTATGTCGAATTCGCGCACGCCGTGAGGCCCTTGCCTGCCGTTGAGATCGCAACCTGGCTCACGACATGGCCCGGCCCACTGAGCCTCATCGCATTCATGTTGCTGATCGTCCTCTTTCCCGACGGACGCGCCCCCTCCCCGCGTTGGCGTCGATTCGCGCAGGTGGCTGTGGCCTGGGGCATCGTCCACTCCGTCATGTCGGCATTCGCGTCGGGGCCCGTCCAATCCCTCCAGCTTGACGGGCTCAACGTCGACAATCCGCTCGGGTTGGGCGACCCACTCGGCACCGTCCTGGCGACGCTCGCCTACGGCCTGCTTGAGCTCCTGTCAGTCGTCATGGTCGCGATCGCCGCGATTTCGATGGTGATCCGCCTTCGGCGTTCCACTGGACTGGAACACCAGCAACTGAAGTGGCTGACGTCGGCCGTTGTCCTGACGGCGATTCTCTGGATCGCCAACACGCCGATCGTGATCGCGTACTCGTCGCTGACTGCGGCCCCGCCGCTCATCCGCCTCGTCAACTTCATCCTGATCAGCGGCGACGTGTGCATCCCGATCGCCGCCGGTATCGCCATCCTGCGATACCGACTCTACGACATCGACCGGATCATCAGCCGGACGCTCGCCTATGCCGTCCTGACGGCGATCCTGGCCGGCGTCTACGTGGTCGGGTTCCTAGGACTCCAGTCGGTGCTGGCGCCTTTCACTGCGAACGGCGGCCCGGTCGCGGTTGCCGCCTCGACGTTGGTGGTCTTCGCCCTCTTTGCTCCCGTCCGGCGGCGGATCCAGGTGGCTGTCGACCGACGTTTCTATCGCTCCCGCTATCACGCCGCGCGAGAGATCGAGAGCTTCGCTGCCCGGGTTCGCGACGAGGTCGAGGTCGACCGGTTGGCCGTCGCCCTCTCGACGACGCTCAAGCGGACCATGCAGCCGGTGTCGGCCTCCATCTGGCTCCGGTCCCGAAACCGGCCATGATCCGCCGCTCCGCGTGCCTCCAGGTCGGGCTTCGCGTCCGTTAATCAACACGAGCGTTCCGTAGTGTCTGGTCTAGCGATCGGCCAGTTGCCGCGTCCCCGTACGATCCGTTGCTGAGGATCGAGTCCCGCGCTATCGCTTCGCCGCGGAGACCTGACACTCCCGTGGGTCGCGCTTGGGTCGGCCTCAGCGGCTGATCGCGACGCAGTTTCGGGGTGGGCGAGCTTGCCCTGTTCCCGCTACCGCTTCGAGACGTGCAGAGTCGC
>DATCPH010000209.1:0-3518 GCA_036570185.1 Candidatus Limnocylindrales bacterium | reverse complement strand
GCGCAGGGTCGGCCGCGCTCGGGGGGTCGATCGGGTCAGTCGTCCGCTGGTAGCATCGCCCGACGATGCCTGCCAGAGCCTACGACTTCGTCATCGTCGGGGGTGGTTCGGCCGGTTCGGTGCTGGCGAACCGATTGAGCGCCGATCCCACGAATCGGGTCCTCCTGCTCGAGGCCGGCCGGCCCGACTATCGCTGGGACGTCTTCGTTCACATGCCGGCTGCCCTGACGCTGCCGATTGGCAACCGCTTCTACGACTGGCAGTACGAGTCGGAGCCCGAGCCGTTCATGCACGGCCGGCGCATCTACCACGCGCGAGGCAGGATCCTTGGCGGGTCCAGCAGCATCAACGGGATGATCTTCCAGCGCGGCAACCCTCTCGATTACGAGCGCTGGGGCGCCGAGCCCGGGCTGGAGAGCTGGGACTACGCCCATTGCCTGCCGTACTTCAAGCGGATGGAGGCGTGCCTGGGGCCGGCCGACGCCGAGTCGGAGCGGACGCCGGACGGGGAGGTGCGTCGCCGCGCCGAAGCGTTGTGCGACACGCGCTTCCGGGGGAAGCACGGTCCGCTGCCGCTTGAACGCGGACCCGCCACCGGGCCGCTCTTCGACGCCTGGTTCGAGGCCGCCTGGCAGGCCGGTTACGCGCTCACGCCCGACGTCAATGGTTACCGTCAGGAGGGCTTCGGACCATTCGATCGCAACATCCGGCGCGGCCGGAGGATCAGCGCCGCGCGAGCCTATCTGCATCCCGTCCTTGGGCGGCGCAACCTCGACGTCGAGACGCGCGCCCTCGTCACGGGCATCGACTTCGAGGGACGTCGCGCCGTTGGCGTCAGGTATTCGCAGGGTGGGGGGGCAGGCACCTCGCGGTCCGTCCGAGGTGGCGAGGTCATCCTGGCCGGCGGAGCCTTCAACTCGCCGCAACTCCTCCAGCTATCGGGGGTGGGCCCGGGCTCCGAGCTGCGCGCCCTGGGCATCGATGTGATCCATGACCTCCCGGGTGTGGGTGAGAACCTCCAGGATCACCTCGAGGTCTACGTTCAGCACGGCAGCCGTCGACCGGTCTCGATGGTGCCCAACCTCCAACTCTGGCGGCGGCCGTTTATCGGGGCCCACTGGCTGTTTCTGCGCGGCGGCCCCGGCGCGACCAACCATTTCGAGGGCGGGGGCTTCGCCCGAGGCAACGACGACGTGGTCCAGCCCAACCTGATGTTTCATTTCCTGCCGCTGGCGGTCCGCTATGACGGCTCCAAGCCGGCGGGCGGCCATGGCTACCAGGTTCATATCGGACCGATGCTGTCGGACGCCCGCGGTTCGGTGAAGATCGTCTCGACCGACCCGACCGTGCATCCCGCCCTGCGATTCAACTACCTGTCCACGGAGCAGGATCGGCGCGAATGGGTCGAGGCGATCCGCGTGACCCGCTGGATTCTGGGCCAGGAAGCGTTCTTCCAATTCGATGCCGGCGAGATCTCACCGGGGCCGTCGGTGCAGACGGACGAGGAGATCATCGATTGGGTCGCCGCGGATGCCGAGACGGCGTTGCATCCATCGTGCACGTGCCGGATGGGCACCGGCGAAGGCTCCGTGATCGACCCCCAGACGATGCGGGTCCACGGCCTGGACGGGCTCCGCGTCGTTGATGCGTCGGTCATGCCGTCGATCACCAACGCGAACATCTATGCGCCGGTCATGATGATCGCGGAGAAGGCGTCGGACATCATCCTTGGCCAGGCTGCCCTGCCTCCGACCCCCGTCGAGTTCTACCGGCACGCGCCCGCCTGACGACGGTCCACGACATTTGCCCGACTCACGGCGGGCGACGGGCTACCTCCCGACCCCCGGGGGGGGGCCGACGGACTTCTTCGTCAAATCGTCGCCACGTGACGGCTAGATAGGCATAGTCACCTGCCGAAACGGGGCGGGCCGCGCGGGTCACGATTGTCACGCTCGGTCGACGCACCGCGCGTCCCCAAACGGTCGCCCCGCGTCGGTCTGATGATCGATCGTCGCGCCGGGTTGGATAATCGTCGCCCGACGACGATCTGGTAACCGATTTCCGGGACTGCGGGGATAACCGTCGCTCCATGACGATCTGGTGAGCTTTGCCACGCGGGAGACCCTCGCGACCCGGCCCGGCTCAGCCGGACGACGCCGAGCCGGAAGACGATTGACCGTGGTGATACGTTCAGCGTCGTCGTCCGTTCAAATTGCGGAGGAACCCGTGGCCAAGCAGGCGCGTTCTGGAGGCCAGGCGGCCGCCCCATCAACGAAACGAGCCGCCAAGACAAATGGCAAGGGCGGAACGCCGACGCCGAAACGATCCGGCGGGCGACGGCCTGCCCAAGGGACTGAAGCTCCTGAAGTCGCCGTCATGGCCGAGATGGCTCCGGGCGAGGCGAAACGCTCGAAGCTGAAGAACAAGGAATACCTCGAGATCCTGGCCGGGCTACAGGTCGAGCTCGTCAAGCTCCAGGAGTGGGTCAAGGCCAAGGGCCAAAAGGTGGTCGTGGTTTTCGAAGGCCGAGATGCCGCCGGCAAGGGCGGCGTGATCAAGACGATCACCCAGAGCCTGAACCCGCGCTACTGCCGCGTGGTCGCGCTTGCCGCGCCGACCGAACGCGAGAAGACGCAGTGGTATTTCCAGCGCTACGTGGCCAACCTGCCGGCCGCCGGTGAGATGGTCCTGATGGATCGCAGCTGGTACAACCGGTCCGGCGTCGAGAGGGTCATGGGCTTCTGCAGCGACGCGGAGTACCAGGAGTTTCTGCGGTCCTGCCCCGAGTTCGAGCGGATGCTCGTCCGATCCGGGATCACCGTGATCAAGTACTGGTTCTCCGTCAGCGACGCCGAGCAGGAGCGCCGCTTCCAGTCTCGAATCGACGACCCCACCAAGCGCTGGAAACTCAGCCCGATGGACCTGGAGTCGCGCTCACGATGGGTCGAGTACTCAAAGGCGAAGGACGAGATGTTCGCGCACTGCGACATCAAACAGGCGCCGTGGTACGTGGTCAGTGGCGACGACAAGAAGCGGGCCCGGATCAATACGATCCGCCACTTCCTGAGCCTGATTCCGTACGAGGATCTGACTCCGACGGCGATCGTGTTGCCGCCCCGCCAGTCCGATCATGGCTACGTGCGGCCACCGATGGCCGACCAGACCTTCGTTCCGGAGACCATCTAGACCGAGCGCCTGGTACCTGGCAGTCGCCGTATTAGCCGCATTCTTGGGAACCAGACAAACCGCGAACGCGACTCGCTTCCATGGCCATCTGCGGCGAACCTGGACCGTGCCACCCCGTCATTGATGATTGCGCCTGATATTCCCGGCCATAGTCTCCGTTTCCATCGGCCAGATGCCGCTCGCTACGAATCCGGCGGCCACATGACACGACCTCCCGGTCACTATCGAGCCCAAACAAAGGAACTGACACAACGTCCCGGTCAGAGACCCCAGCGGGCCGGCCGACGGTAGGGAACCACCGCAAGGAGCGGCTGCTCGGTTGGCTCACGCCG
>DATCPH010000208.1:0-9345 GCA_036570185.1 Candidatus Limnocylindrales bacterium | reverse complement strand
GGTCTATGTCATGACCGTTCCGACACCCGCCCCGACTCCGAAACCGGAAGCAGGCGGACCCGCCGCAAGCCCGGTCGCCCCGAGGCCGTCCTCGAGCCCTGTCGCGACGATCTCAGCGTCCATTGGACCACCGCCGAACAGTTCGCCCGTGGCGTCCGCGCCGGCCAGCACCCAGCCGAGCTCCAGCGGATCCCCGCAACCGACTCCGGCCGCCAGCCCGACGCCTGCCGCATCGAACCCGGCCGGAAGCCCCGCGGCGACCAGCAGCCCCTTCTCGACCCCCGCGGCGCCGAAGGGCTCCTCGTCGGCGAGCACACGTCCAGGGTCGCAGGCGCCGGCGACCCCGATCCAGATCGCCAGCGGCGTGATCGTGGTCGGTGGCAGTGGCGCCTATTCGCCCGACGGCCGATGGTTCGCCTTCTCGGCGCGCCGGCCCAACGCTCCCCAGGGCGCCGAGGGGCCTGATATCTACCTATGGAAGGTCGGGGACCCGGCTGCATCGATCGTCACTACTGACCACCGCTCGGTCTTCGCCGAGTGGTTGGGCCGCTCGATTCTCGGCAGCCGCGCGATTCCGGTAGCCCTGACGACGGGGCTGGAATCGCCCGGGAACGGCTCGAGTCCCGCTTCGAACCTGGCCGATCGGACGCTGCGCGGCGCCTCGTTCCTGATCGACCCGGCGACCCGTGCGGTTACGCCGCTCGGAAACGGCCTGTGGAGGCCGGTCGTCGATCCGTCGGGAGCCCGCGTCGTCTATTGGGACGGAACACTGAGTGCCGGACCCGACGGCGTGAGCTGGCAACCGGACTCGGGGCGGATCGTGCTGTCCGATTGGGATCTCGTTGGCGGATCGTCGCCCCGCGCCTCGTCATCACCGTCGATCCATCCAGGGTCGTCAACGAAGGTGTCGGCGCCGGCGCAGACGCTGGCCGTCGGTCCGTTCGCCGACTTCGATGCCCGATTCGATCCAACGAGCACGCGGCTGGCGATCTGGACGGCCGACCCGGCCACTCCCGTCATCGGGCGATTGAGCCTGCTGACGATCGATCCTGCGACCGGTGTCGTCAATCTGGACACCCCGCCGCTGTCCAACGTGCCGGCGCTGCGCGGCTTCTCGATCGACGATGGCCGGCTGGCGTGGACCACCCCGCCCGGACAGGATGGGCAGGGGAGCCGCGTCCAGGTCCTTGGCTGGACCGCCGACTCGTTCGGATCGATCGAGACCGTTCCCGCGGGTCAATTCCTGATCATTCGCTGACAAAATAAGGGATCGCGCGCGCGAGTGATGGCGTATATGCTTGCGCTCGTGCGACCCAGATGGACGGTCGCGGGCGTGGCAGTGTCCGCCGCGCTCGTACTGGGCGCGCTGCCAGGCCTCGCGGGATCGCGAACCCCCAGCCCCGCCAGGGAGGTCGATGCAGCGGCGTTCCAGGCAGTCACCGTCACAGCAACGGTCGATCGTTCTGCCACGACGATCGACCAGCTCGACCGTGGCCTGCGCTCGGCCGGATATGTCGAAGCGACCGCCCGGTTCATTGAGCGCGGCCGCAGCGCGAGGAGACCGGGCAAGCGGCCGTCGGTCTCCGTCCCGGTTCCTGCATCAGCCAACGATTGGAAGACCCCGCTGTCGACGCTCAGCGGCGCGGCGACGTTCTACGACAACGGCACCACGGCGATGCGCCTCCCGCGCGGGACGATCGTGGTCATCTGCGGTGCCGCCGGCTGCCTCGAGCGGACGGTGACCGACTACGGCCCCCTGGCCCCCGAGCGCATCGTCGACATGTACCGACCGGACTTCTTCGCGATCTGCGGCTGCCCGTCGTGGTCCGGGATCACCCAGGTGACGGTCAAGGTCTACGGCCTGCCCTGAGGAGCGCTCCGCCCGTCAGGCGGAGCCGCCTCGGACGTCGGCCTTTCGCGGGCGCTATCCTTGGCCGATCCTTCATCGACCGGCCGCGAGAGCCGGTGACTTGGCCCCGCGAGGCCGGGAGGAGTACGCACAGTGCCACGCCGCGCGGGCGTCATGGATCGTCGCGCATGAACGGCCGTCTGATCATGACCCCCGAGGAAATCCGCCGGGCGACCGTTCGATTGAGCCACGAGATCGTCGAGAAGCAGGGTGGCACCTCGCATCTCGTCCTCGTCGGGATCCAGCGTCGCGGCGTCCCGCTCGCCCATCGGATCGCCGACGCGATCGCGGCCAATGAAGGTGCCGAGGTGCCGGTCGGGGCGCTCGACATCACGTTCTACCGGGACGATCTGTCGCTGATCGCCCAACAGCCGATCGTGAAGGGAACCGACCTGCCGTTTGACCTGAACGACCGCACGATCGTCCTCGTTGACGACGTCCTCTACACCGGCCGCACGATCCGCGCGGCCATGGATGCCCTCGTGGACTTCGGGCGTCCACAGGCGATCCGCCTTGCGGTGCTCGTCGACCGCGGCCATCGCGAGCTGCCGATCCGCGCCGACCACGTCGGCAAGAACGTTCCGACCTCGAGGGAAGAGGTCGTCAGGGTGCATCTCGCCGAAGTCGACGGCGAAGACGGTGTCGACATCGAACGCGTCCCCGGTCTGGCCCCGGAGCTGGTCGGGTGAGCCTGGCCCCACCGGACGGCCTCGTGGGCGACCCATCCGAGCGAGTGGCCGTTCCAGCCGTGGATGCGGCTCCGGAAACTCAGGCGGTGCCCTGGCGCCACCGTCATCTCCTCGACGTGGACGTGGTCTCGCCGGCCGAAATCGAGTTGGTCATGCGCACGACGGATGCGATGAAGGAGGTCCTGGCGCGGCCGATCGCGAAGGTCCCGGCCCTGCGCGGCACGAATGTGACGCTCCTCTTCTACGAGGCGTCGACCCGGACCCGCGTCAGCTTCGAGGTCGCGGCCAAGAACCTCTCGGCCGACGTCGTCAACATCGCCGCAGCGAGCTCGTCGGTGGCCAAGGGCGAGTCGCTCGTCGATACGATCCGGACGGTGGAGGCCCTGGGCGCGGGCATGATCGTGATGCGCCACCCGATCTCGGGCGCGCCGTACCTCGCGGCGGAACACTTCGGGGGCAGCATCCTCAACGGCGGCGACGGCTGGCACGCGCACCCGACGCAGGCGCTCCTCGACCTGTACACCATGCGTGAGCGCCTCCCCCGTGCCTCCTCCGCGGGCAGCTCCGTCGACGGGGAACGGTCGCTCGAGGGCCGGAAGGTCGTGATCCTCGGGGACGTCCTGCACTCGCGCGTCGCGCGCTCCAACATCTGGTCGCTGACCGCGGCCGGTGCCGACCTCTGGCTGTGCGGCCCGTCCACGCTCCTGCACGGCTTCGAGGCGTGGGCCGCGGCCGGCGCCGGCGGCGCGGCGGATCGCCGTTTCACCGTCACCTCGGACGTCGCCGCCGCCGTTCGGGACGCGGACGTGATCATGGCCCTCCGAATCCAGCGAGAGCGGATGGCAACCGGGCTGCTGCCGTCCCTCCGCGAGTACACCGCCCGCTTCGGCCTCACGCGCCCGCGCCTTGCGCTCGCAAAAAAGGGCGCCATCGTCATGCACCCCGGGCCGATGAACGAGGGCATCGAGATCTCCCCGGACGTCGCCGCGGGCTCGCAGTCGGTCATCACCGACCAGGTCACCAACGGCGTCGCGGTCCGGATGGCCCTGCTGTACCTCATGACCGGGGCTCGGGCGTCGCGGGCCGCGGCGCCGTGACCGCGGGGCATGCGATGACCCAGACCCGGCTGTGACCACGGCGGACCCGGTGGCCGGCGCCAGGATTGCCGGCGCCGAGGCCGAGGCTCCCATCGGCGAGCTCGTCGGCGACCTCGAGATCAGCCGGGCCTGGCTGGTCGATCCGGGCACCGGTCGCGAGGGCCCCGGCGAGATCGTCGTGGAGAACGGCGTCATCGAGGCCGTGACGTGGCTGGTGGGCCGCGACGCGGACGGCATCGACGCCACAGGGATCGTCGTGGCGCCGGGCTTCGTCGACCTCCACGCTCATTTCCGCGAGCCGGGGAACGAGGACGCCGAGACAATCGCCAGCGGCCTGGCCGCGGCGGCGCATGGTGGATTCACGACGGTGTGCGTCATGGCCAACACGACCCCAACGGTCGACGAACCCAGCGTCGTCGAGCGGATCCGAGCGGCCGCCGCCGCATCCGGTTCGCCGGTGCGCATCGCGATGCACGGGGCGGTCACGGTCGGGCGAGCCGGCGAGCAACTCGCGGCGCTCGGCGAGCTGGCCGACGCGGGTGTCGTTGGCTTCAGCGACGACGGGGCGCCAGTCGCGTCCGCCGCGATCCTGCGTTCGGCGCTCAGTTATGCAGGCATGCTGGGGGTGCCGATCGTCGATCATCCCGAGGACGCCTCGCTGACCACCGGGGCCGAGGCCAACGACGGCCTCGTCGCGACGATCCTCGGATTGCGCGGCTGGCCAGCCGCGGCCGAGGAGGCGGCGGTGGCCCGCGACCTCGCGGTCCTGGCCGACGTCATTCGCGACGTACCCGCGGCGCGGTTGCACCTCACCCACGTGTCCACAGCGTCGGCCCTGGACCTCGTGCGGCGGGGGAAAGCCGCGGGCCTGCCGGTGACGTGCGACGTGACGCCTCACCACCTTGGTCTCACCGACGAGTGGCTGGCCGGCGCGCGGCGGTGGGCCTGGGAGTCCAGTGGCGATCCATGGCGCGACGCCGCGAACGTGGCCGCGCCTTACGCGCCATCGCTCCGGGTGAATCCTCCCCTTCGGACCCCGGCCGACGCCGCGGCGTGCCTGGCGGCGCTGCTGGACGGCACGGCGGACGCCGTGGCCACCGACCACGCTCCCCACACCGCCGTTGACAAGGATGTCGAGTTCGGATCCGCAGCGAACGGCATCTCGGGAATCGAGACGGCCCTGGGCATCCTCCTCGCGGCCGTCGATGCCGGGCGGATGCCGCTCGCTCGCGCCATCCAGGCACTGACGACCGGTCCGGCCACGGTTCTCGCCGGAAGGGTCGGAACGCCCGGCCTCGTCGAGGGCGGGCGCGCGGACCTGGTCGTATTCGATCGGGCGGAGGCGTGGACTGTCGCCCCGGAGACCCTGCTCTCCAAGGGCAAGAACAGCCCGCTGACGGGTCAGGGCCTGCGGGGTCGTGTCCTCCTTACTGTTGCCGGCGGCCGCGTCGCCTGGGATGGAACCGGCGCTTGAAGGGGCGACTGCTGACCGTCCAGCGATCCCATCAGGCGGTCTTCGGCATCTCCCGCACGAGCTCCGGCCGGATCGCATAGACATCGAGGCCTGCATCGCGTCCGCGGACCTCGACACTACGCCGCTCAAGGCCGCCGGCGGGTAAGCCCGCGTGCTTCGCCGCGGCGACGGAGACGAGGAGTTCACCCGGGCCGGCGAGGGCCGCCAACCGTGCCGTCGTATTCATCGCATCCCCGAGGGCCGTGAACTCTGAGATCTCGATGCTGGAGCCCACCATCCCGGCGAATGCGACGCCGGTATGCACCGCCGCGCCGACCGGGATCGGGCCCGTTGCGGACGCGTCGGGCCGACCGACCGCCCGAAGGAGATCCACACCCGCGGCGATCGCCGCGTCCGCGTGATTCGGTCCGCTGAACGCCGGGATGAACAACCCGATCGCCTCGTCGCCGACGAACTTGTCCAGGACACCCAGGTTGGAAACGACTGCTTTCGTTGCGAGACGGTAAAAGCTGCCGAGTAGCGCCGAGAACTCCGTCGGTCGCATCTGCTCCCCGAGCCCGGTCGAGCCGCGGATATCGGCAAAGAGCCTCGACAGTTCGATCTCCGCGCCTCCGACCCCCATTTTCTTGACGCCCGCAAAGCAGTTCTTGCACAGCTGGGCGTTCCGTTCCCACGGCCCGAACCACGGCCTGAGAAGGAATCCGCCGACGCCGTGAAACGGGGCGAAGCACCACGCGCAACGAGGCGCCGCCGGAAGACGCCCGAAGGTCCGTCTGAGTTGGAGCATGCCGGCGTGCTGACCCGACAGCAGCGCTCGCCACTCCTGCTCGGGAGTGTCATAGGCCACGTTCGAAGTCTAGATCCTCACCTGGAGGAAGCGGCTCCGCGAACCTCGCCCGGCTCCGCTAGAGTCGAGCGGTGACCGACCCGTCCCGTCCGGTGCTGTACAAGGGTGAGCCGCTCGACGCCGAGCGCGGGCCGGGGCTGGGCTGCTTCCGGTTCCAGCTTGCGATCCTGGTCACGGCGATCATCCTGACGCCGCTGAGCGTCATCTGGAACTGGCCCACCTGGGTCAGTGCCGGTCTCCTGTTCCTGTCGATCGGGCTGTTGCTCGTCGCTGGCCAGACGATCATCTTCCTGCTGCGTCTGGTCGCCGCCGATCGCCGGGCGGCCGGTCGCAGGCAGCCGAGGGCAGGCCGGACTCGAACGGTGGGTCAGATCGAGGACGCGGCGGCTGCAGGGGCGGCTCCGGACGACGCCGCCAAGACCGACGAGGAGACTGGCGCGGAGACGGCCGCGATGAATGAGCCCGGCCGCCCGAACTCCTGAGGCGCTGACCCGCCACGTGCGAGAATGGGACTCCAGACCTGCTCGCTCCCATGATGTCTCACCACGATCCCGGAGGCCGCCTCTCGTGCCCGTGCTCGCGACCTACTTCAGCGTCCGTCGCGGCCGCGATCCGTTCTTCAAGTTCTTCATGCGGACCATCTTTCCCCGGCAGATCCGCGAGTTTGAAACGAAGTACGGCATCCGCTTCCTTGGCTGGTACAACGTTGCGCACGGTTGGGACTTCGACAACGTGATCCTCCTGGACCTGCCCGATTACGCAACGCTCGACCGCCTCGAGGCCGATCAGACCGCCCGGGCATTTGCACATCGAGCGTCCGAGTGGCTGTTCCAGCGGCACCATTCGATGTTCCTGCGGGAACGGATGGGTTCAGATCTCGAGTACCACGGATGATCGCCGTGCCGATGGATGGGCATGGCTGAGCAAAAAGGCGCGATCGGACGGCTGAAAGGAGGCGATGCGATGGACGCGGGACGCAACGATCTACTCGGTGAGCTCGCGGCCGACGCCGCCCTCGAGCGCAAGGATTTTCTCGTTCAGGCTGCCCGGCAGCTGGACAGGTTCCTCGATGCGAATGCCGACCGGATCTCCGAGCTCGGTGGGATGACGCTCATCGATGACGATCCCGACTACCTCTCCGTCGCCCCGGACCTGACGTTCCGCAGCAGGAGCCGCTACCTCGATGACAGCGGCAAGTGGGTCAATGAAACCGAAGTCGTCGAATCGGCCGCGGAGCTCGTCGAGCTCTACAACCTCGCCGATGTCTTCCAGGCCTTCGCCGAGGCCGCTCGCGAAGCCGCCGGGCTGGCACCCGAACCGACGGCCGCAGCCGAGATGCTCGACACGGCCGGGATCGGTCCCGAGGAAACCTTCGGACCGAGCGGTGCCGACGTGTACGCGGCGGCGGCCGATGAGTGGGCTGCCGGACAGCCGGTTCCCCTCGAGGCCGACGACGAGGAGGTCGCCGCTCGCCAGATGTACGACCTGGCCCTCGAATACCAGGAGCGCAGCCAGCGCGCCGAATCGCGCCTCCTCGACCTGTTCGAGGCCACCGCGACGAACCTGAGCGCAAAGCTCGGAGACCTTGTGATCGTCGAAGATGACGATGAGCGGCTGACCCTCGAAGCCGGCGGGACGTTCAGGGCCGAGGTCATGCCGGAGGGTTCCGAAGGTGCCTGGCGGACCCTCGGCACCGCCGAGGAGCTCGTCGAGTTCTACGATCCGACGGACGTCTTCGGCGACCTGGCTGATGCCCTGGCCGAGGCCTACCCGGGCGTCGTCGGCCAGGATGGAGCGCCCGACGGCGACACCGGCGGCGAAGGGGGAGCGCTGGACGCCGGCGACACTGCCGCCGAAGGTGTTGCGGACGGCGCGGACCAGGAGGTCGCGCCCGAGGACGGCACAACCGAGGCGCCCGTCTGGAAGGGGCCGGCGCCACAGGGCAGTGCGGACGCGGGCGGCACCGATGAGGGCGACCATCGGGCCTGACGCCCGACCGACCCGCGTCTCGCAAGCGGTGGCTCCAGGATGACCATGGGCTTAGTCGCAGGCGAGTTGGTGGAGAGCCGCGAGATCCTGCCCGGTCAGTGGCTCCAGGCCTTCCACGCTCCGCGACTCGCGACGGGGTCGCGCGCCGGACAGTTCATCCACGCCCGCACCGGCGACTACTCGGGGCTCGTGCTGCGGCGCCCGTTTTCCATCAACACCGCGGACCCGGGGACGGGGATCATCACGATCCACTTCCGTACGATCGGCAGAGGAACCGAGTGGTTCACGCGCCTGCGGCCCGGCGACGAAGTCGACATGCTCGGGCCGCTGGGCCGGCCGTTCGAGGTCGACTCGCGCAGCCGTCATCTGCTGCTGGTCGCCGGTGGCCTTGGCATGGCCGGAGTCCGGTACCTTGCCGATGAGGCGATCGGCGACGGCCGGCAGGTCACGCTCCTCTTCGGTGCCGCATCGGCTCGCGAGGTCTACCCATCGAACCTGCTCCCTGACGAGGTGGAGTACGTGGTCGCGACGGACGACGGTTCGGTGGGCCATCGCGGGCTCGTGACCGAGCTCGTGCCGGACTACGAGGCATGGGCCGACCAGTCGTTCGCGTGTGGCCCCGCCGCCATGCTCGCCGCCCTTGCGCGGCTCTCCGCGACGCGGCGGGAACGCCTCGGTGTGGCCAAGCTCGGGCGCAAACGGGGAGGCGGAAGGCCACTGGTTGTCGGCTCGCCGGCCGCGCGCCGAAAGGCGTTCCTCCAAGTCTCGATGGAGCAGAACATGGGCTGTGCGGTGGGAGCCTGCCTGGGATGCGTGATCATGGGAACGACCGGGGTCCCGCAACGGGTCTGCCGGGAAGGCCCGGTTTTCGCCTCGGACGAAGTCGACTGGGATGCCGGCTGGTCGGGCAACGTGGCGGCCGCCCGGTGACCGCGAACCGATGGCGAACGCCGACATGAAGGCGAAGCGGCGGGTCGTCAGCTCGATCGAGAAACCGGCGCGCCGATCGCCGACGGTGCGCCGGCTCAAGGTTGCCTTCGAAGCGGCGCCGAAGCCCGCGGTGGCAAAGCGCGACGCGCAGGCGCTGGCGCCGTGGCCGAGCCACGATGAATCGGCCCGAAATGGCGCGGCGTCGACAATCACGCCGGGCCAATCCGCCCGCGGGGCCGGACCGTTCGAGGTCGACCTGAGCGTCGATCTCGGGCGGGGGCTCGTCCTGCAGAACCCGATCCTCGTGGCGTCCGGAACGTTCGGCTACGGCACGGAGTACGCGGATGTCGTCGAGGTCGAGCGTCTCGGCGCGATCTGCAGTAGGGGAACCACGCTCCGACCGCGGATCG
>DATCPH010000207.1:0-4551 GCA_036570185.1 Candidatus Limnocylindrales bacterium | reverse complement strand
GGACCGCGCCCGCCATGATCTCCTCGAACCGAGGCCAGTCGGGCGCGAGGAGCTTGCCGTTGAAGTCCGGGGGGATGCCGTCGAGCGACCACGGAGCCGGGTTGCGCTCGTAGCCCCCCATGCACAGGCCGCCGACCTCCTCGCGGAAATACACGAGGTTGTCGGGGTCCCGGAGCTGGGGAAGCCCGGCGTGGACGCCCTCGATCGCCTCGGTGAAGAGGTACTGGTGGGCCATCGGGACGATCGGGATCGTCACGCCCGCCATGCGGCCGATCTCGGGCGCGAACATTCCGCCGGCATTGACGACGACGTCGGCGGCGATCGTCTCGCGCTCGCCGCCGCGGCCCTCGACCTCGACACCGGTGACCCGGCCGCGCTCGACGCCGATCCCGACGACCCGGGTATGGGTCCGGATCTTGACGCCGCGCTGGCGAGCCCCGGCCGCCAATGCCATTGCCAGCCCCGATGGGTCGAGCCAGCCGTCGGTCGGCAGCCAGACCGCGCCCAGGACGCCATCGGTCGTCATCAGCGGGAAGCGGTCCCGCGCCTCGCCAGCCGAGATCAGCTCGAGCGGCAGCCCGAAGGTCTTCGCCCAGCCGGCCTGCCGCTGAAGCTCCTCGTATCGCGCCACCGAGGACGCCAGCCGGAGGGATCCGACCTCGTGCCACGAGGGGTCGACGCCCGTCTCATCTCGGAGACGGCGGTACAGGTCGGTGCCGTACATCATCATCTTCGTCAGGGTCACCGAGCCCCGGAGCTGGCCGACGAGCCCGGCCGAATGGAACGTCGAGCCCGACGTCAGCTCGGCGCGATCGACCAGGACGATCTCGGTCCAGCCCAGCTCGGCCAGGTGGTAGGCGATCGACGTCCCGCCCACGCCGCCGCCGATGATCACCGCCCGGGCGTGCTCCGCCACTCTCAGCCGAACCTCCACCGCTCCAGGCACCGAGGCCTACAGCCTATCCGGTGCGATACCCTCCGCGCCGAGCAGGAGGAAGGGATGGGACCCACGATCGACGACGTCATCGCGGCGATTCCGGATTGGGCGGGGGCGTCGATCGTGGTCGAGCCGATCGCAGCCGGCCTGACAAATCGCAACTACCGGGTCGTGCTGGACGGCACGCCGTGCTTCGTGCGGATCCCCGGGGCCCTCAACCGAACTGCTCGCGGTCGATCGCGCCAACGAGCTGCACAACAGCCGCGCCGCGGCGGTCGCGGGGGTCGGCCCGCGTGTCCTCCATCACCTCGCGAAATGGGCCGCATGCGGGAGCTGTGCGCCGCGTACTTCGGCGAGGCGACACCGGCGATGCTCGCTCGTCTGCGGCTCCAGATGATCATGTCCGACGTGGGTTGGACGCTCTGGGCGGCGATCCAGGCACGGGTCTCGCCGATCGACTACGACTTCTGGGGCTGGCCTGATCCACGCCAGCACGGTCCGGGCTGTTCGGCCCCGATCGCAAGTCGATTCGGTGGCCATACTTGATGCGTGCGTTTGGTGGCTCGTCTCGTGGCGGTCGTCGCGCTCGTCGCATGGACCGCGGCTCCGGCCCTGGCCGCGTCGCCGCCCGGACCTCCCTACCCGGAACCCGTCGCGGGGCAGCGTGTCTACGACGAGGCAGGCATCTTCTCCGAGGCCACGATCGGCGCGGCGGCGGCCACGATCAAGGCGATCGAGGACCGGACGGGCGCGGAGGTGGTCGTCTACACCCAGGTCAAGCCCGAGAGCGACACACCCGAGGCCGCCCAGGCTGACGCCGACGCCCTCGGCAACCAGTGGCACGTCGGGCGCAAGGGATTCGACGACGGGCTCGTGATCCTCTTCGACATGGAACCGAACCTTCGCCACGGGCAGGTCCAGCTCGACGCAGGATCGGGCTTTGGATCCAGCTACCTCTCCAACGAAGAACGGCAGTCGATCTACGAGAACGACATGCTCCCCCTCCTGAAGGACGGCGACCTCGATGCCGCCCTGCTCGCGGGCCTGCGCAAGATCGATGCGGCCGCCACCCCCGAACATGCCCGATCTCTCGAGACGGCCCGGCAGCTGAACGCCGTGCTCGGGCTCCTGGGCGGCCCGGTCGTGTTCCTGGGGCTCGCCTTCTGGCCCTTCTTTCACTGGCTCCGGTTTGGCCGCGACCCCGTCTATCTCGACGACCCATCGATCCTGATGCCGGCGCCGCCGGCCGACCTCACTGCGGCGACCGGAGCCCTCGTCTACGAAGGACGTGGGTCGCGGCGAAACCTGACGGTTGCGCTCATCGACCTCGCCACGCGGGGCGAGATCGCCTTCGAGCCCGAGCGCGAGGGCCTCATCATGAAGCGTACGAAGGTGCGAATCCACGACCGCGGCACGCCGCCCACCGATGCGGAAGACGCCGCGAACCGCGCCCTGAACCGCCGGCGGCCCCTCTCCGGCGCCGAGGACTTCGTCCTCGAAAAGGTGCGCTCGCACTCGGGCGGCAACGGCGTCCTCGACGACGCGGAACTCCTGTCCTTCGGGCAGTCGGTCGTCCCCTTCGAGGGCAAGCTCGAGGAATTTGCCGCAGCGAAGGGCTGGTTCACCGAGCCGCCCGGCAAGGTCACCACTCGCTGGCGAGGTATCGCCGTCGCCGAGTTCGTCGTGGCCGTGATCGCCCTGCTCGGGGCGATCAACACGATCTGGTCGGGATTGTTCATCGTGGCGGTCGCCCTTGCGCTCGCGGGGGCCATCACCCTTGCCCTCGCCGGGGTCATGCCGGCGCGCACGATGGCCGGGGCCGTGATCCGCGCGATGCTGTTTGCCTACCGCCGCTCGCTCCAGAAAACGATGGCTCAGGCAACGTCGATGAAACAGGTCGTGGCAGAGGCCGGGTTGAGCTGGATCGAGACCCCGGACCAGGCCGTGGTCTGGGGCGTCGCCCTCGGTCTGCAGGGCGACGTCGAGTTTGTGCTGCGTCGAAGCGTCGAGGGGCTGCGGGCGGGCGGGCTATCGGCTGCCGCGGCATGGCTACCGGGTTGGTATGCGGGATCGCTCGCGTCGAGCGGTCCGGGCGGCTTCACCGGAGCGGCCATACCTGACTTCGCCGGGATGATGGCGGTGCTCGGGACCGTCGGGAATACGCCGTCCGCGCATGGCGGGTCGGGCGGCAGTTTCGGTGGCGGCGGCGGCTTTGGCGGAGGCGGCGCCGGAGGCGGGTTCTAGCAGCCGTCAGCCCCGACCTCCCCGATTCCGGGCTCGACCCGGCGCGGCGGCCGGGGCGCCGCAGTCCCGGCGAGGATCGTTCGCCGCCCGACTGTGCCAATCGACCGCGTAGCCGGCATTGGGAGACCACGGCGTCCCCTGCACGTCTTGCATTCCTGCCGTTTGGTCGCACCCCGTGGGCATTTGGCAGAGGAACTTCGGGCCTTCCGCGGGGTTCGCCCGAGAGCCGGAGGCATCGTTCGACCCGATTTCCCGCGCGGACCATGCACATGTCGGCTGGGAGGTCGATTGGCATGAAAACCAGCGTCGAGGTGCCTGAGACGACTCGGCAGAGCCGAAACGGCCCGTCGTTCTGTTCCGAGCGAGAATCAGCCGCTGACTGTCCGGAGGGCGGTCTCAAATCCAGGCGAAGCCGCGCCGGCCAGCAGGCGATCGAAGTGCTCGCCTGCGTACTCCCGGAAATCGACGTCGAGGCTGCTGATTCCCTGCTGGAGGACGCCCCACATCGCCTCCCTGAAGTCCGACACGATCCGCATCAGTCGGAGGCGCGCCAGGCGCGCCGAATCGAGCCTGCCGTCGTACGCCTGGAGGAGCGCGCCATCCTCGTCCGAGCTGAGCTCGTGGTTGACGCTGAAGTTGCCGAGATCGAAGAACGGATCGCCCATCCCGGCATATTCCCAGTCGACGATCCGGATCCGGTTCCCGTCATCGATGAAGTTGGCGTTGAGGAGGTCGTTGTGGCAGGGGCGCAGCTCGAGCGGCGCGGATAGCAGCGCCAGCTCGATTCGACGACCGGTCGCCTGGGCGAGCTCGTATTCGCGTGGGATGCGAACGCCGCGCTCGACCGCCAGCGCGTGATAGACCTCGACGATCCGAAGCGGGATGAACAGGCCGGGAATCGCCGGGCCCCCGTGGACGCGGCGAAGCGAATCGGCGACGCGGACCAACGTCTGCGGTTGGTGGACTGACTCCAGCGACACCGGCTCGCCTTCGATGAACCGGGTCACGAGATAGCCCTCGGGCCGGATGAAGGCCACCACCTCCGGACCGACGCCAACGCCGGCGGCGGCGACCGTGGCCGCGTGCTCCACCTCGCGGCTGATCCCCAGCAGGTAGGTGTCGTTTCCGGCGAGACGGATGACGTACCGCTCGGTGGTTCCAGCCGCGTGAACGAGGTAGTTCCGGTTGGTGATCCCGCCCGAGAGCGGGGTCAGGCGCAGATCGCGGCCGGCGAGCTCCGGCAGGCGATGCAGCGCGCCGACCAGGTCATCGCGCAGTTCGCCCTGCAGCTCCTCGTCCATCATCGATTGATTGCGCCCCTGCCGGCCCTGCGATACATCGACGGCGCGGCGGTCAACCGCCGCGCCGTC
>DATCPH010000206.1:0-9295 GCA_036570185.1 Candidatus Limnocylindrales bacterium | reverse complement strand
CGGCCGCGAGCGCCCCGGCGGCATCGTCGGCGCCGGCGGCAGGGGTCCCCGCGTCGGCCCCGGCGGCCTCGGCCCCGGCTCCCGAAACCGCTCCCTCGCGCGCGGTCCCCCCCGGCGACTCGCCGGCATCTCCCACGACCGCAACCGCCGGACCGAAGCCCACGCCGCTTCTCGACAAGATCGGCCGGGACCTGACCAAGTTCGCCGCCGAGGGATCGCTCGCTCCCGTCATCGGTCGCGACGAAGAGACGGCCTGGATGATCGAGATCCTCGTCCGGACCTCCAAGAGGAACCCCGTCCTTCTCGGGCCGGCCGGCGTCGGCAAGACCGCAATCGTGGAAGGGCTGGCTCAACGGATCGTGGCTCGGCGCGTGCCGGCGCCGCTCCTGGGAGTCCGGATCGTCGAGGTCCCGCTCGCATCGCTGACCGCCGGCACGCAGTACCGCGGCCAGCTCGAGGAGCGCGTCGCACAACTCGTATCGGAGGCGAGCCAGCCCGGGATCATCCTGTTCTTCGACGAGATCCACCTGCTGGCCGGCGCGGGTCGAACGGATGGCGGGATGGGCGCCGACGAGGTTCTCAAGCCCGCCCTGTCGCGGGGCGACATCGCCGTCATCGGTGCGACAACTCCCGAGGCATACCGGACGACGATCGCCCTCGACCCGGCCCTCGCCCGACGCTTTACGACGGTTGTCGTTCCTGAGCTCGACCGGGCGGCCACCCGACCGATCCTCATGAGCGTCCGAGATGCCCTGGCCAGGGGCCGCGGCGTCCTGGCGTCGGACGACGCTCTCGATGTGCTGCTCGAGTTCGCCGACCGGTCGATCGCGAACCGGCGCTTCCCGGACAAGGCGATCGACCTGCTGGAGCAGGCGATTGCCCACGCCATCGTCGCGGGCAAGACCGCGGTCGGGCGTGACGACGCAATCGCGGCCACGGTCGAATGGGCGCAGCGGGCATCATCGACGCCGACGCTGGAGCGGTTCGGGCGCGATCTCGTGGGCCTCGCTCGCGACGGCAAGCTCGGCCCGATCCTGGGCCGCGAACGCGAGCTCGACGCGATCGTCGAAGTCCTGCTGCGACGGACCAAACGCAACCCGCTCCTGCTCGGACCGGCCGGATCCGGGAAGACGGCCATCGTGGAGGGCCTCGCGATCCGAGTCGCGAGCGGTGCGGTTCCCGAGGCACTCGGAGACGTCCGGATCTTCGACGTTCCGCTGCTGTCACTCGCATCGGGTATCGCCGCTGAGCCGCCCCTCCTCGGAGACCTCCTGGTCGAGGTCCGCCATCCCTCGGTCGTCGTGTTCTTTGACGAGATCCACCTGCTCGCCGCGCCGCCTGTTCGCGACCTCGCCGAATCCCTGAAGCCGGCCCTCGCCAGGGGCGAGATCTCGTGCATCGGGGCGACGACATCCGAGGAATACCAGGCCAATCTCGAGTCCGAGACCGCCCTCGCACGGCGTTTCACGGAGATTCCGGTCGAGCCCATGGACGAATCTGCGGTCCAGGCAGTCCTCGTCGCCGTGCGCGACAACCTTGCCCGACTGCGCGGGGTGCGTGTGTCGGATGACGCGCTCAGCGAGCTGGTCGTACTCGCTGCGCAATTCCTTCCGAACCGTGCGTTTCCCGACAAGGGCGTCGACCTCATCGAGCAGTCGGTGGCCTATGCGCTGACCCACGGGCGGAAGGCTGCCGACGTCGCGACCGCCAGGGAAGCCGTGGCCGCCCTCATCGGCATGCCCCTCGACCCGACCAGGGCGCTCGCGGCGCTGGCACGCGCGCTGCGAGCTCGCGCCCTCCTGGACCCGACCGCCGGCGCGGCCCTGGTCGCGCGGCTCGGAGTCTCCCTGCGAGGCCTTGACGCCCGCCAGGAACGGCCGGACGCCGTGATCCTCCTTTGCGCCGATGCTGCGTTGGCCGCAGACGCCCTGGGCGCGACGCTGGCCCGGAGCATCTTCGGGCGCGACACGGCGCGCATCGACATCGACCTTTCCGGGATGACGGACGATTCGTCGATCTCGACACTCCTCGGTTCGGCGCCGGGCCTGATCGGATCGGATCGGCAGCTGCCGCTGCACGAGCTCCGTCGCTCGCCGTGGCAGGTGGTCGTGCTGCGAGGAATCGATCGCTGCGCGCCGGCGATCCGGGACACGATCGCGGCGGCCTTGGCCGCCGGCGCATTCACCGATGCGATGGGCCGGCGGCCGCGCTCCTCGCGGCCCAACTTGGCCCCGCGTTTGTGGCAGCCGTCGATGTCGTTTCCGGGGTCGCCGCGGGTGGGGTGCCGGACGCCCGTGCCGCGTGGATCCGGAACGAGCTCCTGAAACCCCTCGCCGCCCGCCTCGCACGGGGAGGCTACGCGATCACCTTCGAGCCATCGTTCACGGCCTGGCTGGCGCGAACACTACCGACCGACGGCAGTTCGCCGGAGGCCTTCCTGGACCGAGACGTGACGCCGCTGATCGCGGCAGCCTTGCCAGCGAAAGCAGGCCCGCTGACGGTCGGGATGGCCGATGATCAGCCCAGCATCCGCTTGGGTGGACCCCAGGGCCAGCCCCGCCGAACGCCAGCCACCGCGAAGGAGTGACGACGAACCGAAGCCGGCGCCGCGCCGTCATCGACCTCGGCAGCGCGACGATCAACCTGCTCGTCGGCGACATCGTGCGCCGGAGCAGGACGATCCGGGTTGAGCGTGTCCGGACGGATTCGATCCTCGTCGAGCTCGGTCGGTGCCTGGCCGAGACCGGCGGCGTTGGCGCTCGGGCGAGCGCCCTCGGCGACGGGATCGCTCGGTTCATGGCGAGCGCCTACGACGCGAGCTCGATCGTGGCGGTCGGGACCGCCGCCCTGCGGGCCGCGCCGGATGGCCCGGCGGTCGTGGCGGACCTCGAGCGCCGGTACGGCATTTCGATCCGGATCCTCCCCGACCGGCGGGAGGGCGAGCTCGGCGTCCTCGGCTGCAGGACGGAGATTCCGTCCGAAGGACAGGCGCTGTTCGTCGATATGGGCGGCGGGTCGACCCAGGTCGTGCATCTGGATGACGGCGTCATGGTCGCCAACCACTCGATCCCGCTCGGGGCCAGCACGCTTGCGGCCGCCCTGTCCGATCCGATCTCCGAGGACGCCTGGAAGGCTGAAGAGGCCCGCGTCGCGCTGGCTGTCGAGGCCCTGCCCACCGGGGATGCGTACGAGCCGGCAACGGCGCTCTCGGTTGGGGGTACGGCTCGGCGGCTGGCGGCGCTCGCCGATCCCCGCGCGCGCCGCAAGGGCGAGATGCGCCTGGAGCGCGGGGCGATCGCGAAGGCGCTCGATGAGCTTCTCCGGAGCAGCGCCGCGTCGTTCGCCCGGCGCCACGATGACGACCCGGCGTTCGTGAGATTGCTTGCGCCGGGCGCGTTGCTCCTCGGCGCGATCCTGGACCGCTACGGCCTGGGATCGACGGGCGTCAGTCCCCACGGATTGCGCGAAGGTGTCCTCGTCGCGGCCGCGACGGACCCCGAAGGATGGTGGCTCGAGCCCCAGCAGTAGGGTCCATCAGCGGCGACCGAACGAGACGAGCGGCGTTCGTCCCTACCCCGCCTCTCCCAGAAACGAATCGAGCGGGCCGGCTTGCGCCGGCCCGCTCCCGATGACGCGTGTTGCCCGGGCGATCGGTGATCAGCCCTTGACCGCGCCTCCTGTGATGCCGCGGACGAAGTACTTCTGGAGACCGAAGAACACCGCGAGCGGCAGCGCCATCGAGATGAACGCGGCCGCCATGAGGTACTGCCAGTCTCCGCCGAGCGAGTTGGTCAGATTCGCGAGCGACACCGTGAGTGGCAGTCGATCGCCGTTCGTCGCCCCGATGTAGACGAGGGCCACGAACAGGTCGTTCCAGACGAACAGGAACTGGAAGATGACAAGCGCCGCGATCGCGGGGACGCTCATCGGGATGGCCAACCGGAAGAAGGCCGTGGCGGGTCCGGCGCCGTCGATCGCCGCCGACTCGAAGACCTCCTTGGGCAGGCCGCCCATGTAGTTGCGAAGCAGGTACACGGCAAACGGCAAGCCGTAGCCAGTGTGAGCAAGCCAGACTCCGAGGAATGGCAGGGCGGTCGCAATGCCCCCACCCCCGGTCACACCGAGGCTCTTGAAGATGTTCAGGACCGGCACGATCGTGGCCTGCAGCGGAACGACCAGCAGCCCCACGACGATGACGAACAGGATGTCCCGCCCCGGGAATTTCATCCAGGCAAACGCGTACGCGGAGAAGGCCGCGATGGTAACCGGGATGATCGTGGACGGGATCGTGATGAAGAGGCTGTTCAGGAACGCGTTGCCGAGTCCAGCCTGGTTGAAGATGTGGACGTAGTTGAAGGTCGTGAACTGGGCGGTCGGGGAGAGTGCCGTCCACCAGCCTGTCTTGGACACCTGATCTGCCGGACGGAGTGAGTTCACGAGCATTCCGAGGGTCGGCAGAAGCCAGATGAACACGATCAGGACGATCGATGCATGCAGGGCGATCCGGCCGAGTCGCGGTCCGCGGCGGCGGCTGCTGATTGCGGCGCGTGCCGGCACGGCGATGCTTGGCGCGGTCATCGGATCGCCTCCTGCTCACGGAACCGGCGGATGTTCACGAACATCACGGGGATGATCAGGATCACCAGTACCGTCGCGACGGCAGCCGCACGGCCCGGTTGACCGAAGGTGAACAGCTGGTGATACATCTGGAGAGCCATGACGTCGGTGTCGTAGTTGCCGTCGGTCATGACATATACCACGTCGAACGCCTTCAAAGCGGTGATGATCATCGTGGTCGACACGACCGCGATGGTGGGCGCGAGCAGCGGTAGCGTGATCCCCCGGAAGACCTGGATCTCGTTGGCACCGTCGACGCGAGCCGCTTCGAGGAGCTCAGGGCTGATGCCCTTCAGGGCCGCCGAGAGGATGACCATGGCGAAGCCGGTCCAGATCCAGGCACCGACGATGATCAACCAGACCGTGTTCCCCGGTGGGTCGAGGATCCAGGTGACTGGCTTTGCGCCGATGCCCTGCAGGAGCCCATTGAGGGTGCCGATCTGCGGCTGTCCGGCCGGCTCGTAATCGAACATGAACTTCCAGATCACGCCGGCCCCGACGAAGCTGATCGCCAGCGGAAGGAAGATCAGCGACTTCGCCACCGGTTCGTACCGAACCCGGTCGAACAGGATCGCCGAGACGAGGCCGCCGACGACGACGAACGCCGTCAGCAGCGCCAGCCATACGAAGCTGTTTCTGAGAGCGATCAGTGTCGAGTCGGTCTGGAAGAAGTAGGTGTAGTTCGTCAACCCGATGAACTTCGCCGCCGCCGTTTTGTCCTCCAACGATCGGATGGCGGTGGCGATGGTCGGGTAGACGAGGAAGAAGCCGAGGAGAAGAAGTGCTGGCAGGATCCAGAGCCAGGGCCGCAGGGTCGGTTGGTTGTGCTCCGGCGCGAACCGAAGCACCCGCTCCACGAGAAGGATGTATCCCACGAGCACGACGGGGACCGCGATCACGACGACGACTGCCGTGATGATCTTCGATTCCATCCGGGTCCTCCGGTAACGGGACGACTGGACCGAGAGGGTGAGGGGTCGCCCGGGAACTCCGGACGACCCCCTTCATGTACCTGGGCTGGGGGTTACCCGCCGTAGGAGCTGGCCTGGACGGTATCCAGGTTCTTGAGGATCGTGTCGAGCTGTGTCTGATCCTTGACGTAGTTAAGGATCGCGGACAGGAACGCGGAGCTCATCTGAGCCGGCATCGCGTCCGAGCCGTCGAAGCGGAAGATCTTGGCTCCCGAGAGGGCCGTGGCCGACGCCTTGGTGATGTCATCCGGATAGACGTCGGTCGGGACGGCCTTGCTGCCGGACAACGCGCCGCTGCCTGGGATCTTCGGCCAGATGGCCTGGGCGGCAGGGGTGATGAGGTACTGCATGAGGGCCTTCGCCTGCGGCGTGTCATGGAACACGCCGAGGAGGTCGCCGCCACCGGTGACGGCGCCCGAGAAGGACGGGTTGATGTCGGGCTCGAGGAAGAAGTTGTAGTCGTCCCCGGCCTTCAGGGTCGGATTGTCCTTCACGAAGAAGCTCGTGATGAAGCTCGCCTGGTGGTGGAACAGGCAGCCCGGCGGCGTCGTGAAGAGCGGATCGCCGGCCTTGCCGAAGTTCGTGGACGCGATCAGGCTCGGTCCGCCGAACGTATTGGTGACGGCCTTGCCGAACTCAGTGAAGGCATTCTTGATCTCGGCCGAGGTCCACTTCTGGGTCCCATTGACCCATTTGTCGTAGACGTCCGCACCCGACTGGCGAATGACGAAGTCCTCGATCCAGTCAGTGCCTGGCCAGCCGTCCGACCCGGCTCCGGACTGCAGCCCGATGCACCATTGCTTGGTGCCCGAGAGGCTGCCCAGCGCAGCGGTCGCCTTCGTGTTCAGGTCGTCCCAACTGGTCGGAGTGCCGCCCTTGTAGACCTTGGGGTCGTACCAGATCAGGCCCTTGACCGAGCCCTTGAAGAACTCGGCGTATTGCTTGCCATCGACCTGGAGGGCTGCCGCGGCGGGCGTGTCTGCCAGGTAGGCCTTTGTGTCGATGAGGCCGTCGAGCGGCTTCAGGTTGCCGGCTTTGGCCAGCTCGATCATCTTGCCGGGACCCGGCAGGCCGGCGATATCGGGCAGGTTGCCCGAGGCGATGCCGGCCGTGATCACGGCGTTCACGTCGCGCGTCGACGTGTAATTGATCGTGACGCCGGTCGCCGCGGTAAACGGCGCAATAACCTGCCTGAAGGCGTACTCCTCAGACTTGGGGTCGGTGCCGCCGGCCCAGACGGCAACGACCGAGACCGATCCGCCGATCTGTCCGACGCTTGCGGCAGGAGCGCTCGAGCCGCCGGGGGCAGCCGAGCCGCCGGCCGACGACGCCGCCGGAGCTTGGGTGGCGGGCGCGGTTGTCGCCCCGCCGGAGCACGCAGCTGCGAGGATCGCAGTTGCGCCGGTGAGAGCGGCGATCCTTCGCCATCTCGGGATTCGCTGGTCCATTCGCTACTCCTTTCGCGGGTCCGCCGTCCTCTGCAGCGGCCCATCTCCTCCACGACCCCCGCCTGCGATCGAACGACCGATCACGGGGCGGGACCCCCGACGGCGCTCAGGGCTCGCCGGTCGGCGGTCGAAGAGCGCACGACGAACTCGGTCGGAAGCAATGTGCGAGACGGCACGGGCCGCCCGCCAATCCGATCGAGCAAGGCACGGCCCGCGGCGAGGCCCAGGTCATAGGCCGGCACGTGAACCGTTGTCAGGGGCGGATCGAAGAACGCAGCGAGAGCGATGTCGTCAAAGCCGACGATCGAAACGTCAGTGGGTACGCGCAATCCCGCCCTCCGCAGGGCCCCGATGGCCCCGAGGGCGACGACGTCGCTGGCCACGAAGACGGCGTCGAAGGTGGTTCGCGCCAGCAACTCGGTCATTGCCCGGCTACCGCTGGCGGCATCGAAGGCAGCCTGAACGACGAGCGATTCGACGTACGCGATCCCGTTCGCTTCGAGGGCGGCGCGATAGCCATCACGGCGTTCGCGGGCGGCGGTGTATTCGAGCGGGGCATTGGTGATGCAGGCGATCCGCCGGTGGCCTGTTCGGAGAAGGTATTCGACTGCGCCGCGGGCGCCGGTCATGTTGTCGACGTCGACGCTCGGGATCTCCACGCCGGGCAGCGACCCCTGGAGCACGATCGGAAATCCGTCGAACGTGAGGTCTGCCAGGCCGGGGTCGTCGACGCGCGGTCCGGAGATCACCAGGCCGTCGGCTCGCCGGGAACGGAGCAAATCGATGAAGACCCCGTCCCCCGGCATGAGCGGCTCCACGAGGACACGGTAGGTGGCAGCCCGGGCGGCGGTGACGAGTCCGCGCAGGGTCTCAGCAAGGAGCTGGTCCGAGGCGACCTGTTCGGCCGACTGGCGAAGGACGAGGCCCAGGGTGTGACTCTTGCCAACGGCGAGCGTCCTGGCGGAGGCGTGAGCGTGATAGCCGAGCTCCGTGGCGGCGGCAAACACGCGTTCGCGGGTGGCGCTGCTGATGTTGGCCCCGGGACGGTCGTTGAGGACGAAGGAAACCGTCGTTCGTGACACGCCGGCCCTGGCCGCCACGTCGGCACTCGTCGCTCGCCGGGGTTCGATGACCATCAGCGCTCCGGAGCGGTTCGCGGGCGTCGCCGAGGGCCTGGGGCGCCGTTTCGGGGACGAATCCGCGGGAACCTAACTCGCGTTAGTGACGCGTATTAGTACCGCGGTTTTCGGCCGCCGTCAAGCGATTCGGCCGGCCGTTTGTCGCTGAATTCATGCACACGCCTCGGGTACTGCAATCGGCTGGGACGCTTTCGGCCGTGGCGGGCCATGATTGACCTCAGCCATGACCCGAGACGCCGACACGACGAGGCCTCCCGACGAGGGCAAGACGTCCCCGGTGGACCCGCCCGGCGCGGCCCACGGCACCGGCGACGACGCGGACGATCGCGCCGCGGGCGATCGCGCCGCGGACCAGGGCGCCGGCGAAGAGACGGGCGGCATCCTGCGCGAAGCCGTCGACGTGGGCGAACGCCTGGCGGGGCTTGGCCTGGCCGTGGCACACAAGGTTCGCTCGACCGCCGGTGAAGCGACTCGCCACATCCTCGAAAGCCAGGCCGCGCGTAACCGCCGACTCGCAGCGCTTTGGCGCGAGCCCCTGCCCAATCTGTTCGAGCTGCATCCGGAAGCGCGCTTGGCACCCGTCCGGGATCTTGGCCTGCAGACGATTCCGGTCGACGAGATTCGGGGCACCGCCGTCGAGGGGCCGGCGCAGCGCGGCCGGAACTTCCTGCCCCTGTCGCCCTTTCGCTCGGGCAACTGGCGCGAACGCTGGGGGCGAATTCGCTCTGCTCAGCAGGGGCTGTCGATCCTGCCACCCATCGACGTTTTTCAGACCGCGGATGGCTATTGGGTCATCGACGGCCACAACCGCGTCGCGGCCGCCCTCTACGCCGGACAGCCCGACATCGATGCCGTCGTGAAACGCGTCCGGCTCCCTGGCGAAGGGGCGGCGGAGGCGGTTCAGGGTTCGATGGCTGCAATCCTCGAGGGTAATGAGGAGCTACGGGCAGCCGCTGCCGGCCGGCTCTCGCCCGGGTCATCGCTGGAGGGGCGCGTCCGCGACCCGATGACGTATGCGCCCGTCCAGGAACCTGCGGCCGACGACGCGAGCTCCGACGATGCTGAACCGGAACTGGAGGCTCGCCTCGCGGACGACGAACCGGCCCCATGACCCGGCGGC
>DATCPH010000205.1:0-9878 GCA_036570185.1 Candidatus Limnocylindrales bacterium | reverse complement strand
AGTCGGATGAGGACCGCGCCCGCCGAGGCCGGCCCGGGATTGCCTCGCGCCGCCCCATCCGAGCGGATCACGTAACCCGGGGCCGTCGACGGCGCGGGTGGGGCATCTTCCGGGAACAGCGTTTCGGTCAGGTTCGGTGCTCCACGATCGCCGCGCTGACCTCGAGAATCGCCTGGGTGATATGGATCCCGCGCGGGCAGGCGTCGGTGCAGTTGAAGATCGTCCGGCACCGCCAGACGCCATCGTTGTCGGCCAGGATCTCGAGACGCTCGTCGCCGCCCTCGTCGCGGGAGTCGAAGATGAACCGATGGGCGTTCACGATGGCGGCCGGTCCGACGTACGTCGGTTCGGCCCAGAACGAGGGGCATGACGATGTGCACGCGGCGCACAGGATGCACTTCGTCGTGTCGTCGTAGCGAGCCCGCTGCTCCACGGTCTGGATCCGCTCCCGCTCGGGCTCGGGACCTTCGGCCACCAGGAACGGATTGACGCTCCGCAGCTTGGCGAAAAAGTCGTCCATGTCCACGACGAGGTCCTTGATGACCGGCAGCCCGGGCAGCGGCGCGACCGTGATTCGACGGCCACCCAACTGCTCGAGCCGGATCTTGCAGGCGAGCCGGTTGCGGCCGTTGATCAGCATCGCGTCCGATCCGCACACGCCGTGCGCGCAGGATCGCCGGAACGTGAGCGTCCCGTCCTGCTCGTACTTGACCCGATGGAGGAGGTCGAGGACGCGATCCATCTTCGGATCGGCCTCCACCGTGTAGGCCTCCCAGTGCGGCTTCTTGTCGCGCTCGGGGTCGAAGCGCAGGATCCGAAGGTCGACGTCCATGATCGGAGGGTGCCTGCCGGCCGCGTCAGTAGACCCGCGGTTTCGGCTGAAACCGGGTGATCGTCACCGGCTTCCAGTCGAGCCGCGGCCCATCGGGGCCCGCATAGGCCAGGCTGTGAGCGAGGAAGTTCGCGTCGTCCCGCTCCGGAAAGTCCTCGCGCGCGTGCGCGCCACGGCTCTCACGGCGGGCGAGCGCGGCCACGACCGTGGTCTCGGCGCAGTCGAGGAGATACCCGAGCTCGCGGGCCTCGAGGAGGTCGGTGTTGAATGTCCGGCCCTTGTCGTCGACCGAGACGTTGGCGTACCGGGCACGAAGGTCGCGGACCTTGTCCAGTGCCGAGGTCAGGACACGCGCGTCGCGATAGACACCCACCTCGTCCATCATGACGTCGGCCAGCTGCTTGCGCAGGTGTGCCGGGTTCTCGCCATAGCGGGCCGTCCGGATCCGTTCGATCTCGGCGCGCGCCGGTTCCTCGACGCCGTCGGCGACCCTTGGGCGGTCGAAGCCGGCCAGGTCGGCAGCCATCGACCGCCCCGCCCGACGGCCGAAGACGAGCAGATCGACGAGCGAGTTCGTTCCGAGCCGGTTGGCACCGTGAACGCTGACGCAGGCGCACTCCCCGGCCGCATACAGGCCCGGTACGACCGTCGCAGCCGCGTCGCGCGTCACGCGCGCGTGGATGTCGGTCGGAATGCCGCCCATCGCGTAGTGGGCGGTTGGCTGGACCGGGACCGGCTCGGTCAGCGGCTCCACGCCCTGGTAGACACGCGCAAACTCGGTGATATCGGGCAGCTTTTCCTCGATGACCTTGCGCCCGAGGTGGCGGACATCGAGATAGAGCCAGTCCTTGCCACCGATTCCCCGCCCCGCCCGGATCTCCTGGTACATGGCCCGACTGACCATGTCCCGAGGGGCGAGGTCCAGCAGCGTGGGTGCGTAGCGCTCCATGAACCGCTCGCCCGCATCGTTGAGGAGGATGCCCCCCTCGCCCCTCGCAGCCTCCGACAGGAGGATCCCGATCCCGACGATCCCGGTCGGGTGGAACTGGTAGAACTCCATGTCCTGCATGGGGATGCCGTGGCGGTAGGCGAGGGCGACCCCGTCGCCGGTCAGCGACCAGGCGTTGGACGTGATCCGGAACATCCGACCGAAGCCGCCGGTCGCGAGCATCACCGCCTTCGACCGGAAGGTGTGGATCTCGCCATCGGCGATCCGGTAGGCGACGACGCCGGCGGCGCGCCCCCCACTGCCCAGGTCGCCGCCCTCGGAGATCAGGTCGACGACGTGGTACTCGTCGTAGAAGCGAACGCCGTACTTCAGGCACTGCTGGTAGAGGGTCTGGAGGATCATGTGACCGGTGCGGTCGGCAGCGAAACAGGCCCGCCGCACGGGCCCCTCCCCGAAGTTGCGGGTATGGCCGCCGAACCGCCGCTGGTCGATCTTGCCGTCGGGCGTCCGGTTGAAGGGCAGGCCCATGTGCTCGAGCTCGATCACGGTCTCGATCGCTTCCTGGGCGAGGATCTCGGCGGCGTCCTGGTCGACGAGATAGTCGCCGCCCTTGACCGTGTCGAACATGTGCCACTCCCAACTGTCCTCCTCGAGGTTGCCGAGAGCAGCGCACACGCCGCCCTGGGCGGCGCCGGTGTGCGATCGCGTCGGGTACAGCTTGGTGAGGACGGCCGCATCGATCCCGGCCTTGGCCAGTTCGACCGCGGCCCACAGGCCGGCCCCGCCGGCGCCGACGATCAGCGCGTCGTGGTCGATCTTCACTACCCGACCTGGGTGACGACGGCCGACGGCAGGGTCAGGACGACCAGCGTTCCGAGAATGAAGAGGGCCACGGCAAGCACGGCCAGAAGCGACACGAGGCCGACCCGGACCGCTCCCCGCGTGTAATCCAGGATCACGGTCCGGACACCCATGAAGGCGTGGAAGAGGACCAGCATGAGCAGCGTCCAGTCGAAGACGCGCCAGAAGAGGCTGCTCCAGCGGACGGCGGTGATGAAGTCGGCGTTCTCGCGGGACGGGTCGTAGAGCAGGTGAAGGATCAGGAAATGCCCGAGGGCAAGCACGAAGAGACCGATGCCGGTGATCCGCATCAGGTACCAGACCGCCAGCTCGAAGCCACCGCCGTGCGGTTTGACCCGACCCGATCGCGTGTAGAGCATTGGGTGCCTACAGGCCGAAGATCGGCTTGACGATGACCCACCCGACCGGCACGCCAACGAGGATGAAGAGGCTCCAGTTCGCGTACCACAGGGCCCGGTGGTAACGGGTCAGCCGCGGCCAGAAGTCGATGACGATGATGCGCATGCCGTTGAGGGCGTGGTACAGCAACGCGGCGCCAAGGAGGAGCTCGAGGATGCGCCCGATCGGGCTGGCGTAGATCGCCAGGAGCCGATCGTAGGTCTTCGGGTCACCCCCGACGAGGTAGATATCGATGACGTGGACGACCACGAACGTCCAGATCGCGACTCCCGAGATGCGGTGGAATGCCCACGCGAGCATCCCCTCCTGACCGCGGTAGCGCAGCAGCATCGAGCCTCCGAGACGTGGGCGCGGTCAGACGGCCGCGGCCGGCGCCGTCGGGTTGGATGCAGCAGAGGGAGGGGCAGCCTGACCTGGAGGCGGCAACGTCGGGGATGCCGCCAGGCGGTCGATGATCGCGTCGGCGAACTCGCTCGTCCCGGCGTTCCCGCCGAGGTCCGCGGTGATCGCCGCGCCCTCTGCGATGACGTCGCGGAGGGCGGTCTCGACGCGGTCGGCAACATCCGGACGGCCGATATGTCGGAGCATCAGGACGCCCGACAGGATGAGCGCCGTCGGGTTGGCCCGATTGAGGCCGGCGTACTTTGGCGCCGACCCGTGGACCGCCTCGAAGACCGCCGTGTCCGCGCCGATGTTGGCGCCGGGCGCGACGCCCAGGCCGCCGACCATCCCGGCGACGAGGTCGCTCACGATGTCGCCGTACAGATTCGGCAGGACCAGTACGTCGTAGAGCTCCGGCTTCTGGACGAGCTGCATGCACATGTTGTCGACGATCCGGTCTTCGAACTCGACCCGGCCGGCGTAGCCCTCGGCGATGTGGCGGCACGACTCCAGGAAGAGGCCGTCGGAGAGCTTCATGATGTTGGCCTTGTGGACCGCCGTCACCTTGCGGCGGCCGTTGGCGACCGCGTACTCGAAGGCAAACCGCGCGATCCGTTCGGATGCCGCGCGGGTGATGATCTTGATGCTCTCGGCTGCGTCGGGCCCGACCATGTGTTCGATCCCGGCGTAGAGATCCTCGGTGTTTTCCCGCACGATCACGAGGTCGACATCCTCGTAGCGGGTCCGAAGGCCCTTGATGGAACGCCCCGGTCGGAGGTTGGCATACAGGCCGAGGGTCTGGCGAAGGGTGACGTTGACGCTCCGGAAACCGCCACCGACGGGGGTCGTGATGGGGCCCTTGATCGCCAGGCGATTGCGCCGGATCGACTCGAGGACGTGCTCCGGGAGCGGCGTCCCGTACTCCTTGATGCAGGCCTCGCCGGCGTCGACACGTTCCCATTCGAACTCGACCCCGGACGCATCGAGCACGCGACGTGTCGCCTCCGCCAGCTCCGGACCGATGCCATCGCCGGGGATCAGGGTCACGCGCAGGGCCATGCCCGAATTCTAGGGGCTGGTGACCGGCCCCGTTCCTGATCAACCCCGGAGCGGTCTCGCGCGGTACCATCGCTGGCATCCCCCTTCTCCGCCGAGCCCGTTCCGCCCAGTGCAGGAGCCGTCGACGTGAAGTTCGTCGCGTGAAGATCGTCGCGTGAAGATCCAGGAAGCCGATGCCAAGTCACTGCTGCTCGCGGAGGGACTCCCCGTCCCACCGTGGGACGTGGCCCGAACGGCTCCCGAAGCGCGGGCCCTGGCCGAGCAGTTCCTCGGCGCGGGCGCGGAGCAGGTGGTCATCAAGGCCCAGGTGCTCGTCGGAGGTCGAGGGAAGGCCGGCGGGGTCAAGCTCGCGGCTTCGCCCGACGAGGCGGAGGCCGTCGCGACGTCGATCCTCGGGATGGACATCAAGGGCATCATCGTGCGCAAGGTGCTCGTGGCGGCGGCTGCTGACATCGCCGCCGAGTACTACCTGTCGGCCGTCCTCGACCGCGGCTCGCGGCGGATCTTACTGGTCGGTTCAGCCGAGGGCGGTGTCGAGATCGAGGTCGTGGCCGCGGAGCGCCCCGACGCCATCGTGTCCGTGGCCGCGCATCCCACGCTGGGCCTCCTCGACTGGCAGGCCCGCCAGCTGGCATTTCGCCTCGGCCTCGGACGCCACCTCAAGGCGGCCGTGGGCATCGCCAAGGGCCTCGTCGCGACGATGCTGAACAACGACGCGGACCTGGTCGAAATCAACCCGCTGGCAATCGTCCGCGAGCCGGCGGACGACGGCACGACGGCGGAACGCCTGGTCTGCCTCGACGCGAAGATCACGCTCGACGACTCGGCGCTCGGTCGCCACCCTGGGCTCGAGGACCTCCGCGATCTCGACGAGGAAGACCCAAGCGACCGCGCCGCCCGTGAGCTGGGATTGAGCTTCATCAAGCTCGACGGCGACATCGGCTGCATGGTCAATGGCGCCGGCCTGGCGATGACCACGATGGACCTTGTCAAGCGCGCCGGCGGCGAACCGGCGAACTTCCTCGACATCGGGGGCGGCGCGCGCTCCGACAAGGTCGCGGCGGCGATGGGCCTGATCCTGGCCGAGTCCAGGGTCCGCGCCATCCTCGTCAACATCTTCGGCGGGATCGCGCGCGGCGACGAGGTCGCCAGGGGACTCGTCGAGGCGCGGGCCCAACAGAAGCGAGCCGTCCCGATCGTGGTCCGCATCGTCGGGACCAACGCCGAGGAGGCCGCCCACATCCTCAACGCGGAACGGTTCGAGACCGCGAGAAGCCTCGACGAGGCCGTTGAGAAGGCCGTTGCCGCGGCGCGGGCGTCGACGGGCCAGACATCGTCCGTCAGTTCACCGGTCGGTCGCGCGTCGTGAGCATCCTCGTCGGAGCCGAGACGCGCCTCGTCGTGCAGGGGATCACAGGACGAGAGGGCGACTTCCACTCACGCGCGATGCTCGAGTACGGCACCTCGGTGGTCGCCGGTGTTACACCGGGCAAGGGCGGTCAGCGCGCCGTCGATGGCGCCGTCCCGGTCTTCGACACGGTCGCGGAGGCGATCGCTGAGGAAGGTGCGAATACGTCGGTGATCTTCGTTCCGGCCGTCGCGGCGCCGGACGCCATCATGGAAGCGGCCGGCAGCGGGATCGCCACGATCTTCTGCATCACCGAGCACATCCCGGCCCTCGACATGCTCAAGGTCAGCGACGTCGTTCGGGGCGCCGGCGCCCGCCTCATCGGCCCGAACTGCCCCGGAGCCACCTCCCCCGGCCGGGCCAAGGTCGGCATCATTCCAGGCTCGATCCATCTCACCGGCCGTGTCGGCGTCGTCTCGCGCTCGGGGACCCTCACGTATGAGGCGGTCCAGGCGATGACCGACGCCGGAATCGGCCAGTCGACCTGCGTCGGCATCGGCGGGGACCCGATCGTCGGCACGACCTTCCTGGACGTCCTCGAACTGTTCGCCGCGGACCCTGAAACCGAGGCAATCGTGATGATCGGCGAGATCGGTGGCAGCGCCGAGGAGACGGCTGCGGCCTGGGCCGCCGAGCACCTCGCCGGTGTCCCAAAGGCAGCCTTCATCGCGGGCCGGACGGCACCCGAGGGCAAGCGGATGGGCCACGCCGGCGCCATCATCTCTGGCGGCACCGGCACGGCCGCCTCCAAGGTCGCTGCCCTCGAAGTGGCCGGGTTCCACGTCGCGGGCTCGCCCACGGAGCTGCCCGCGCTGCTTCGCGCCGCCGGGTACAGCGGCTGACCGCCGCTTCGAGGGAGCTTCGCGAATGGCAGCGCTCATGGATCTCATCGCCGGCGAGACCAGGGAGATCCTGCTCGCCCTGAGCATCGAGGACTACGACGGCCTCGACGATCGCAACCGCTTCGACGCCCATCTGGCCCTCGGCGGTGGGATCGACCCAACGTGGCTCGACCTGTTCTCGGAGGCAGCCCGAACGACGCTCGGTCGGGAGAGGCCGACCGACTTCATCGACGCGCGCCGGGACCTCGAAGGCCGCGCTCAAACGGGCGAGCGGACCGTCGAGCTCGTCGATCCGGAGTGGATCTCCGCCGTTGCCCAGATCGACGAACACGACATCGATGGGGTCGCCGGGAGCTGGATCGACCTCATCGAGGAGGAGCTCGGGCCCCTGCCGCGCGAGGAAAAGCCATGGATCCGGGCCTTCGCCGGCGACATCGTCGCCTTCTCGCGAGCGGCCGACCGCGCACCCGCGGTCCTCTTCGCCTGGTCGCTCTAACCGGGTAGCCGGCCGGGGTCCTCGAGGCCCATCCCCATCGCCCGCCAGGACGGCCCGCCGGGTGCCTCGATCAGCTCCACGAGCACCCCATGGCAGGAACGCGGGTGGAGGAAGGCGACCGGGCCTTCGGCCCCTCGGCGCGGGGCGGAATCGATCAATTCGATGCCGTCGATGCCGAGTCGCGTCAACTCCCCGGCCAGGTCGGGGACCTCGAGGCAGAAATGATGGAAGCCCTCACCCTTCGCCGCGAGGTAACGGGCGACCCCGGTCGAATCGTCGGTCGGCTCGACGAGCTCGATCTTCGACTCCCCCGCCCCGAGGAATGCGATCCGGACGCCATCGGAGGCGATGTCCATGACGCTCTCGAGCTCGAGGCCAAGGAGGTCGCGATAGACCGCCAGGGCAGCTTCGACCGACTTGACCACGATGGCCACGTGGTGAATCCGACCCACGCGACGGATCGATTCCGGCACGGATCCGGCCTCGCCTCGCGGGACCTCCGACATCTCCACCCTCCTCAGATCGTGACGAGCTCGCGATGGATGCCCCACGCTGCGCGGAGCCGGTCGCTGATCTCACCGACCGTGGCATAGGCCTTGACCGCCTCCACGAGGGGCGGGAGGAGATTGTCGGTCCCGCGGGCGGCGTCCTCCACGCGGGCGAGCGTGGCCTCCCATGCCGACGGGTCGCGGTCCGCGCGGACGCGGCGAAGCCCCTCGATCTGGCGGCGTTCGCCCTCGGGGTCGATGCGGTGAATGGTCGGCGAGACCCCGCCCTCGTCGCGGAAGCGGTTCACGCCAACCACGATCTGGTCGCCGCGCTCGATCGCCGTCTGGACCCGATAGGCCGACTCCTGGATCTGACGCTGCTGGAAGCCCGACTCGATCGCCGGCAGGGTGCCGCCCGCGGCCTCGATCTCATCCAGAAGACCCTGGGCGGCCGATTCGAGCTCGTCGGTGAGGGTTTCGACGAAATATGACCCCGCGAGGGGGTCGGGCGTCTCGGTGACACCGGCCTCGTAGGCAATGATCTGCTGCGTCCGAAGGGCCAGTCGGGCGCTCTCCTCCGTCGGGAGCGCCAACGCCTCGTCCCGAGCATTCGTGTGGAGGCTCTGGGCGCCGCCGAGAACGGCGGAGAGGGCCTGAATCGTCGTTCGGACGACGTTGTTGTCGACCGACTGGGCGGTCAGCGACGAGCCCGCAGTCTGGACGTGGAACCGGCACATCATCGAACGGATGTTCGAAGCGCCGAACCGATCACGCACGATTCGGGCCCACATCCGGCGTGCGGCGCGGAATTTCGCCACCTCCTCGAAGAGTTCCGACCAGGCCGCGAAGAAGAACGACAGTCGGGGCGCGAACTCGTCGATCTCGAGACCCCGGGCAAGGGCAGCCTCCACGTAGGCGATCCCGTCTGCGAGCGTGAAGGCAAGCTCCTGGGCGGCGCTCGCCCCCGCTTCGCGCATGTGATAACCGCTGATGGAGATCGTGTTCCAGCGCGGCAGCTCGCGCGCCCCGAACTCGAAGATGTCGGTCACGAGGCGCATGGACGGGCGGGGCGGAAAGATCCACGTCCCTCTCGCGATGTACTCCTTGAGGATGTCGTTCTGTGTCGTGCCACTGACCCGTTCGCGGGCCACGCCCTGGCGCTCGGCCGCGGCCACGTACAGCGCCAGGAGGATCGCTGCCGTCGAGTTGATCGTCATCGAGGTGCTGACCTCGCCCAACGGGATGCCGGCCAGGAGCGCCTCCATGTCGGCCAGGGAAGCAATCGGGACGCCGACCCTGCCCACCTCGCCGGCCGCCTCGGGTGCGTCCGAGTCGAACCCCATCTGGGTCGGCAGATCGAAGGCCACCGAAAGGCCGGTCTGGCCCTGTTCGAGGAGGTATCGGAAGCGCCGATTGGTTTCCTCGGCGCTGGCAAAGCCTGCGTACTGGCGCATCGTCCAGAAGCGGCTGCGGTACATGGTTGCCTGGACGCCACGCGTGAAGGGGAACTCCCCGGGCCGGCCCAGGTCGCGATCCTCATCGAGGCTTGCCGTGTCCGCAGGCGTGTAGAGCCCGGCGACCTCGATGTCCGACGACGTCGCAAAGCGGTCGCGTCGCTCGGGAGCGGCCGCAACGGCCTTGGCTTTCGTCGTGGAACGCCACTCTTCCCGGCCGGGATCGGACGGTGGCCGATCCGCCGACTCGGGCGGGGGCTCGCCCCGGGGGTCCGGCCGAGGCCGATCCGCCTCGCGGTCGCTCACGAGTCGTCCGCCGTTGGCACGATGAGAACCAGGGTTTCACCGAGCTCCACGGTGGCACCCGGCCCGACCTCGATGCGCTCGACACGTCCGGCGATCGGTGCTCGAACCTCGTTCTGCATCTTCATCGCCTCCAGGACGAGGATCGGCTGGTCGGCCGCGACACGGTCCCCCACCGCAATCGATACCGCGATGACGCGTCCCGGAATGATCGCGCGAATCTCGACGGGACCTCCGGCCGCCGGACCGGTCCGCCCTCGAGTAGCCCGTTCGCGGAGTTCGGCCGTGGCGTTGTCCTCGACCGCCAGCTCGAACCGCCAACCGTCCACGACCACCTCGATCGTACCCGGTCCCGCGGCCGAGGCGGGGCGCACCGCCCCCAGCAGCACGCGGCGGGCGTCCGTAT
>DATCPH010000204.1:0-2406 GCA_036570185.1 Candidatus Limnocylindrales bacterium | reverse complement strand
CCGTCGCCGAGCTCCAGCTAGTCCAAGCCGGCTTCGGCCAGGACCGACGGCGCCGAGGCCATTTGGCCTCGGCGCTTTGCTATGCCCAACAACCGGCCGGGCGCCACGGTGAGATCGGCCTCGCCCGAGAGGATGTGGATGATCGCGGGACGGGCTGACGCGTGCTCGGAGAGCCGTTCGCCCGGGGCAAGGCGAACAGCACGAACTCGGTCCCGTCCTCATTCGAGAGCATCTGGCTGAGGATGCCCCGGGCCGGAACCGGAGCTTCGGCGACAAGATCACGGAACCAAGACTGGCGATCGCCCGAGACGCTGACGAGACGCACCCAGTCTATATTGGCGATGGACGCGGTCGATCTTCGACCCCGGTCGTCGGGGGGATCGCCGCCGTTCTCCGATCTGGCCCAGGGCCGAGGGCAGTGGGTCGCGGGGGAGTAGCGCGCAATGGGTCATGGTGGGCGCATCGGGATCGGCAAGGGACCTCAGTTTCCTGAGGTCCTCGCCATCGGGGAGTACCTGCTCGACGTTGCGGCGGTCACCCGCAAGGGGCGATGGAACGCGGAACAGCGCGAGTTCCACAACGTCGCCGGCACGGCATGGCTCCGCTTCCCCTGCAGCGGTCCGGTCATCTACCCGCCCTTCAGGCATCTCTCGCCGGAGTTGATCCGCCTCGCCCACCGGGTGGAGGTCGTGCCGGCCGTCGATCACCCGCAGACCGAGATCGGCATCGTCGATGCCCTGCGGATCACGCCCGATGCCCGGATCGGCGAGATGCTCGATGTCGCCATCGACGTCCGGGCATCGGCGCTCCAGGACATCGTCCAACTCGGCGAAGGCGTCCCAGGCTGGCACACGGGCGGCCTGCATCGCGGCGAGGTCCTCGTGTCCTTCACGGCCGAGACCCTGCAGCTGGAAGGCGCCAAGCCGAGCCAGGGACGGATCATCGCCGGGACCGCGAACTACCCGGCGACGCCGATCGTCCCGACGGTCCTCGACACCTGGGTCGCCGGATTCGAGCTCGAGATCTCGTCGCTGTCGCTGACCCCGTGGGGGGCGACCGGGTCCGTCAAGGTTCGACTGCCGGGCGGGATCATCGCGTCGGGGACGTGCGACCGCGCGGAGCTCGATCTCGGGGAGGTGAGCCTCGATCCCGGGTGCGAGCTTTACGTCGAGCGACCGGCCGATGCCTTCGGACCGTGGCAGATCGCCGATACCGGGCTCGACCTGGAGGGTCGGGGATTCACCCTCGATCTCAGCACGGGCCGCAGTCCATTCGGCCACCTCCCGGCGTGGCGCGGGCTCGTCCTCGCGAATGGGTCCGCGACGGGCCAGCGGCTCGTTCCGGATCCGTGCAACACGGGCTACCTTCGCGGCTCGTACGAGTTCTCGGGCGCGACCGTGGAGGCGAGCGGCCTAGACGCCACGCTGATCCTCGACAAGCCGTGCACGTTCGAAGCTCTGAACCCTCGCGGCCAGGTCGTGACCTTCTCGAATGGCTGGCTCGCGGTGACCGACAGCGTCGTCACTGGTGGCGAGTTCGCCCCGGGCACCGTCAGCCTGCCGACCGATGCCGTCTGCGCCGGCGTGGCACGCGCGGTGGTCGCCCCCCTCATCGCCGCCGCCAGCATCCAGACCGATCTCGACGTGGCGGGCGTCGTCGACGACCAGAACGGCAAGATCGCGTGGGGCGAGTTGCGCCACCACGGGCAGGAGTCGATCGCCTGGTCGGCCTCCGTTGCGATGGGCTACCTGTACCTGCCCGCCGGGCCGCTGGCCAGCTACACGCCAGAGAGCGCGGGCGGATTCGTCGGCCCCTCCATCTCCACGATCGTGGACGCCAGCCTCGCGGAACTCGAGGCGCATGGCGTGGCCGGCGTGACCTTCCCGCTCGTCCGCGATGTCAAGATCTTCTCGCCGGACCACCCGGGTGGCGTGGCCAACCCGTACAAGTTGCCCAACCTCCCTGGCTGGCTCCGCGTCGGTCACCTCGGCGTCGATGGCGCGTTGATCACGTACAACGGCCTGAGCCACGAACGGGTGGGCGAGCCGGCTCGGCCCGGGTACGTCGGAGTCAAGCCGTTCCGTGCCGACCTGTTCGTCAACGACAAGCGGAACCTGCTGGCCGAGTTCATCGCGAGCGCCGTCTACGACTCGGACTTCGGCGGGCGTTTCGCGATCCCTGCGCCATGCGACATCCCGGCGCTGTCATTCTCGAAGATGCAGCTGACGTCGACCGCGCACCTCGTCGGCGGCGACGTTGCCCTGCCGACCGGCGGCGTCTCGCTCGCCTACTGGCAGCTCCAGCTCGTGCCGACCGGCCCGCCGGGACAGGCCGGCGTCGTCAGCGCTCGTACGGGCCGGATCGTCTTCCTGGCGGCCGGGATCGCCGAGCCGGTCCACTTCGCGA
>DATCPH010000203.1:0-7744 GCA_036570185.1 Candidatus Limnocylindrales bacterium | reverse complement strand
CCCGCTGGTCGTGGGTGAGGCGGGCCGGCCGCCCCGTCGTCGCGCTCAGGCCCCGCTCGATCCCGGCGCTGATCGCCGCGTCGTCGGCGTCACTGACGGTGATCGACCGACTCAGCGCCAGGGTTCGCTGCCGGCGACGGCCGACCATGCCGACCTGGAGGGCCAGCAGCTCATCGAAGGCGAGGCGCTGGAGAGCAGCGTCGCGTCCCTCGAACGAGGCCGGGTAGTGCGCTTCTTCAAGGGCACGAGCGATCGGGACGAGGCCCTCCTGTCCGCGGACGTCCGCGGGCAGGTATTCGGGGTAGCCATGTCCGGCGCGATCGAGAGCCTCGCGCATCGCCGACCGGAGGCGGGCGGCCGTCAGTCCCGCGGTCAGCGGATAGACGGGCACGATGCGCCCGGCATGGAGGATCGCGGCACCGTCGTCGCGCTGGAATTCGGGGTTGTCGAACGTCAGGCGCCGGCCGAACTGCCGCAACTTCCCGCTGACGATCACCGTGTCGCCGGCCCGCAGCCGCCGTTCGATGTACCGGCGCCCGAACCAGGTGGCATCGGCCGAGCCGGTGTCGTCCTCAAGGACGGCGATGGTCCGCTGGACACGGCGGCGGAACGTGGGCTCGACCCGCAGGTCGGCGACGCGAACCCGCGCCGATACAACCGTGCCGTCGGGTGTCCAGACGAGGTCGCCCAGGCGGCGCATCTCACGAAGGTCGTCGTATCGACGCGGCAGGTGGAACAGCAGGTCCCGAACCGTCTTGAGCCCAAGGCGCCCGCCGGCACGACGAAGCACGGCCGTCGCGGTCAGCCCGGAGCGGCCCAGATCGGCATCGAGGAGGCGAACCGGATCCGTGGGCACCGGGCTCAGAACGGGCCGCGGGGCACGAGGCCGTAGGGCGGCCGAGGCTGGGCGAGGGGTCACGCCTACTCCGCGGCGATCAGGTACCGGTAGTGCGGTTGCCCGCCATGGACGACCTCGACCTCGGCGCTGCCGACCGCGGTCCCGATCCGCTTCGCGAGCGCCTCGGCCATGGCGAGGTCGGCGCCGTCGCCGTAGTAGACGGTGATCAGCTCAAACCCCGGCCGCAGCCGCCCGACTGCCTCCAGGATCACCTTATCCTCGTCGGAACCGGCGGCGACGAGTCCGTCGTCGGGATCGAGGACGATCGTCTGGCCGCGTTTGACCTTGCGGCGGCCCATCTTCGCATCGCGAACCGCCGCCGTAACCGAAAGCGTCTGGAGCGCCCGAGCGGCCGCCGTCATCGTCTCCTCGTTGGCGGCGGCGTCCGCGTCCGGGTCCAACGCCAGCAGCGCGGCGAAACCCTCGGCCGCATTCCGGGTCGGCACGATCGAGACGGGCCGGCCCGCCATGCGCGCCACCTGGCGCGAGGCCAGGATCACATTGGGATTGTTCGGGAGGATCACCACCGCCCGAGCCTCCAGGGCCTCGATCGCGGCGAGGAGCTCGCCGGTGCTCGGATTTGCGGACTGCCCGCCCTGCACGACGGCTGCGGCGCCGAGGTCGCGGAAGATGGCGGCGATCCCCTCCCCCGCGGCAACTGCGACGATGGCGAGCGGCGGAGTCTGCAGGCTCGATGTGGATGCCTGGGCCTGTTCGAATCCAGTTACTCGGCCGGGCGATGGCGTCAAACCGTCGGTTGGGCCCGGCCCACCTCCGCCGGGAGGCCGCACTGGTACCGTCGCAGCCCCGCGTTCGCCGACCGCGGGCTCAACGAAGGCTGCGGCTCGCGCCTCGCGGACATCGTCCGTCTGGCTGTCGAGATTCTCGACGCTGATCCGACTCAGCGAACCGACACCCAGCCCGAATCCGATCACGAGGTCCGGCCGCTCACCATGGATGTGCACCTTCATCGCTCGTGAATCGCCCGCCACGATCACGGAGTTTCCGAGCGGCTGCAGGCCCGCCCGAACGGCCGCGGGATCGAGCGTCTCTCCCGGGCGGGCCTGGAGGATGAAGACGGTCTCGTAGCCGAAGCCGTCGTCCTCGGCGGCCAGTGGCGCAGCCGGGCGGTAGGTCGCGGTGGGGGTCGAAAGCGGCGCCGGCCACGCGACCACATCGCGTTCGGACGTGCCCCGCGGGACCTTCGTGGATCGTCCACCGGCCAGGTGCAGGTGCGCCCCCTCGAAGAGCCGGTAAAGACCCTGGCCACCCGCGTCGACCACCCCAGCTTCGCGCAGGATGGCGAGGAGCCCCGGGGTCCTCGCGACGGCGCGCTCCGCCGCGGCGACGGTCGCGGCGAGGACCACCTCGACGTCGTTGTCCCGCTCCGCGGCCACGATGGCTGCATCGGATGCCTCCCGGATCACCGTCAGGATGGTGCCCTCGACCGGCTTTCCGACGGCGCCGTAGGCCGCGCGCGTGCCTTCCGAGAGCGCGTGGGCCAGATCGAGGCCGTTGAACCGCGTCTTGCCGCCGAGCCCGTCCGCCATGCCCCGGAAGATCTGGCTGGTGATCACGCCCGAGTTGCCGCGGGCGCCCATCAGGGCGCCGAAGCTGATCGCCCCGGCAACACGCTCAGCCGTCACCGGCCCTCCGATCGCGTCGGCCTCGGCGAGCGCCGCGGCGACGGTGGCGGCCATGTTCGAGCCGGTGTCCCCATCCGGAACCGGGAAGACGTTGAGGCCGTTGATCTCCTCGATGTGGCCTTCCACGTTCGCCACCGCGGCGCGGAAGGCGGCCAAGAGGCCGGCGCCGTCGCAGGTGCCCCCGCCTCGACGCGCCCGATCTCGACCGGTGTCGCGGGCCGCCGGCTTGGTTCGATCGACGGGCTCGGCCCTGGCCATCAGGCCACGTCCGATCCGCTGTCAGCGAGGTCGATCGGCGTGATCTCGTCGGCGTGGCTCGGCGTCGCGCTCGGCGGGACGCTACCAGGCTTGAAACGCAGCCCGTCGATCCGGATCGTCAAGTCGCCCACTTCGCGTCCGAGGCCCTGGCGGACCGCGTGACGCACAGCCGAGGCGACCTGGCGCGCCACCTCGGCAATCGGAAGTCCGTAGGCCATGAGGAGATCGATCGAAATCGAAAGCTGGGGCCCGAGTCCGACGACAACGCCGGGCGTTCGGAGCCCGAGCCGGCCGAGGATCTGCTGTAGCGGGCCGGCAGCGAAGCCGCGGACGCCGTACGAGCCGAGGGCCGCGGCGCGAACAATGTCGACGACGGCTCGCCGGGTAGCGAAGGATCGACGAGTCGGCGGATCGGCAGGCGCCGGGGCAGGAACCGTGGGATCGGAGGGCACCTGGGCGACGTCCTCATGCAGGGCGGATATCGTCGACCCGGAACCGGCCGTGCTCGGGACCGTGCTACTATACCGCCCGTTCCGGGCTCCAATGCCCGGCCTTCTGATGAATCACCCCCGATCGAGGACTCGATGGCCCGCTCCTGTGCGATCTGCGGCAAGGTTTCGATGGGCGGCTTCAACGCCCAGTCTTCGGGTATGAACCGCGTTCGCGCTCACCGCCGCTACCAGCCCAATCTCCAGCCCACGCTCATCACCCGAAACGGCGCAACCACGAAGGTCCTCGCCTGCACCCGCTGCCGCCGCACGCTCACGAAAAGCGCGCGGTGAGTGACTCCCTCGGCTGACCGGCCGAGGGGTTGAGCGGCCCGACGGGCCTGTCGCAGGGACTCAGGCTTCGTCGGTGTCGAGCCAAATCGTGAACGGGCCCTCGTTGACGAGCTCCACCGACATCTCGGCCCCGAACCGTCCCGTGGCGACCTCGACGCCGTGGCTCCCGAGCGCCTCCGCGAACCGGCGATAGAGGCGCTCGGCGACGTCGGGCGCCGCGCCCCGGGTGAATCCGGGCCGCCGTCCGCGTCGAGTGTCGGCGTAGAGCGTGAACTGGCTCACGACCAGCGCTCTTCCATTCACATCAAGCAGCGACCGATTCGTCTGGCCAGCCTCGTCTGGAAAGATCCGCAGGCCGGAGACCTTGCGAGCGAGCTCATCCGCCGTCGATTCGTCGTCAATCGGTCCGACGCCGAGCAGGATGACCAGTCCCAGGCCGATTGAGCCGATTCGAGCTCCCTCGGACCGGACCTCCGCCCGCGAAACCCGCTGCAGCAGCGCCCGCATCGCCGGTCAGCGGCTGAGCAGTCCGAGGGCGGAGCGCCACAGTCCGCCGAGCAGGACGAACCACGGGACGAGGAAGAGCGGCGTGTCGTTTCCGCCCAACACGGGCCCCGGCACAGCCCCGAAGAGGACGGCACCCTTGGCGAGGAAGACCACCCCGAGTGCCCCGACCGCGGCCAGCACGAGACCCTGGCGCACGATCTGCCATCGAATTCCGCGCGCGATGCGCGGCGACCACCGCCGTGGACCCGCATCTCCTGCGCCGAGGCCCGGGGCCGCCTCGGCAGCCGCCTCGAGCTCAGGATCGGCGGCCGCGTCGACGAAACGCCGGAACCAGCCCGGGGCATGGACGATGATCCAATACGCGGCGGCCGCGTAGGCGACCCCTCCGAGGATGTCCACGACGTAGTGGTCGGCGAGGTAGACGATCGAGAACCACACGCACACGGCGTAGCCGAGCATCAGCCAGCCGATATGGCCGAAGTAGCGGCGGGCGAACAGGAAGGCGAGCGTCGGGTATCCCGCATGTAACGACGGGAAGGCCGCGACCTGGTTGGGATTGATGTCGTAGACCGCGTAGCTGTACAGGTAGTTGCCCTCGAAACCGAACAGCCGGGCGAGGTCGTTGAAGCCCTGCTGCTTCAGGTACGTGATCGCCGGCAGGCCGTTTGCCCCCGGAATGAATCCCGCCTGCGCCGCGTACCACGGTGGTGCAACGGGCAGCAGCAGGTACGTCAGGAACCCGGCCATCGACAGCAGGATGAGCGCTGCCACGTAGTCGTAGTACACGCGGCGACGCCGAAGCCAGAGGAGGAAGGCCACGGCGATCGGCAGGGGGAAGTGCAGGAAGTAGAAGACGGTCCCGACCATCGCCAGGACGTCAGTGCCGGTCGCGGGGTGGAACGCGTCCTGGAGGACCTGGGTCGGAAGATGCCCGCCGAAAAGCCATCGCTCGAGGCCGAGGACGTCGGCGACGTGGACGCCCTGCCCGAAGTTATCGGCGTAGCCGCGCATCAACTCGTAGGCCAGGAAGAGGCCGATGAACGGAATCCAATCGCGGATGAAGAGGCGCGCTCGGCCGAGGATGACCGCCGCCAGCCCGAAGGCAACGAGCAACACGTCGGGAGTGACCGACACGCCCCGGACGATCATCAGTCCCGACAGGATCAGGACGTAGGCCCCGATGCTCGCCAGCAGCAGGCGGTCGTTGCGCCGGCCGAGGCCAGACTCTGCGGGCGCGGCGTCGGTGGGTACCGGAGACGGAACGATGAGCTCGTCGCTCATCGGCGCCCCGCGATCGCCTCCCGCTGACTCGAGCGGCCTGCGAGGTTCCACGCCTCCGCTTCGCGCAGGAGCCCATCCCGTCGCGCCCCGTGGCGCTCGATCGCCAGGCCCTCGACACTGGCTGGGACGAGCAGCTCGTAATCGGTCTCCGCCCTGGGATCCTCCGGCATGCCGGCTCGGAACATCAGCACCGGAATGCCGCCGCGGGTGATCTCGTCCTGCAGCTGCGTGGCGAGGTGCTTCGGCAGCTGCGCAAATGCCACCATCTTGTCGCGCGGGATCGGCGGGACGCCGCCGTTGAGCTGGTACTGGTAGCCCTCGTCGGCGAGCGCCCGGACCAGGCGGATCTCGCGGCCCATGTCGTGGTGCTTGATCCAGAGGGCCGACCCAACCACGAGAATGTCGGCGCCCAGGCCGCCGACAAGCTCGGCCGTCTCTCGGTTCACCCCGCCGTCGACGTGAACCTCGCCGCCGTGGGCCTTGTGACTGAGGAGCTGGCGTGCGGGCAGCAGCTTCGCGTTGGCCACATCCTTCATGAAGGCCTGACCGCCGAACCCCGGCTCGACGGTCATGACCATCACGATGTCCAGGAGGCGCTGGTACGGCTCGAGCTCGGATAGCGGCGTGGCCGGCTTGACGGCCAGGCCCGCCGCCCGTCCCGCCGTCCGGATTGCCCGAAGGGTCGGCTCGATCTCCTCGTCGATTTCCACGTGGAACGTGATCGAGTCACAGCCGGCGTCCAGATAGTCGTCGATGTAGCGGCCCGGTTCGCTGATCATCAGGTGGGCGTCGAACGGGAGGCGCGTCCGGGGACGGAGAGCCTTGATGGTTCTCGGGCCGAATGTCAGGTTCGGCACGAAGTGCCCGTCCATGACGTCGAGATGGATCCGGTCGGCGCCCTCGCGCTCCGCCCTCCGGACCGCGTAGGCGAGGTTCCCGAGGTCCGCATCGAGGATGCTCGCGGCCACCCGCGCCCTGCCCGTTGAGGCCTGGGCACCGCCCGTTGCGGCGCGAGCACCGCTGATGGCGGCGCGCGCGGAGCCGCGCGAACGTCTGCTGCTGGTCATCGGTCCCGCGGGGCCGACGGCACGGTAATCGGCGGCTCGGCTCCGTGGGATCCGGAGACTGCCGTCCGTTCACCCCGCAACGCGGCGGCACTCTCCGCGACCAGCCGCTGGCGTCGGCGTGCGACCGCCGCGGCCGGAGGATCCCCCGCCCGCTCCGCCGCCAGCTGACCGCATGCCGCGCCGATTTCGCGGCCACGATTGTCGCGGATGGTAGTCGGGATGCCCGCGGCGCGAAGCCGTTCGGCGAACCTGCCGACGGCGTCGGGCGGACTGGCCCGCCAGGGCGTGTGGGCAACGGGGTTCATCGGGATCAGGTTCACATGAGCGTGATCGCCATGGAGGAGATCCGCCATGGCGCCGGCATCCTCGGCCGTGTCGTTGATCCCGTCGATCATGATCACCTCGTAGCTGATTCGCCTTCCCGTGGACCGGGCGTGATCACGCGCGGCGTCGACCACCTCGGCGACGGGCCAACGGCGGTTGAGTGGCACGAGGATGTCGCGCAGCGCGTCGCGCGCCGTGTGGAGGCTGACCGCTAACGTGAACTGCGGACCCAGACTGGTCAGCCGCCGGATCCCGGGTACGACTCCGGATGTCGACACGGTGATGTGCCGGGCCCCGAGACCGAACCGCCGAGGGTCATTGAGAGCATCCACCGCCTCGAGCACACGATCGAGATTGAGGAGGGGCTCGCCCATCCCCATGAAGACGACGTTGGTGAGGCGCCGACCGTCGAGCGCCAGATGCCTGGCGGCGGAGCGAACCTGGTCGACGATCTCGGCGATGCTGAGATCTCGCGTGAAGCCGAGCTCGCCGGTGGCGCAGAACGGACACCCGACGGCGCAGCCGGCCTGGCTTGAGATGCAGACCGTGTGCCGCTCGCGGTGGCCCGGCCGCGCCGGATAGTGCATCAGCACGGACTCGATGACCGCGCCGTCGGCCAGTCGATGCAGGAACTTCTCGGTTCGGCCGCCGTCGGCGAGGCGCGATTCCGTGTCTGAGAGGGTGTCCAGGCGAAACGTCTCGTCGACCGCGGCCCGGACCTGCGCGGGAAGCGTCCGGATGGTTGCCGCCTCCGTCGCCCCCGACCAGACCCCCTCGAGGACCTGCCGAGCCCGATAGCGCGGCTCCCCCCGCGCGTCAAGCCAAGCCTCGATCGCCTCAGGCGCCAGGCCCGAAAGACCCGGCCGCGTGTCCCCGCGGTCGACGGAGGATGCCGCGGCCGTGCCGAAACCGGCGGGTTCGATCGTGGGAAGTGACGCGCGAGGCTCGCGCGGTCCGGCGCTCATCGTCGCCGCATTGTCG
>DATCPH010000202.1:0-6580 GCA_036570185.1 Candidatus Limnocylindrales bacterium | reverse complement strand
GCGGGTCGGCGTGGTAGACATCCTTCCACGCCTGGACGACGTTCTCCTTCGTCACCGGGAGTGCGAAGAGTGCGACGTACGGCGGGGCCGTCTTCCCGAGCAGACCGTAGGCCGCGAGCTTGGCCTCGGTGACACCCTGATCGTAGGGTCGCTGGGCGCCGAGTCCATAGATGAACTCGCCCTTCTTGATGCTCAGCGCGCTTGTCTGGCCAAGGTCCTCCGTCGTGACGATCAGGTCGTTCCGGCCGGCCGACCGCGCGGCAGCGATCACGCCTTCAGCCGGCGCGTCCCACACCGCCCAGATCCCGTCGAGTGTCGGGGTCCGCGAGAGCATCGCCGATGCGACCGTCTCGGCCCCGCCCGCAAGGTCGGCGCCGGCCGGGAAGCCCTGATCCTCGACGATCTGGATGTTCGGATAGCAGTTCTTGATCGTCTGGCGGAACGCGTCCCGCCGCTGGTTGGTCACGAAGAAATCGATGTCGAACCAGACGACGCCGATCTTGCCCTTGTAGTCGCCGTTCTTGGCCTTGAGGGCCTTGGCCATCAGGTGGCCGGACGCCACGCCGTTGCCCCAGTTGTCGGCCGACACGGTGCTGACGTAGTCCGTGCCCGCCTTGAAGCCAGGGATGGCGTTGTCGGCGAACACGAGCTTGGCGCCCGAGTCGACGATCTTCTTGTATGCGGCGACCTCGTCGCCGGGGCTCCACGGGATCGATACGACAACGCTCGGCTTCTGGACCAGGACGGTCTCGATGTCGGAGACCTGCTTCTCTGTCTTGCCCTCGCCGTTGGTGCTTGCGACGACCTTGATCCCGAGGTCGTTGAACGTCGTGGTGAGGCCGTTGACCTGAGCCTTCTCCCAGTCGCTCTTGATGTGCATGACGATCGCCGCGGTCGCATTCATCCCCTTGACCTTGGTGATCTCATCGGGGGTCAACGTCACGTCATTCGGGTTCGTCGGCTTCTCGCCGAACGGCCCGGTAGATGCGACCGTCGTCGCCAGGGTGGCGAGCCCCGCATCCGGATCCGCCGCACACGCGGCGGCGCTGCTGCCGGCTCCCTGGGATCCGGATGGTGCGGCCCCGGAAGCTCCTGCCGCGGAAGGTGCCGCCACGGAAGGCGCCGCCACGGAAGGGGCTCCCGACGTCCCACTGTTCGAACAGGCCGAGAAGATGAGCGCCGCAGCGAACAAGCCGGTCGCGATCCTGCTGGGCACCGTTGCGTGCAACGTGCCTCCGTGTCCTTCGTTGGTCATTACCGAGCCTCCTCCGTGTTCTGGCGGTTTGGGACTGTGATGCGGATCAGGACTCGCCGGATGTGCGTTCACCTCCTCTGACGCGATCATGGCGGCGAGTACCCTCAGGCCCCCTGGGCTCCCGTAGGGCCTATCTAATGCCGAATTTCTGCAAAAGTCAAGAGTTCTTCTGCAAAGCCTATGGCAATCTGAACGGAAGTTGCTACCCTATGTGAAACGGCCATGGGTTCGTGCATTGCCGCGAGGGCGACCGAAACGAGACGGGCAGAGGGAGACGACCGGGTGGCAGGGCGCGCGACTTCGTCGTCGCTGGGTATAGAGGCGAACGGACCCACCTACGCCGGGGCGCGGGGGCGGGCCAGGCGTCGCCCGCGTCACGCGCGTGACAGCCTCGCCATGATTCTCCGGCTGGTCAGGTCGGGCCGTGCTGAGACGCGCCAGGAGATCGAGGCAGAGTCTGGGCTGGGCCGCGCGGTCGTCGCCGAGCGCATCGGGACGCTCCTCTCGCTCGGGTTGCTCGAGGAGGGAGACCTACGGGAATCCACGGGTGGTCGTGCGCCCCGTCAGGTTCACTTTCGTGATACCGCCGGCCACGTCCTCGTGGGGTCGCTGGGCTCCACGACCCTGGGTGTCGGCCTCGCCGACCTGTCGGGCCGCCTCCTGATGGAGCACCACGAGCCGGGAGACCTGCTCGCGGGGCCTGAGCGAACCCTCGACCGCCTTGATGCCCTGTTCGAGTGGATGCTGGGAGAGCACCCGGAGGCGCGCAACATCTGGGGGATCGCGCTGTCCGTTCCGGGTCCGGTGGAATTGCCCCTCCGCCACTTGGCATCGGCGCCCATCCTCGGCCTGATCTCCGGCTGGCGGGGCTACCGAGCGGGCGAGCGCCTGAGCAGGCGCTTCAATGCCCCGGTCCTCGTGGACAACGAAGCTCATCTCATGGCGCTCGGCGAGCTCCACGCCGGGCGGGGCTCGGGTAGAGACGATCTGCTTTTCCTCAAAGTGGGGATCGGGATCAGCGCCGCCCTGTACTCAAGCGGGCATGTGCACCGCGGCGCGCACGGCTACGCCGGGGACATCGGCCACGTGTGCGTGGACGAAGCGTCCAAGATCATCTGCCGCTGCGGCAACACCGGCTGCCTCGAGGTGATGGCCGGTGGCGCGGCGATCGCCCGCGAGGGCCAGCGTGCTGCAGCAGACGGACGCAGCCCCATGCTCGCAGAGATCGCCGCCTCCGGGCGCCAGGTCACCGCGGCCGACGTTGGGATCGCGTCGCAACGTGGCGATCCCATCAGCCTGGAGCTGCTGGCCAGGAGCGGGCGCCTGATCGGCACGACCCTGGCGACGCTGGTCAATGCCATGAACCCGTCGCTCGTGGTCGTGGGCGGTGGGGTGGCGCAGGCGGGCGAGATTCTCCTGGCGGCCATGCGCGAGGCGCTCTACCGCCACTCGCGATCGGTCGCGACCGAAGACCTCAACATCGTGCTCGCGGAGATGGGCAAGACCGCGAGCCTGGTGGGCGGAGCACTAGCCGTCGTCGACCAGCTGCTAGCCCAGGGCTACCTCGCCGAATGGATCGACCTGGGGGCGCCAGTCTGGGACGCCGACGGTGTCGAGGCCGAATCAGCACCCCCCGTGGTCCGTTCCCCACCACCCAGGCGACGGCCTCAGGCCGTCAGCTGAGCGCGACCTTCTCGGATCTGGCGGTCGTCACAACCCGCTACGCTGTGTCGCGGAACCGTCGCCCCTTCGTTCAGGGGATGTCGGCCCCGTGAGGGAACCCTCCGAACATGCGCCACGACACTGAAGCGTTCCGGCTGGCGTCGGTCGCGGGTCTTGGCCCGCACGGCGAGTTCCCCGCGCCCGCCGACCAGCTGCACGTCTCTGGCGCCAACGAGGTGCGAGCCCGCGCATCCGGCTTCCGAGTCGCGGTCGTCCTCCACACCACGACGAGCGACTGGTCGCGCCAGCAGCTAGAGGGCATCACCCTCACGCTTCGCGGCTTCGGTGCATCGGTTGCCGAGGTCATCGACTGCGACTTTCGGGTCGACCGCCAGGTCGCGGCTCTTGAGGAGCTCGCGGCCTCCCGGCCGGATGGTGTGATCAGCATTCCCCTCGACAACCTGCGCACCGCGGATGCGCACCGGAAGCTCGCGGACGCCGGGGTTCGCCTCGTGCTGATGGACAACGCGCCCGTGGGGATGCTCGCACGCAGGCACTACGTCAGCGTGGTGTCCGGGGACAACTTCGGACTGGGCCAGGTCGCGGCCGAGCTCCTGTCCGTACACGTGCCGGTCGAGGGCACGATCGGGATCGTGGGTTTCGGCCGGGACTTTTACGTCACCAACGAGCGGGAGATCGCGTTTCGCAAGTGGGTCAGCGAGCGCCGCCCGGACGTGACGATCCGGGCGGCGCAATTCGCTGAGCCGCTCGCCGCCGGCGACGTCGCGATGCGACTTCTGCGCGGCATACCAGCGATCGACGGGCTGTTCGTCGTATGGGACGTGCCGACGATGCACGTTGTCCGGGCGCTTCGCGCCGCCCGGACGACCGTCCCCATCACGACCATCGACCTCGGCAACGACGTCGCGATCGAGCTCGCGGTCGGCGACCTGGTCAAGGGCGTCGGCGCGCAGCAGCCCTACGACCTGGGTGTGGCAGAGGCGACTGCGACGATCATGGCGCTGGTCGAGGAGGAGCCGCCGCCATGGATCGTGATTCCCGCGCTCTCCGTGAACCGCGGGAATGTGCGGGAGGCCTACGAGGCGGTGTGGCACGCTTCGGCTCCGCCCCCCCTGCGCCAGGCGCTGGAGCAGGCGCCCGGCGACGACGCGGCGCCGTACGATGAGGAAGCGCAACCCTGATTCCCGGCCCTGCGCCGGTGGCGAACGAGTCCAAGTCGCCCGATCAGTTCGACCAGTCTGGTCACCATGGCGATCGCCTGCCTAGCCCAGCGACCCTCGTCCAGGCGTCGGACGTCTCGCGGCCTTCAGGCCAGGGGCGGACTGGTCACGGGCGGACCGATAGAGAACACTAAAGCCCGCCGACTCCGACAGCTTCTCGGGCGCCGACGTGTTCGACGACACCGACACGCTCGCTGGGCCACCTCGACCTGCTGAGCGACCGCAGCCCGAGGTTGGGCTCGATGAGCAGCGCGAACGTCATTCGCGGGCGCGTCTGCGGCGTCATGATTCGATGCGCCTGCCTTTGAACTCGCGGATCGGCTCGAGCAGCAGGTTCAAGGTGATCGCGAGCAGTTGACGGACATGCGGCGTGTCAAGGTGGGCTCGGTGGTGGTCCGCCGACTCCCAAGTCTCATGGAAGAAGAACAACCCAGGGTCGTCATTGGCTTGGTGCAGGTCGTAAGTCACGCAGCCGACCTCCTCGCGAGTCGGCAGGAGCATCGCCTGCAGCGCCGCCTTGAGTGCCATCTCGTTCGCGTGTCGGGTGCGAAAGACCGCAACCACGGTCAGAGGACCTGGATCCATGTCGCCCTCCTCGATTCATGTGGACGGTGAGCATATCGGGGAAGCGGCGCCAGCTACGCACTGAGTGATCTGCGTGCGTGCCACGTCGTGCGACCCCTCCATCGGAATCCGAATATGCATGGCATCCGCGCGCTCAACTCCTGTCGGGCGCGCCATCTACAACCTTTCCGGCAGCCCCAGCGCGAGGCCGTGCGCGGCAAGGCCGGACACCGACGATCTCGGGCCCAGCGACCGTGATCCGCTCGTAGATGGCGTGCATCAGGTCGGGTCAGCCTGAACAGAGGTCAGTTGATCATCCGCCGGCTTCCATGAGCCGAGCGAGATGCGTGTGGGGTGCCATTATCCGGTCGTGAGGCCGGCGATGAGTAGGTTCGCGGCGATCGACAGGTGACACCCACCAGGGCCGAGCAGTCCACGAGCCACGAACGGCCGGCCGGCGTCATCGTGGCGCCCTGATCGTCCCCACCGGGAGGCTCCCACCGCGTGCTGCCATCGCTGCTGTACATCCTGACCCTGTGGGGTGCCAATATTCGGCCCTCAGGAAGCGAGCTCGTACTCGTGGAGCAGGCCGCCGAGCAGGTCGCTTCGGCGAACCTGGGGTGGCGACGCCCGCGCAGCGGGAAGCGCGATCGGCGCGGCCTCCGGAGCCCGGAGCCCGAGGCTGCGGTGTGGTCGGTGGGCGTTGTAGTGGCCGACGTACGCGCGGAGCACCCCTTCGAGCTGTCGGCGGTGGACGATCAGGATCCAGTCCAGGCACTCGCGGCGCAGGCTGCCGATCCAGCGTTCGCAGATCGCGTTGGCCCGCGAAGAGCGCATCCCGATCGCGGATGAGGAACTTCTTACCCGATAGCACGTCGCCCATCGTGATGGCGAGGTTGTGCGCCTGTTGGGTCACCCACGCCGCAGTAGGGTGGGCAGTGACCCCGGCCAGGTGCACCCGCCGCGTATCGATCTCGATGAACACGAGCACGTAGAGCCGGCGGAAGAAGAGGGAGTCCACGGTGAGGAAGTCGGTGGCCAGGATGTGCGCCGCCTGCGCGCGCAGGAAGTCGCGCCAGCGCATGCCGAACCGCCGGCCGGCGGGATCGAGCCCGGCCCGGGCGAGGACGCGGCGGATCGTGGTGGCCGCGACCCGGATGTGGAGACCCTGAAGCTCGCCTTGGATCCGCAGGTATCCCCAGCGGGGGTTCTCCCGCGCCAGCCGAAGGATCAGCGCGACGACGTCGGGCTCGATCGGCGGGCGCCCGCGACCCCGCCGCGGATACGTCCAGCGCCGAGCGACCAGCCGGCGGTGCCAGCGCAGTAGGGTCTCCGGCGTGATGAAGAAGCTCGACCAGCGCCTTCGCGGCAGCAACCGGGAGGTCGCGGCCAGGAAGACCCGATCGGCATCGGCCAGTTCGGGACGGGCGACGTGCCGCCGGAGGATCGCCAGCTCATGGCGCAGCACGACGATCTCGAGATCCTTGCGGCGTTCCGAACGAAACTGGAGCGTCACCAGTTCGAGCATGCGCCAAGTCAGGATGTACAGCAGCGATGGCAGCATGCGGTGGGAGCCTCCAGGTGGGGACGATCCGAGCGCCGCGCTGACGACGGTGGCCTGCTCATATTTCGTGAGGTGGTCGGCGTCAGGTCACCGGCCGACCGTCGCGAACCCGCTCGTAGTCGGCCTTACGACCGGATAATGGCACCCCACACGCATCCACATCCTCTCGGGCGAGGCCGATCTCACCGTGGCGCCCGGCCGGTTGTTGGGCATAGCAAAGCGCCGAGGCCAAATGGCCTCGGCGCCGTCGGTCCTGGCCGAAGCCGGCTTGGACTAGCTGGAGCTCGGCGACGG
>DATCPH010000201.1:0-1967 GCA_036570185.1 Candidatus Limnocylindrales bacterium | reverse complement strand
TCACCTGACTGCGGATCTACTTCTGTGATCCGCATAGCCCTTCGCAGCGAGGCTCGAATGAGAACACCAACGGCCTGCTGCGCCAGTACTTTCCCAAGGGCACCGACCTGAGCCAGCAACCGCACCTCGACCTCGACGCCGTGGCCACCGCGCTCAACAGCAGGCCTCGCAAGACGCTCGGCTGGAAGACCCCCGCCGAGGTTCTCAACGATCACTTACCCCGGATCCACCGACGGCCCGGCCTGATTCACGATCCGGGACAGCAGAACAGGTGCCCATCTGAACGGGAATGATGGTGTTGCGAGACAACCATCGACCCAGACCAGAGGAGCACCTGACAGATGCGATCTTCGCACAGCCTGGACCGCGCCGAGACGGCGTTCGACGGGACGCAACTCGTGGCCGACGCCGGGCTCCTGCTGCCGGCCACCCTGGCCCAGCACCTCGGCCTCAAGGGGCTCGTCGACGAGCATCTGGACCTGGGCGCCAAACCCGGTCGGGCGAACGTCGGCGAGAAGCTCCTGACGCTCGTCATGTCGGCGCTCGCGGGCGGCGATTGCATCGACGACGCGGATGCCCTGCGGGCCGGCGGGACCGAGCGGATCCTCGGCTTCACCCTCAAGGCCGCCTCGACCCTGGGCACGTTCCTGCGGAGCTTCCGCTGGGGTCACGTCCGCCAGCTCGACCGGGTCAGCCGGGAGCTCCTCGGTCGAGCCTGGGCGGCCGGCGCTGGACCGGGCGACAAGCCACTGACGATCGATCTCGACTCGACGATCTGCGAGACGTACGGCCTCAAGAAGCAGGGCGCCCGCCATCACGGGTACACCCACGTCCGCGGCTATCACCCGCTCCTGGCGGTCGCGGCCGGGACCGGCGACGTCCTGATGGCAAGGCTCCGTGAGGGCCGCGCCAACACGGCCCGCGGCGCTGCCCACTTCCTGCACGAGACGATCACCAGGGTCAGATACGCCGGGGCCAGCGGTGAGCTGACGGTCCGGGCCGACTCCGGCTTCTACGCGTCCGAGGTGGTCAAGGTCTGCCGGGCGAGGAAGGTCCGCTTCTCGATCACGATCCGCCAGCACGCGTCGGTCCACCGCCTGATCGAGGCGATCCCGGCCGACGCCTGGACGCCGATCCCGTACTGGATCGATGGCGGCGCCGACGTGGCCGAGACGACGTACACCCCGTTCGCCTCGGAGAAGCACGCGGTCCCGGTCCGGCTCATCGTCCGCCGGGTCAAGCCGACGCCGGGCAGCCAGCTCGCGCTCCTGACGCTGTACGACTTCCATGCGTTCATCACCGACCGCGACGGCGAGACCCTCGCGCTCGAGGCTGACCATCGCCGCCACGCCGAGATCGAGAACGCGATCCGCGATCTCAAGTACGGCGTCGCGCTCAATCACCTGCCGTCGGGGAAGTTCGGCGCCAACGGCGCCTGGCTCGCGGTGCAGGTCATCGCCCACAACCTCGCTCGCTGGACGGCCCGGATCGGCCTTGGCGAGGGGATCGTCACGACCAAGACCCTCCGCCGACGGCTGTTCGCCCTCGCCGGACGGCTGACCCGCTCGGCTCGACGGCTGACCCTGCACCTGCCGGCGCGCTGGCCGTGGGCGATCGGCTGGACGACCGCCCTCACGAGGCTCCGGGCGATCCCGCTCGTCACCTGACCAGGTGCTGACCGACCGCTCGCGGCTCCGGGGCTGGCGGGAGCGTGGCTGCGACCATGTCCGGCTGACCTCGGACACCCCGATCCATCGGCTCATCGGCGCGAGCCGCGGTTGTTGACGCCGTTCGGGCGCCGTCAGCCGACACGATTCCCATTTCGGTCCTCACCCAGGCCGCCGAGCCGGAACTTCGGTGGATTCGGGCTTAGGACCCCGAGAGTCCCAAAGCACGTGCGATGCCAGGCTTCGCTACACCCCGCTCGCGGAATGATAGGGCGGCGCCGCTGAACCGCGCCCTTCAGC
>DATCPH010000200.1:0-26290 GCA_036570185.1 Candidatus Limnocylindrales bacterium | reverse complement strand
AGGCTGTGCGATGATCGCATCAATCAGGTGCTCCTCTCCTGGGCTCGATGGGTGTTTCTCAACGCCATCTTCCCAGTTCAGATGGGCACCTGATTCGGTCTTTGCGCAGCCTCAGCGGGCCGAAGGCTCGGTGGATCGGGGATTAGCCGTTGCCGTTTGTCGATTTCAGGCGTGAGCGCGATCTCGTCGACCTGAATGTGGGTCACGAGCACTTCGCAGTCTCCAGCGACAACCGCCTTCCGCAGAACGTCGAGTAGGACGTCCTCTTCAAGCAGGACGTCCAAGACCATCGAGTCGAGCATGATCCGCGCGGGGAGCAACCTTCACGCTCCCGGGCTGGGAAAGTGCTCAAGACCGTCCGCTAACCCAGCAGCCAACTGAACCTCACCCAGTGTGCCCTTAACGATCAGGAGCACGTGCCGGAGGAGATCCAGCGCGTCGTGCTCCCGCGGACGCTCGGCTCAGGCCCCGTCGCCCCCAAGCCAACGATAGTGAACGGGGAGACGCCCAGCGACGCATGCTACTTCGCGCGTGCGCGCTCTACCCTCCCCATGAGCGTTGGCAGATCGACGCCGAGGGCTTGCGCCAGTCGGTCGAGGTTCACCATCCCGACGTTCCGCCGACCCCGCTCGACATCGCTGACATAGCGCGGGTGGAGGCCGGACTCCTCGGCCAATCGTTCCTGGGAATAGCCCCGCTCGATCCGGAATGACCGCACGGCCTGCCCGAGGGCCGTTAGAACGTCGCGCGAAGGATCGGTCGGCACTCCCCGACGCTATGGGAGCCACGGCCTGCCGCACCATGCACTATGAGTGGACTGCTACCCTCAACCTGAGTATTGTCTGCGCGATCCGTGCCCCGCATTCCTCCGAAACCGCTGATCGGGGTCGTCACGCGCGGCGTGGGTAGAGCGGCAACCAGGAGGAGCCCGAGCGTGAGTCCGCCGCACCGCGATGATGCACTGGTCGGGCGGACGGCCTCCCTCACCTACTTCGATTGGAGAAGGCTGAGATGAGCCCTGCAACTCGCGATGCGGAGCAGCTCGCCTCTCGCCTCGCCGGGGCCGTCTGGGGCCACCTGGTCGGAGATGCCGTCGGCGTGCCCTACGAATTTCAACCGCCGTCCCGCATCAAGACCGTCGTCTTCGGAGCGACCGGAAGCCACAACCAACCGGCCGGGACGTGGAGCGACGACGGGGCGCTGACGCTCGCGCTCCTCGACTCGATCCTGTCCGTCGGCTTCAACACGGCGGATCAGGGCAAGCGGGCCCTGGCTTGGTACCGGGACCGCGCCTACACGCCCGATGGCGATCGGTGGTTCGACATCGGCGGCGCGACCAGGGCGGCACTCGACTCGATCGCACGGGGCACCGAGGCGGAGTGGGCGGGCGGCCGCGACGATGAGGTCGCCGGGAACGGCTCGCTCATGCGGATCCTGCCGCTTGCCCTCGTCGAGCGCGACGTCTCCGATGCCGTCGTGATCGAACACGCCCATCGCGCCTCGCGAGTGACCCACGGCAGCCACCACGCGCTGGTTGCCTGCGCGCTGTACGTCCTGATCGCCAGGCGGCTGCTCGCCGGACGTCATCGCCCCCAGGCCCTCGACGATGCTCGCCGGGTCCTCCGATCGACGTATAACGCTATGGCGGACGGGCAGTCATTTCTCGGCGCCCTCGACCACCTCGAAGGATGGACGGAGCGAGCCGGACGGGGGCGGGTCTGGGACAGCTTCTGGTCGGCCTGGGACGCCTTCGCAGGTGCGTCGAGCTATCGCGAGACGATCGAGCGTGCCGTCCACTACGGAACCGACACCGACACCACCGCGGCGATCGCCGGTGGCCTCGCAGGCATCCGCTGGGGCGTCGACGGCATCCCCGACGAGTGGCTCGCCGCGATGCGCGGCCGCGACATTGCGGCGCCGCTCATCGATCGTCTGATCGCCACGGCGGGCTGGCAGACCTCGACGGACAATCCGATCCGAGTCAACTGGGTCGATCTCGCCAAGGTCGGAAAGTTCCGCCACTGGCCGGGTCGGCTTGGGATGACCTTCCTGCCGGGCAAGCAGCGCGACGGCCAATCCGGCCTCCACTGGCGTGATCTCGAGGCCGACGGAGTGCGCTTGCGCGATGCACACGGTGTCGAGACCCTCTTCCTGCTGGTCGAGGACGACGAACTCGACATCGCGCACGTTCCCAACATTGTCGAAACACTGGCCAAGATCGGGATCGATGTCATCCGCTACCCGATCGCGGACACCAAGGTCCCGGGTGATCGGACGTCATTTCGGGAAGCACTCGATGACATCGAAGCGCGGTTGAGGGCGGGGCAATTCGTCGCCGTCGCCTGCCGCGGCGGGTTGGGGCGAACGGGGACCGTCGTCGCCTGCATCCTCCGCGACGGCGGACTGGCCGGAGATGCTGCGATCACCATGACGCGGGAGGCGCGGCACAAGACGATCGAGCGCCCGCGACAGGAGGCGTTCATCCGTGGCTGGGACTGGCCGGATCGACCCCTGGCCAACCCGCAGCCCGCGGAGCCCGCGCTCGCTACTGCCACGGCAACAGAGCGCGACGTTGCCGAATCGATTGGATTAGTGCCGGGTGCCGACGTAGAGTCAGCCGCGATGCCTGAGGACGTCCAGCTATTCGCGCCTGAGGGCGATGGGAGCGGTCAGGGCGAGCCCGCCGTAGAGGCGGAGGCCACCGTGCCCGTTTTCGGCCAGCCGATCCAAAAGGCGCGACGCCGCACCCGTACGGCCAAGTCTGCGCAACCTGTCGACGAGGACAAGGTCGGCGACTACCGCCACGAGGACGCCACGCGCACGAACATCCCGGAGGCTGGCCTCGCGACCCAGGACAGGTCAGTGCCGGAGCGGGTCACCTACGCCTACGACCCGCATCTCGACCCCCAGCTCGTCTGGGCTGGCAAAGCCGAGCACGAGTCGTTCGACGTGGACACCGTCAGCCTCCACATCCACGAGCGGGTGAGCACGGCGGCTGTCCTGCGGGCCGTCCGACGCGAGGACGTCCAGCGCACCCTGTTCTCCGACCCTGAGTTCAGCCTCGATCAGGAGATCGCCTTCTACCAGCACGAGATGGACTGGGCGAACCGGCTGATCCTGGGCAACTCGCTTCACGTCATGAACTCGCTGCTGCGGCGCGAGGGCATGGCCGGGAAGATTCAGTGCATCTACATCGACCCGCCGTACGGCGTGAACTACAACTCGAACTTTCAATCGAGGATCGACGAGAGGGACGTTCGCGAAGACGACCGATCGCTCAGCCGCGAGCCCGAGATGATCCGGGCCTACCGAGATACGTGGCAGCTCGGCATCCATTCGTACCTCACCTATCTCCGAGACCGCCTCTTGTTGGCCCGAGAGCTGCTCACTGAATCAGGCTCTGTCTTCGTTCAGATCAGCGATGAGAACGTTCATCACGTCCGCGAGCTTCTGGACGAAGTGTTTGGAGCCGACAATTTCGCGGGAATCATCGCCTTCCGGAAGACGGCAGGCTTGAGCAGCCCGGTGGCTCGTACCAACCGGGTCGCATCTGTTCTCGACTACATCATCTGGTACGCCAAGGACTCGAGCCAGATGAAGTACAGACAGCTCTACCAAGACAAGCAAGCTTCGGTCGAAGGCGATCCGAACTGGGCTTGGGCGGAGATGAATGATGGATCTCGTCGTCGGCTGACGTCGGAGGAACGCTCCGATTGGTCGCGACTACCCGAAGGCGTACGGGTATTCAGGCTCGACAACATGACGTCGACCGGCTTCTCGCAGGCGCTGTCGGCGCCCTATGAGTTCGAAGGCCGCCGCTACGGGTTGTCTCGAAACCTGCATTGGAAGACAACGAAATCGGGATTGGATGCCCTTGCCCGCGCCCGGCGGTTGTCGCCGGTCGGCAACAGTCTTGCCTACGTCCGCTATTTCGAGGATTTCCCGGTCACTCCGCGGAACAACGTCTGGCTCGACACGGCGACGGGAGGATTCGGAGATCAGAAGCTTTATGTTGTCCAGACGACGGCCAAAACCATCGCTCGCTGTGTCCTGATGACGACGGATCCCGGCGACCTCGTGCTGGACCCAACATGCGGCTCGGGGACAACCGCATTCGTCGCCGAACAATGGGGCCGTCGCTGGATCACCTGCGACACAAGCCGCGTGGCGATGGCGCTTGCCCGTCAACGCCTGATGACTGCGAGCTTCGAGTTCTACCAGCTGGCGGATGCTGATCGTGGGGTCGATGGCGGCTTCCGGTACAGGACCGTACCCCACGTGACGCTCAGAAGCATCGCCCAGAATGAACGTCCGGAAGCCGAAACCCTGTACGACCAGCCGCTGATCGATCGATCGAAGGCGAGGGTCTCGGGGCCGTTCACTGTCGAGCAGGTCCCCGCCTACGGGATAGACCTCGATGATCCGGACGCCTATGACCCGTCGGTGCTCGCCGAGGACGACCGGGCTGACGATATCCGCCATCGAGGCGAGGCCGACCCAGTACGCTCGATCGGCGAACTGGTCGATCTGCTGCGGACCGACGGCGTCCAGCTGCCAGGAGGCCGACGGATCGACTTCGTCACGCTTAGCCCTACGACAGCCGGTGGGCAGATCCACGCCGAAGGTGAGTTCGAAGAGGCAGGCGAGCGTCGCCGGATCGCCGTGAGCTTCGGCCCGCTCTACGGTCCGATCGGCGCCCGCCAGGTCGAGGACGTCCTGCGCGAGGCCGCCTTTGCTCCGTACCACGCGATCCTGTTCGCTGGCTTCGCGATCGACGGCTCCGCCCAGCAACTCGTCCAGAACTACCGGACCCCGAAGGGCCTCTCTCTCCTCATGGCCAACATCGCGGCCGACGTGCTCGTGCCCGACCTGCTCAAAAACCGACGCGGCCAGCAGCTGTTCGCGGTCTTCGGTGAACCCGACATCGAAGTTCGCTCGGTCGGCGCCGACGAGTTCGAGGTCCGGGTCGAGGGCATGGACGTCTATGACCCAGCCACCGGCGAGGTCAGTTCCGACTCGGTCGATCAGATCGCGGCGTGGTTCCTCGACCAGGACTACGACCGGCGGAGCTTCCTGATCAGTCAGGCGTTCTTCCCCGGAGCGGGCACCTCGGACCCCTGGGAGCGCCTGAGCCGGGCGCTCAAAGGTTGGGTTGACCCCGACGCCTTCGCGATGCTGCGTGGGACGACGTCGCTCCCATTCCGGGCTGGCGAGCAGCGCCGGATCGCGGTCAAGGTGATCGACTTCCGGGGCAACGAGGCGATCCGAATCGCCGAGCTTCCGTGAGAGCGGGACATCGCCGCTGATGGCGATCGTCGTCGACGAACCGATCGTCAACTCGCCGTTCGCCGAGCCCACGCGCCACTACCGGACCCGCGGCGGAGTCCCCGAACTCCTGCCGGATCGGCGCCCCTCGGGATATACGCCGGGCCTCCGGACCCGAACGGGAACCGCTGCCTTGGTGGAGGAGGAGTTCGTCGAGCTTCCGCTGGTGAACGATATCCGCACCCGGGTTCGAGCCTGGCGCGAGGCGGGATATCCCGGTGCATCGCGGACGACGCTCGAACTGCTCCGGCACTGGCGGCGGCCCGACCGGGAGCGGCCACTGTTCTTCTGCCAGATCGAGGCGGCGGAGACCGTGATCTGGCTTATCGAGGGCCCCATCAGCGAGACGGGCAAGCTCCCGATCGAGCAGCAGGAACGGTACGTCCGCCAGTGCGTGAAGATGGCCACCGGATCCGGCAAGACCGTAGTCATGGCGATGCTGATCGCCTGGTCGGTCCTCAACAAGGCCCGCCAGCCGCAGGATCGCCGCTACAGCGACGCAGTCCTCGTGGTCTGCCCGAACCTCACCGTCAAAGAGCGCCTCGGCGTCCTCGCCCCAGCCGACCCCGCCAACTACTACGAGGCGTTCGACCTCATTCCGCCCGGCCTCTACTCGGCGCTCCTTGGGGCTCGGGTGATGGTCACAAACTGGCACGCACTCGCCGTCCCCGACGACGCCCGCCGACGGAGCGTCGTCCAGCGCGGACGGCCCTCGCCGACCGCATTTGCCAATCTCGTCCTGAAGCGCGACCTCGGCTCGAAGGGCAACCTCCTCGTGATCAACGACGAGGCTCATCACGCCTGGCGGACCGGCCCGAAGAACGGCAACGGCAAGGTCGCGGTCGCTGCCTCGGCGGGTCCACTCGAGACCGCCACCCGACTGGCGGATGAGGAAGAGGAGGCCCGGGTCTGGCTGACGGGCCTCGGGCTCATCCATCAGGCCCGAGGCATCAACCGGGCGCTCGACTTCTCGGCGACGCCCTTCTATCTGTCCGGCTCCGGCCACGTCGAGGGCGAGCCGTTCGCCTGGATCGTGTCGGACTTCAGCCTGCTCGACGCGATCGAGTCGGGCATCGTCAAGGTGCCGCGCCTGCCGGTCGACGACAACTCCGGCGACCCCGACCCGCGCTACCTCGATCTGTGGGAGCGGGTCAAGGGCAAGCTGCCGAAGCGACCGCGCGGCGGCGGCTCGCTCTCACGCGACGACAAGATCGTCGACGAGATCGACGGAGCCCTGGCTACGCTGGCCTCGGCGTGGAAGGCCGAATACGAGCGGTGGAGCGCCGAGGGCCGACCTACGCCGCCCGCGATGATCATCGTCTGCGACCAGACCTCGACGGCCGAACGGATCGCCGAGTACGTCAGCCGAGGATCGGTGATCGCCGAACTGGCGAACGTCGAGGGCGAGCCCGATCGGACGCTGCGGATCGACTCCGCCCTCCTGGCCAAGGCCGAGGAGCAACTCGAGGCGGGCCAGACGAAGGAACAGGCCGCCGAGGGACTTCGGCGCCGGGTGGCGACGGTCGGCAAACCAGGCCAGCCGGGGGCCGAGGTCCGCTGTGTCGTGTCGGTGGCGATGCTCTCGGAAGGCTGGGACGCGCAAAACGTGACCCAGATCCTGGGCCTCCGCGCTTTCTCCTCGCAGTTGCTGTGCGAGCAGGTGGTCGGCCGCGGCCTGCGGCGGTCGTCGTACGACGACATGAGCGTGCCGGAATACGTCGACGTGTACGGCATTCCGTTCCAGGCGTTCCCGGTCAAGGGCCAGCGCCGCAGCGGTCCGGTTGGGATCAAGCCGCAGACACTCGTCCAGCCGCTCCGTGAGCGGACGGCCTTCGAACTGCGCTTCCCGCGGGTCGTCGGTTATATCAGCGACGCCCGGTTCCGGATTACGGCCGACGTCGACGCCCTGCCACGTCTCGTCATCAGCCCCGAGGTCGATCCCACATGGATCAAGATCTACGCCCGTGGCGTCGGTCGTGGGGCCACGCACGATCGGCGAGCGTTCTACGCCGATCATCGGCTGGCGCGGACGATGTTCGAGATCGCGGCCAAGATCAGCGATGACCTCAAGTTCGGCGACGAACGAGGGCGGCGGATCATGTTCCCGCAGGTATTGCGGATTGTCCGCCAGTACATCGAGACAAAGGTCGAACTCGTCGGCGACGTCGCAATCGAAGAGATCGCCCTCGGGTTCTACCGCTCGCAGATCGAGGAGCGCCTCATCGCAGCCATCCAGCCCGCAACGGACGAGGGCGAGCAACCGCTGCTGCCGGTCCTCAACGACATGTCCGGCGTCGGCTCGACCGATGTGACGCCGTTCCTGACTGCCAAGCCATGCATTCCGACAGTCAAGAGCCACCTGAGCTACGCCGTCGTCGACTCGGGCTGGGAGGCCCGTGTCGCCAAGGCGCTCGACGAGTCTCCGCGGGTCGAGGCGTGGGTCAAGAACTACCGCCTCGGCTTCGAGATTCCCTACTCGCACCAGGGCGTCGCTCATTCCTTCACGCCCGACTTCCTTATCAGGCTTCGGGACGGCGACGCCGCGGCTGGCGATGAGACCCTCGTAGTCGAGGTGAAGGGCCTTGAACGCGAGCAGGACCGCAGCAAGGACGCTGGGGCGCAGCGGTGGATTGCCGCGGTCAACCACTGGGGCAAGCTCGGTCGCTGGCGGTACGTGAAGCTCCACAGCCCGCACGCCTTGTCGGCGGCCCTTGGCGTCAAGGAGCGCGAAGCAGCGGTGCTTGTCTTGGGCGACCTCGACGTCGCCTACGAGCGGATTCGGCGGGATCCGGTCCTGCGACTCCTACCCGAGGACCTTCCCGAGTGGTTCCTCGGCTTGTCGCCCGAGGAGCAGGCCTTACGCGGCCGGTACTACCTCATCTCCTACTGCGCTGTCGTCGGAGCGGACCCCGAGATGCTGTGGCTGTCGGCCATGATGGAGGATAGGACCTTCATGAAGGGCGAGGTCGCCAAGATCCCCGATGTTGAGTACCCGGCGCGGGTCGAGGCCCGACTTGCCTTCGAGAAGGCGATGTTCGAGGGGCAGCAAGGGAAATTCGTCCAGTAGAGGGCGGCTTATCGGTTCGAGAAAGAGGGCGGCGGACCTCACAGGTCCACGAGGAGGTGCCCGCTGGCGGACTCCATGAACTCACTCCGCTCACGAATGTAGCGGCGGACAATCGCGGTCGACTCGTGACCTGTCCCGGCCATGATCGCCCGCTCCGGCGCCGTGAGGGCATCCATCTCGTCTGCTATCAAGTCATCACCGCGGTAGGGAGGGGCTCGGATGGCCGGAGAGACTCCTGTTACTGAACTCATCAAAGACATCAAGAACGGTGCCCTGATCCTCCCTGAGTTCCAGCGCGGGTATGTGTGGAGCAGCACCGACGTCAGGAGCTTCCTCAACAGTCTCTACCGGGGCTACCCGACGGGATCCTTTCTTATTTGGAAGACTCCGACCCCGCCCAAGATCCGGGGCAACGGAGTTGCTGAGGACTCGAAGTCGTACCGGCTCATCCTCGATGGGCAACAGCGTCTGACGAGCATCTACGTCCTCATGGAGGGGGAACCACCGCCCTTCTACGAGGGCGAGAAGCTGTTCTTCGATCTCCATTTCAATCTCGTGAAGGAAGAGTTCGCCTACTTCAAGAAGAGCGTGATGCAGAATAATCCCGAGTGGATTCAGGTCACGGGCTTCTTCAAGAAGGGCCTCGCCACGTTTCTCCAGGAGGTGGCGCGTCTCGACGACGGCCCCCGTGAGTTCTACTTCGCGAACATGGAGAAGCTCACTCGGCTCGACCAGATCCGGGGGTACCTGTACTACCTCAAGGAACTCACCGAGCTTGACATGGACCGAGTGGTCGATGTCTTCAACCTCGTAAATACCAGTGGCACGAAGCTCAACAAGTCGGATCTCGCCCTCGCCCACATCTGCTCGAAGTGGCCAGAGGCTCGTGAGCGCTTCAAAGAGGCCAAGCACGCCTATGCGGCCCAGGGGTTTGACTTCGACCTCAGCTTCTACACGCGCCTCACGTCTATTGTCGCGACGGGCTCAGCACTGTATGACCCGCTCTACAAGGCTCCGATCGAGGACGTGAAGGCAGCTTGGCCGAAGGTGACCAAGGCTCTCGACTACGTCTTCAACGTCCTCAAGGCAGACGCCTTCATCGACAACGCGTCGACCTTCCCCTCGATGTACGTCGTTATCCCTCTCGCGGCCTTCTTCGCGACGACCGGCCAAAGGAACTTCGACTCCGAGTCGCAGAAGCGGAGCTTTCTGCATTGGATGTACGCAGCTCTCATGTGGGGCCGCTACAGCGGCAGTACGGACACCAAACTCCAGGCTGACATTGAGGCGCTGAAATCGGCCGACCCACCCGCCAAGCTTCGCGAGAACATCGTGGCCGAGCGCGGTCGGATCAAAGTCGAGTCAAAGGATCTCGACGGTGCTGGCGTGCGAAGCCCGTTCTTCCCGATGTGCTACATCGTTGCCCGCAGCCGGGGAGCTATCGACTGGTTCAACGGGATCGCGCTCTACCAGAAGCAGATCGGCAAGTCGTTCGGCCTCGAAATTCATCACATCTTTCCACAGGCGGTCCTCCGGAGGGCGGGCTACGACCCGGCAGACCCAAACCACAAGCGCCTGATCAACGAGATTGCCAACCTCGCGTTCCTGACGAAAGAGGCGAATCTCGGCATCTCGGCCCGCAAGCCCGAGGTCTACCTGCCGAAAGTGCTGGCCAAGCACCCCGATGCCCTCAAGCAGCAGGCAGTCCCCCAGAACCCGGCCCTCTGGAGCGTCGGGGAATTCGAGACATTCCTTGCTGGGCGACGACAGCTCCTGGCTGAAGCTATCAACACCTTCATGGACTCGCTGCTCGCCGAGACCAGCCGGGAAGGCTGGACGATCAACGACTTCATCGCCCGCGGCGAAGGTCCACGCCTCGAGTTCAAGTCCTCGATCCGCTGGGACCACCGGGCGCAGGTCGTCAACAAGGCGTTGGAGCGGGTCATCGCCAAGACGGTCGCGGGCTTCATGAATCATGAGGGAGGCACGCTCATCGTTGGGGTGACCGATGAGGGATCAATCGTCGGCGTCGAGCGCGACATCGAAAGCCTCACCAAAAAGCCCAATCAGGATGGGCTCGCGCTGCATATCACTGAAGTCCTGACGAAGTACCTTGGAGCCTCCGACGCGCCGATGGTTGGGATGTCGTTCGCGTCGATTGACGACAAGACGGTCGTGGTCTTGAATGCCGATGCCGCTCTTGGCCCCGTCTTTGTCGATAACGAAGGCACACCGGAGTTCTACGTCCGGTCGGGATCGTCGACGCGCCAGCTCAACGTCAAGGAAGCGACCGACTATATCGCCGATCACTGGTCTGCGGCAGCCTGAACGTCAGATCGGACGGACCGACAAGATCCCCCTAAATGGCCCCGCCGTGTCCCGTCGCTGTTTCTGGGAACGGCCGTATGGGGGGCCGACCCCGGGGCGGGACAGGAAAAGGCTCTGCATCCCAATCCGACACTCCTCAGCATCACTCGACCTTGAACCACCGCATCAGCGTGGCGAGCAGATGGTCGTAGTCGCCGCTTGTCGCGTCGGCCTCGAAGGCCGCCCATTCGTCGCCGCGCCCAGCGAGCCGAAGGGCACGCCGCGCCTCCCCGAGGATGTTGAACGCGTTGCCGTCTTCCCCGATGACGGCGAGCACGGGGCGGGCTGCCATGGGTGACCCGCGACCGCCAGGGGCATCGCTGTCGCTCGACGTCACACCCTTACCTCGCCACCGATGACCGCCGGGACGGCGCGTCGGACCTGAGGAGCCCATCAGGCCAGCACTGCGTGCGCTTCGAGGATCGGCTCTTCTCGCGACCCGGTCGGTACCGAGATGACGCGCCGCACGTACGGGACATGGAGTAGTTCGGACGCCCGGCGCTTCGTCGCCTCACCGCGTCGGTCGTAGCGCGTCGTGGTCGTGACCTGCGCGTGACCAGCAAGACGCTGGACCGTCGCGATGTCGGCCCCGAGGTCCAGCAGGTCGGAGATGAACGTGCGTCGCAAGTCGTGTGGTGTCAAACGCGCTACACCACCCTGCAGGGCCCGGCGTCGGAGGACGTACATCACCGCCTGCCCGGTCAGCCGGTGCCCGCCCACTGCGCCGCCCTTGTCCACCGGGAGGAAGAGAGGCCCGTCCGCCTCGCCTCGGACAGCGAACCAGTCGGCCAATGCGTCCGCAGCACCGTTGGTCGCGTACGCGATCCGATCCCGGTTCCCCTTCGCGTGCCGGACCACCAGCGTCCCAGTGGCGATGTCGTAGTCGGACACGTCCAAGGCGACGGCTTCCGAACGTCGGAGGCCGCCCCCGTACAAGAGCGCGAGCACGGCGGCGTCCCGGGCACCGGCGGCGGTGTCGTCCGCGCTGCACGCCGCGAGGAGCGACTTCAACTCGCCCGCTGTGAGCGCCCGACCGGGCGGGACGGACTCGCCCTTCACTGCCTCAACGTCGGCGGCCCGCCGGTAGTCGTCGGACGAGGTCAGCCCGAGCCGCCACGCCTCGCGCAGGACACCCCGGAGGGCTGACAGCACCTTGTTCGCGGTGGCGGGCTTGTACCGCTCGGCAAGGAGGCTCCTGACGGCTTGCGCGTGCTGATAGCGCACGGCTGACCAGTCGAGCGTCTGCGCGTCGGCGGCCCCGGAGGTTAGCGTCGCGGCGACGAGGTCGAGCGCGGCCCGCATCGTCCGACGAGAGCCGGGGGCGAGCCGAGCGAGGTAGACGGCGGCCGGGTGCTGATCCGAGGGCGGCTGGACTACGAGGACCAACGGCTGCTTCGACGCCCCCGCATCGCTGCCGAGAACTCCCATTCTCGTAAGCGATCTGAGGCTCTTCGGCGCATCGATTGCGGCGGCTTCGACGGCGATCAATGCACGCGCTCCGGGGGCAGCAGTCCCGCCGCTCTCGCATCCGCTTCGGCGGCTTCCACCTCGTCATCGAGGACGAGGAAGTCGGCGTAGGTCGTCACAATCGGGTCCCGGGGCTGCCAGCCCATCGGTGCCTCGTTGATGGCGCGGACGATGGTCTCGACCTCCGCCCAGACGGCGTCGGGGTTGATGTCGGGACCGAGGCGATGCGCCTTGTCGACGGGGAAGTCACCCGATTCGTCGACGATGACGACCCGGCTCAGGAAGCCGCCGTCAGCGAGGCCGGTCAGGAGTACCTTCGTCGTGACGCCGCTCGGTCGGTGCCACGTCGCGGTGAACACCGGGAATGCCAGGGTGTCTCGGGGTCTTGCCGACCGCGGCGACCGCGGCAGCCGAGATGCGGACCCAATAGGTCTCTGCGATCCCGCTTTCGGAGGGAAGGCTGATTGGGCGGTAGGGCATCGAGACCACCATCTGGCGTCATCCGGTTGGTCGGGTGTTCTACCTCTGGTTGGCGGTCAAAGCAAGTCGAAAGACCGCGAAGCGAACGTATTGCGGTTGCGGCGGTCCCGCCCGGTGGCACCAACACGGTCATCTCGCCGATTCGGCTTGGCGCGCACTCCCGAGAACCGTCAGGTCTCCACGCGCGGGCCGAGGCAGGCGAGTCAGACGCCACGGGGCGCGGTGCGTTGTGCACCCCTCGCGCCTCGACGGTTAGAGCCCACAGCATCGACCTGCTTCGCAATCGGCGCAGTCGGTTGATCACTGACGACGTCGTGCCGTGTCGACTGGGCGGTCTCTTACGAGGCCCCGGGGGGCCGCCAGCCCGACGGGCGCGTGGGTGGCACAGCAACCGAGGATGAGCCGACACGCATCCGGTTTCAAGGGGTTCCGCGCTAGTCCCCGTTCTCGCTCCCTTCGTCATCCTTCAGACGCCACGGCTGAGCGGGACCGCTGCCTCGACCGGCTCACTCGATCACGCTCGTTCGCAGCCCAACCCGGGTCCGTCTGCAGCTTCCTTTGCCGGAACTCGCGACTCGCAAGGATGGCCGGGACATGTCGGCGCCGACACGAGCCGCAAAAGGATCGGGTGCCCCTTGCGCCCGGTCGGGAGGGAACGTGGGGCTCTTGACACCAGTCGCACGGCCGAATGGCCTCGACTCCCGCCGCCTCGTGGAGCAGCTGAAGCCCAAGCCCACCAAGCAGGCCGCCACCGCCGAGCTCCAGCCGAGCACGCTCTTCCCGCCAGCCCAAACGCACGCCTGCCTGGGCAAGTGCCAGCCACCTATCGAGTGCCTCGGTCGCGTAGATCCGCTGTCTGTCGAGGGAGCCCGACGGTAACCCCGGTCGAAAGTCGTCCTGCCACCGCCAACCAGACTCACGGACGTCGAACGCCAGCATCTGGTGAGCCCACGGCCCCCACTCCCCAAGCGCCGTCAGGTCCGCCGAGTCGGCCTGCTTCCACGCTCTGAGGCGAGCAATCACGCGCCGAAGGGCGCGTGCCTGACGAACCCAGTATCCCCACACCCAGACCGGCTCAGCGGGGGCTCTCGGGCATTGCCACGGAATCTCGACCTGCATGTCACCGATCAGGGCGGCCGGTGTGAAAGCAACGGGGTGGCCCTTGCGGAGGCGATGCCCACAGAGGTCCAGCAAGCCATGGCGGCGGGCGAAGGCGAGCACCTCGTCATCGTTTACCCCCGCCAATACCTCGATGTCGCCCACAGCAGGATCGGTCGGCTGGATCGCCAGCCCGACGAACTCGTCAAGCATCTGCGGGCTGGGCACGACCGCCCGCGCGTGGGCTAATGACTCGAGGACGAGCTCACCGCGACGCAGATAGAGCCCTGCGCCATAAGCGGTCCAAGACCGTGGATCGGCGGCCGCATCGAGTGGTCGCGGGCGAGCTGACATGCGATGGCTCCCGATGCACGAATACGTTCGTCATCACTCTACTGCGCTCCACGGGCCTCCACGCACCTACGCTCAATGCGTAGTCAGATCACGGAGGCGATACGGGTGAACGACGACCAGCTCCTCGACGTGGCGGCAGTCAGCGCGCTGTTGAGGTGTAGCAAGGCGAAGGTCTGGCAACTCATTGCCCACGGCGAGATCGAGAGCTTGACCATCGGGCGCGCGCGCCGCGTGCGGGAGAGTGAGCTGCACGCATACCTCGCGAGGCGAGCCGCCTTCGAGGCTCAAAGCCGGACGAACTCGGGCACACCTCACGGCTCGGGGCCGCAAGGAACACTGCCGAACGAGGAAGCCGACCCCGTCAGTCAGACGATCGGGGTCGGCTCGGAGGTCCGTCGTGGTGGCGGCGAACCAAACCAAGCGTAGCTCGTCCACCCGGCCCGCGAAAGGCCCGGAGCCTGTCGACCCGAACGACGACCTGAGAACGTTCCTGAGGCACCTCTGGCAGCCGGGTGATGTTCGGGAGGTGCGGGCACCGAAGCACGACGGCCGGAGGACCGCATCGGGCTATTTCGACGACCCCGAGAAGCTGGCCCGCGCCGTCGCCAGCTGGGACGGCCGGGCAAACCTCTATCTGACGCTCAATCCCGTGAACTCGACGCTGCTCGCCCGCGCCGCGAACCGGATCAACCCGAACGCGGTGGCGACAACCGCCGACGCCGACATCGTCGAGCGCCGGTTACTTCTTGTTGACGTTGACCCGCTCCGACCCTCCGGCATCAGCGCCACGTACGCCGAGAGCGTGGAGGCGGTCCACGCCGCTCATTCGGTCGTGAGCTACCTCGACGGGCTTGGATGGGCGCGACCGATTGTGGCCATGAGCGGCAACGGTGCGGCGCTTCTCTACGCGATTCGCCTGCCGAACGACGCGGCGTCCGCGGCCCTTATCGTCGGTGTCCTAGGGCATCTCGCAGATCGCTTCGACACCGACCTCGTGAAGATCGACCGTAGCGTCTCGAATGCGGCCCGGATCGGCTGCCTCGTCGGGACGATGAAGATGAAGGGCGACGCGACGCCCGATCGCCCGCATCGGAGATCGGGCCTTGTCTCGGTCCCCGATGTGCTGGTGCCGGTGCCGGTCGAGCGGCTGGCTGCGCTGGTCCCGGCGACCAACGGCCAGCGGTCAGAACCCCCGTCGGCAACCGGCGACAGGATGCCCGCCGGGTGGGTGCGGGAGCGCCTCGACAGCGCTGGCATTGCCTACTCGGAGAAGCAGCGTGGCGGGTTCATCTGGTATCGGCTCGGCGACTGCCCGTTCCACCCAGGCGAGGGGCCCGGCGATTGTGCCGTGGGCGAGGCCGCAGACGGCCACGCCGTCGGGAAGTGCTTCCACAGCCGCGGAGCGGGACGGGGCTGGGCCGACTTCCGCGACACGCTGGGCCTGCAGCCCGTGCCTCGCGCCACGCCCAATCCCGATCCGCGGGAGCCTCCGGCGATCGAGCCCGGATCAATCGGCGAACGGACGGCTCTGGATCTCCGACATGGAACGCCGCCGCCCCAGCTGGTTGAGGCATTCCTGACTGCCGAAGGGGCGACCGCGATCTACGGGCCCGGTGGCGTAGGCAAGGGCCTGGAAACCTGTTGGCTGGTGAGGCAGCTCGTTCGACTCGGCCACGTGGTCATGGTCGTCGATTACGAGGGCCACGAGCGCGAGTGGGGCTCGCGGCTACGCGGGCTCGGGATGTCCGATGAAGAGTTGGCGCGGGTTCACTATCGAGCACCATTCGCCTCTGACTGGACCGCCCCGACCGGCGCGTTATCGACCGTCGCCGATGCGATCCGCGAGGACGCTGATCGGGTCGGGGCGACATACGTCGTCGTTGATTCCTACTCCGTGGCGACATCGAACGGCGACACAATGGGCGGTGAGGCGGCCGCCCGAGAATATTTCTCCGGACTGGCGCGGATCGGACGGCCCAGCCTCACGATCGCTCACGTCAGGGGCGATTCGGCAAGGTTCCCGGACCGCCCGTTCGGGTCGGTGTTCGTCCACAACCTCGCACGCGAGACGTGGGCGGTTGAGCAGATCGGCGACCCGCCGACGGATGATGGCGACCCATACGGTCCCGTCGTCATTGAACTGGAACTGCGCAACAAGAAGGCCAATTCGCGGCCACTGAGCCCGCCGCGGTTCAACACCTTCAGCTTTTTCGCTGACGGGACGATCGAGGTTACGACCGCCCCGCCAGCGGGGCGATCGGTTGCCGATCTCGCCGCTGGCGTTCTGGCCGAAGGGCCGATGACACTCGCCACCATCGCGAAGGCGATCCGCGAAGACAGCGGGCAAGCGATTTCCGAGAACACGATCCGAACTGCGCTCAAGCGGCACCCGAGGCGGTTCGCCGAGGCGTCTTCGGGACGACCGCGGCAATGGTCGAAGCGATGACGAACTGGACAACGGCTGTCCCCACGCTGGGAGCTTGTGTCCACTTCAGCGGAGTGGACACGCGCCTGTGCTCCAACTGGACACTGATGTGGACACCCCCTGAGCGCGAAGTGTCCACCGCGGTGGACACGCTCGAAGTGGACACCGTCCACGCTGGGGAAGAGGACTCCTGGCACCGCGTCGCGAATCTCTTGCGCTACCTGCTCCATCTTGCGTTGGGACACAGATGAGGCTGTGTCGGATCGGCGACGTGGCCGATCAACTCGCCGTAGGCAGAACGACAGTCCGCGCGATGGCCGCCTCCGGCGAGCTTGTGGCGATCCGGCGCGGACGGATCATCCGAATCGAAGCCGACTCTGTCGAAAGGTGGGTTACGACGCATGTTGTGCGGGATGACAAAGAGACGGGAGTCCGGGACCGGGAGCATCTGGAAGCGCCGCTCGGACGGTCGATGGGTAGCGGGAATTCGGAAAGGGCCTCGCGGAGCGTCGATCCTCCGAGTCAGGTTCGCGCCGAAGTCCGACAACACGAGGCAGGCGGCGCTCGGGCTCCTGGACGAACTACGCCGAAGCGGCGCTCGCGTCACGTCAAGGACGATGCTTGGCGACTTCCTAGGACGGTGGCTTGAGGACTACCGGAGCCAGGTCGGGCCGAGGCAGTGGTCGAATGCCGAGTCGTTAATCCGGCTTCACCTCGGGGAGGCCGCTGATAGCCGCCTCGGCGACCTCGGACCGCAGGACGTCCGTGCCGTTCTCACGCGAGCGCGCGGTCATGGCCTCTCGCCCCAGACCGTCCGCCACCTTTTCAACGTCCTTGGGGTCGCGCTGGATCAGGCCGAACGCGATGGGCTCATTCCTCGCAACCCGGTGCGCCTCGTGTTGCGGCCCCGCGTGCCCCGGACCCAGCGACCCGTGTGGACTCTGGAGGAGGGTCAGACCTTCCTCTCCTCCGTCCGCGACGATCCTCTCTACGCGCTCTACCTTGCCGCGATGATCACGGGTCTCCGCCAAGGGGAGCTGCTTGGTCTCTCCTGGAGCGAAGTGGATCTCGACGCGGGCACGGCGAACATCGAAGCACAGCTGGCGCGCAGGGGAGGGGAGTACGTCCGCGTCGCGTTGAAGTCCGCTCGAAGCCGAGCCCAGATCGCCCTGCCGCCCGCCCTCGTCGCGGCGCTGGCGGAGCACCGGAGTCGCCAACGGGCCCAACGAATCGCGGCAGGACGCCCAACCGAGGAGGGGCTAGTGTTCGTGACCGATCGCGGCCGCCCGCTCAACGGGTCGGCCGTCACCCATCGGTTCCAGAAGGCAGCCGCAGCTGCCGGACTGCCGGTCGTTCCATTCCACTCCACCCGCCACTTCGCCGCCTCACTTCTGGCCGCTCAGGGAGTCCATCCTCGGATCGCGATGGAGGCGCTCGGCCACGCGACGATCGGGACGACCATGAACATCTACACGCACACAACGACCGCCGAAGCAAGGGCGGCTGCGGCCCTCGTCGAACAGGCACTTATGGGGGCGTAGCTGTCGGCGTGTCTGTCCTTCACGCCGTTTCACGCACGATGTAGCCTGCCTTCTAAGCGGAAGGTCGCAGGTTCGAATCCTGCCGGGGACGCCACTAACGACCGGAACGCAACGGCCGATACCAAGAGACCGATCATGATCCGGTGGCGTGACACGGATTCGGGGATTGCAGGTTATTGCGGCGGCCGCGGCAGGCGTCCTGGGGCTCCTTGCCGAAGGCACGGCCTTCGAGTGGGCGAATCCCGCCGGGTGGTTGCCCGATGTGATCGTCGGCTGGACGTGCGTCGGCTGCGGACTGCTCGCGTGGTCCCGTCGCCCTGAGTCGTGGACGGGGCCGCTGCTGGCGGCGACCGGCTTTGCCTGGTTCATCGGCAACTTCGCCGGCGCCGGCATCGCGCCGGTCGCGTGGGTGGCGTCGCAGCTGTTGTTTCTCCACCGGGCGGTTGTGATCCATGCGGTGCTGACCTTTCCGACCGGAAGAATCGCTTCGCGCACCGGACTCGTCGCGATCGTCCTTGGCTATGCGTCCTCAATCGTGCCGCCCGCGGCACGAAGCCCGATCACCGCGGTGGCGATCTCGTTGTTGCTGATCGGCGTCGCGCTGCGCGACTACCTCGTCGCCCCACATCCCGCTCGCTGGGCTCGAGGCTTCGCGCTTGCCGCGGCCCTCGCCCTGGGCGTCGTGATTGCTGTCGCCACCTTGGCCCATGCGGCGGTTCCCACTGGCGGTTTGGATCAGCCCGTCCTCCTGGCGTACGAGGCGAGCCTGATCCTGGTTGCGGCCTTCCTGTCCGTTGCTCTTGCGACAACTCGAACGCAGCCGGGTCTGGTCGCCGACCTCGTCGTGGAGCTGTCGGGCTCTGAGGGAGGAACCGTCCGGGACGCGCTGGCGCGCGCAGTCGGCGACCCATCGCTCGAGATCGGATATTGGGATCCCGCCGCGGAAGCATATTTCGACAGCGCCGGCGAACCGGTCCACCTTCCGCACGGGAACGCCAAGCGTGCGGTCACCAGGTTTGACGTCGACGGACGTCAGACCGCTGTGATCGTTCATGACCCGGCCGTGCTTGAGAGCAGCGAGCTTTCGGAGTCAATCAGGACGACGGCACGCCTGGCCGCCGCAAACACACGACTGCGTGCGGACGTCCTCGATCAACTGGCCGAGCTACGCGCCTCCCGGCGGCGGCTCGCCGTGGCGGGGGACGCTGAGCGCAGCCGACTCGAACGCCTCGTCGAGGATGGGCCGCTGCGCCGCGCGAGTGCCCTGGCCGAGGCCTTGTCCGAGACCCAGGCCATGACCGCTGGTTCGCGGGACGATCCGGTCAGGCGGAAGATCGAGCAGGCCAGGTCGGTCCTCGAGGACGCCAGGGAAGACTTCGAGGGGCTGGCACGCGGACTGCATCCCCGCATCCTCACAGCGGCCGGCCTCGCCGCCGCCCTTCAGCATCTCGCCTCCCAGAGTCAAGTTCACGTCGATCTCGTGGTCGATGTGGACCGGTTTCCGGAGGCGATTGAGGCGGCGGTCTATTTCGTCGCGGCCGAGGGCCTGGCGAACATCGCCAAACACGCCCGTGCGTCGCGCGCGTCGGTGGCCATCAGGAGCCTGGGCGACAAGGTCACCGTCGAGATTCTCGACAACGGGGTTGGCGGTGCGGATCTCGGGGCCGGGACCGGGCTTCGCGGGCTTGCCGACCGGGTCGAAGCGCTCGGCGGTAAATTCGACGTCGATGGCTCCCATCGGCCAGGCACGCGGCTCGTGGCGGAGATCCCAGTCATCCCAGCCGCGACCTGATTGGCCCATGCGAAACCCTATGGCCCGAGGCTCGATCCTGGTGTGGCGGCCGCTCGTCCAGGGCACAGCGACGGAGCGGAGCTCGCTGACGATACGGAAGCCTTGGTGGCCTTGATCTGCTGGATCATCGAGCTCGTGCCGGCGTCCTTCTCCAGCTCGCCGTACGCGGTGGTGCCCGCAGCGACGATCGCCGCGAGATCGTCGACGGCTGCGAGTGCCAGCGTTCCGCCCGTGCCGCAGAACGCGGTCACGTCCTGGCTCTCCGGGTCCGCAGCCAGGGTGAGCGCGAGTGTCTGCTGGGCTGCCGTATCGAGCGCAGCCCGGGCATTCGCACTCAGGGAGGAGTACCGCTGCGCTGCCATGAACAGCGTCGTCGTCTTCGGATAGAACGTCAGGTTCGAGGTCATGAACGAGCGTGCCGGGAACGGACCGGCATTTCCTACCGACGATTCGGCGCCATCAACCTGCCCGTCGGAGATTGCCTTGCTCAAGGCTGCGCCGTTCGCGTGGACGGGGATCGCGCCGAGCGCTCGAACGAGCTCGTCCGACGCATCGGAGCTGGGGACCCGGAATCGGGCGCCGGCGAAATCAGGCAGCCTGAGAAACGGCTTGCGAAATCCGATCGGGTGGCGCAGCTCTTGGGGATACGCCCCGAGGCCGACGAAGCCTGCCGACCTGAGCCCTGACAGCATCTCCGGAACAAGGGTGCCAGACACGACGCGGTCGAGGAGCGGGTAGCTGTCGATCAGAAACGGCGCCTGAAGCGCGTCCAACGACCGAACGCCCTGCGAGTGCCAGGCACGCGCCCCGACCCAGCCAAGGTCCAAGGTTCCATCGCGGACCTTTTCGATCGTCGCGGCCTCGAAGTCGGTCGCGTCGCCGACCGCCTCAAACTGGATCTCGATCTGGAGACGTCCCGACGAGTGATCCGCGGCTTGGACAGCGAAGTATTTGAGCGCAGCAGACTCGGGACCGCCGTCAGGGTCCGGGGTGGCGAGCCGCAGGGTGAGCGAAGGTTCGCCCCCTCCGGCCTTGTCTCCGATCGCCGGTGCGTTGTAGGTGCAGGCGGCCGCCGCGAGCAACGGGAGCGACGCCAGGCCAACGGCGAGGGCGCTCGCCCGGCGCTGAATCACGGGTGGCCGGCCAGGTATGGGCTGGCGGCGTAGAACGCACACATGTAAGCGGCTTCCGGGACGTCATTGGTTGTCGGGAAGGTGTCTCCGGTTACGGTCAGCCCGAGCTCTCCTCCGCTCACGCTCCACCCGAAGATGTCCGAACCCGACGAACCGTGCCTGACCGTGACGGTGTTCGCCTCGATCGTGTACGCCCCATCGTCGTTCGAGTTATCAACTCCGCCGTCCTTCGACCAGTACTGGAGCCACCTGCCGTTCTCGATGCGGAGGGTGAACACGTTGGAAGAGCCCAGTGCCGCGTCGTCGGTCTTCGCAAGGACCGGCTGAATCCACTTCTGCTGGCCACATCGCTGGAGTGCCGCGACGATTTCGTCCTTGCTCACGGCCTTGGTATGCCAGACGCCCGCGAGGGGCGAACTCGCGCTCGCTTCGGGACTACCCGCGGCGCTCGGAGGCACGCTGGCGGCCGGCGAAGCGGGGGACGTCGCCAGCGCAGTGCTGCTTGCTGAGGCGCCGGGTCCGGGAGTCTGTGATCCGCAGCCGGCGATGAGGGTCATCACAAGTGCGCCCGTCGCGATCGTCCGTTTCATCGTCCGTCTCCTCGCCAGGCGTTTTGAGCGCAAGCCGCGTGAACGCCACCTGGTGCGCTCGATCTGCACCTGCATGCAATCGATCGGGCCCAACGCGAGGACGATCCCATCTTCGGCGACCCGCTGTCGTCGTGGCTGGCTCGACAGAATCACTGCGCTGGACTGTGGCCAACCACAAGGTCCCGGGCCAAGGATGCGTGCCATGATCCGGTCCGTGCGGGTGGAATCGTGGGTGCTGGGGTTCCTTCGTAACCCCCTGACCTGGTTGGTCGCGGTCGAGGTGGCATTCGCTCTGGCGACGAGCGTCATGATCCCCGCGACGGCACGATGGGCCACAACCTACGCGGGAGCCTCGCTCCTCGCCGGAGTCGCGGACCTGGCTGCCGGGATCGGGCTTATGGTTGCCGGGACGGCGGTCCTCTTCCATCGCCGTCGCCCGACGATCGGCATCGTCGCGGTCCTTGCCGGAGCCGCCTGGCTCTCAGCGGACTGGATCGGCTGGCAGGACGGGAATCCGATTGTCCGAACGATGGCGATGCTCGCAGCCCCGTTCTTCCTGCCGCTCATCCTGCACCTGGTCGCGGCGTATCGTAGCGGCGCGGCCAGCGATCGGATATCGCAACTGGCGGTCTCGATCAGTTACGCCGCGGTCAGTGTCGTGACGTTGCTGGCCGTCTTGTTCCGCAATCCTCTGACCGATCCGAACTGCTGGAACAACTGCACTGATGACGTCCTGCTCGTCAGGAACCAGCCCAACCTCCAACCTGCGTTGGAGGTCGCGCGACCTGCAAGCGGCCTTGTGGTGGGGATCGCGTTGATCGTCCTCGTCGCGCTGCGGCTCGCCCGCGCCACACCCACCGAGCGCCGACGTATCTACCCGGTCTTCGTTCCGGCGCTGTTTGTGGGCGCAACCGCCACTGCGCAGACCGTATTGCTGCTCGCGATGCCCCGGGAAGGACCGCAGATCGCTCAATTTGCCGTCCTCTTTCAGCTCCGATCATGGACGGCGGCGCTCCTCGCCCTCGGCCTCGTTTGGGTGGTCATTCGGGACCGGAGAAGCCGATCGGCCATAGCCCGGCTGGCGAGGGACCTTGGAGACGCTCCGCAACCCGGTTCGCTCGCCCCCGCTCTTGGCGGGGCAATGAACGACCCCACGCTGCAGGTCGCCTATTGGATCCCGCGGTCCGGCCGTCTTGTCGACGGGGCCGGACAAACCGTGCCCGCGCCAGTGAGCGGCGACCAGCGCACGGTCACGCGCATCGCGCGAGGAGGCCGGACAGTGGCCTTCGTCGTTCAGGACGCATCCTCGGCCGACGGCCTGCGCCTCGAGCGCGAGATGGGGCCGGCGGCGACGCTGGCACTCGAAAACGAGCGCCTCCGCGTCGAGCTACTGTCTCAGGTCGAGGATCTCCGCGCATCGCGCGCCCGGATCGTGGCGAAGGGCGACGCCGAGCGTGCCCGCCTCGAACGCGATCTCCACGATGGCGGCCAGCAACGTCTTATTCTGTTGCTGCATGAGCTCGGCGTCGCTCGGGAGCAGGCGGTCCTCGAGAGGAACGACGACCTGGCGGATCGCCTGGATGTTGCTCGGCGTGAGACCTCTGAGCTCGTTTCGGACCTCCGTGAGCTTGCTCACGGGATTCACCCCGCCGTCTTGACCGAGCGCGGCCTGCGGGCGGCATTGCTCTCATTGGCGGACACCGCCCCGCTGCCGGTCAAGGTCCAGGGCAGCGCCGCGGGAAGGTTTCCTCGGGGCGCCGAAGAGGCGGCCTATGCCATCGTCGCGAGCGCACTCGAGCAGGCTGCCCGGGTCGGATCCGAAGGCATGACCGTCTCGATCATTGCGTCTGACGGTGCCCTCATGATCGAGATCGACGGGGCTGGTTCTGGGCCCTTTCCCCACATCGCCGACCGCGTGGCGTCGGCCGAAGGTCGACTGGCCATCGGTGGCTCGACGCTGGAGATATGGATCCCATGCGCGTAGTCATCGGGGAGGACGTCCTGCTCATGCGCGAGGGAATCGTCCACGTCCTCCGCGATGCGGGCGTCGAGGTCGTCGGCCAGGCTGGTGACCTCGATTCACTTCTGGAAGTCGTTCGCTCCCAGGCACCAGACATCGTCATCCTGGATATCCGAATGCCGCCGACCTATTCGGATGAGGGCCTCGTCGCGGCGAAGCGAATTGCAGCGGACCTTCCCGATACCGGCATCCTGATCTTGTCGCAATACGTTGAGTCCGAATACGCGACCAGCCTGCTCGCGGAATACCCAGAGGGAGTCGGCTATCTCCTGAAGGAGCGGATCTTCGATCCGGCGATTCTGATCGACGCCCTCCGCCGAATCGCCGACGGCGAGTGTGTGGTCGACCCCACGATCGTGTCGCGGCTGGTGGGCCGCCGCCGGCAGCGCGATCCCCTCATGGACCTCACCGATCGGGAGCGCGACGTCCTGAGCCTTCTCGCCGAAGGGCTCTCCAATACCGCGATCGCCAAGCGTCTCGTCATCACCGAACGGACGGTCGAGGCCCACACGACCCAGATCTTCCAGAAACTCGGGCTCGAGCCAAGTCGCGAGTCACATCGGCGAGTCCTTGCGGTTCTTGCCTATCTGCGCGAGAACTGATTTCGTTTGACCTGGCGCCAGCCATGCTGAGCGCAGCCCGCGATCGGTGGGCCCGGGGCTGAACATCGCTCGGGAGGTCGATCAGCCGATGACGGAGACGTCGGATCCGGTTGAAGACCGGCATTGTCCCTGGTGCGCGGCTCGCGCCGAGCCGGGCGCGCGACGCATTGCCGAGCGTGCGGGGCGGCGTTGGCGCAGCGCGAGTCCATCGGAGATCTGATCGTCCCCGGCGTGACGACGGTCGACCCGGAACTCCAGGCATACGCCGCACAACCGCTGCGAATCCCGGGCGCCAGCGGGAGCCAGGGCATCGCCGGAAGCGCGATCACGGTGGGCGCCACCGGCGGTCCGCTGGGGCTGGTGACGATCGGCGGCCTCGCGGCCGTGGCCGCCAGCGAATACCTGGCCGCCAGCCACGTGGGCGGTGGCGACCCGGTCGACCTGGAGGCCGTCGGCTGGCCGAGCGAGGCGGTTATTCAAGCGGTCGAGCGGCTGGATCGAGACGGTGAGCTGCCTTCGGGCAATGCTTCGAACGGCGGCCCGGGCGACGCTTCCAAGGGCGACCGAGGCAACGCCTCCGGCGGCGATTCGAGGTCCGCTCCGGAGGGCGGCAGCCAGGACTGAGGCTCATCATCTAGCATCCCTGAGTGCCGACTCTGCCGACCGTCCGGGTCCCCCCGGCCGCCATCATCGGATCTGCTTCGTTCCTCCTCCTCGGCTGGGCGAGCCTGCTTGTGCCATCGCTGATCCGATCGATCGAACGCGACTTCGGTCAGTCGGACGCGGGCCTGGGGATCTTCTACTTCGTGTACGCCCTCACCTACGCGGCGGGCTCGCTGGGAGGTGGGGCCCTGACGGAAAGGCTGGGGCGCCGGAGGATCCTCGCCGTTTCGGCAGTCATCATGGGCGTCGGGCTCGGCGCGATCGGCGTCGTGCCGGCGTGGGCGATGGTCATGCTGGCCGCTCTGCCAGCTGGACTCGGCAGCGGCGCGATCGACGGCGGCGTCAATGGCCTCTTCCTCGACCTGTTCCCGAACACCCGGGGACGGTCGCTCAACGGCCTTCACCTCTTCTTTGGCATCGGGGCGCTGCTGTCTCCGCTGGTCGTGGGCGGCCTCGTCGACGCCGGTGTGGCATGGCAGGCTCTGATCGTTGGCACCGCCCTCGTTGCGGTCCTCTTTGGCGGGTTAATCGCGAATACGAAGATGCCCGATGGTCGCCACGATCCCGGCGTCGTGAGCCGCCTCGATGGCAGAGGCCGATTTGCCCTCCAGTGGCCGCTGGTGGTCCTCGGAATCGCGATCGCGGCATACGTGGCATCCGAAGTCGGCGTATCCGATTGGCTGGTGCGGTTTCTCGCCGCCGCCCCATTGAGTGTTGCAACGGGCAGCCTCTCTCTCTATTGGGCTGGACTGGCCCTTGGCCGGCTCGTGTCGGCTCGATACGGGGACCGGTTCGACCACAACCGGTTTGCGACATACGCCGTCGCGTTTGCGTCGGTAGCCCTCATCGGTGCGGTGCTGGTACCGTCCCTTCCGGTGTCGGTGGCCCTCTTCGGTCTCGTCGGCTTCGCATCCGGGCCGGTATTTCCGATGATCGTCGCCGTGGGCGGGGAGCGATTTCCTGACCGATCGGCGGCGGTTGGCGGCTTCCTCACCGGGGTGGCCGTCGTCGGCGCGACGATCTACCCGCCGGTGATGGGGTTCCTCTCTGTCGAGGTCGGTTTGGGCTGGGCGATGCTCGGCACCGCCGTGCTCGGCCTCGCCGCCGCGACAGCGCTCGTACTGGCGCCAAAGCCCTCGATCGGTGGCGAGGCGCAGGCCCGGATCGAGGCGATCACGGGACGCTAGGCGGGACGTTGAGCGGCCACGGGCGCCCCATGGCCCGCTCGCCTCCGATATGAGCCGCATTCGGAAGTGACAGAGCCTCCCGGTCACTTGAGTGACAGAGCCTCCCGGTCGGTACGCTTCGTCGAAAACAGCAGCGAGGGGATGTCGTGAGCGAAAAACGCGGCGGCGCGGACGGAGGC
>DATCPH010000199.1:0-7673 GCA_036570185.1 Candidatus Limnocylindrales bacterium | reverse complement strand
CACGGTCGCGTCGCGGCCGGCGAGGATCGGGGCAAGCAGCGCGCGAGCCTGGCGCAGGCCATCGGGCAGGTTGCGGATATTGCCGAGGATCACGTATGCGGGCAACCTGCCGGCACGGGCAATCACGGGCGGCTCGTCCATGAGCTCGGCCGCTTCCAGCGTCGACCGCGCGGAGGCCTCTGCCGCCGGCCGACCGCCGGGTTCGGAGAACGGCCGCGAAACGGCCACGGTCCGGCGAAGAAAGGCCGCGATCCGCTCGGCGATGGCAAGTCCGTCCTGGTCGCCGGCACCGGCGGACGCGACGAGCCGGAGTTCGAGGCTCTCGCTCGTGCCGCGCAGCAGGAGGCGGCGTGACGACGCGAGCAGTCGCAATTCCCCACGGGTCTCCTCGCGCGCGGCCACGTCGTCGGGGTCGTCGGCGGCGATCTGCCGCGCGACGAGGACGACCCACGGCGGGCCATCGGCAGGCAATGGGTCGCCGCGCCGCGCGTCGTCGCGCGCCTGGCGGATCGCCGCGTCACGGGACAGCTCGAGGCCCAGGAGCGCGGCCAGTCGCAAGCTCGCGATTCGCTCGAACTCCGTCGGCGGTCCTTCTCCCAGCAGCACCAGGCGGCCGCCGACGCCGCTCTCGCCGGGTTCGCCGGGGATCGGCACGCGGAGCGCCGCCGATGCCGGCCGAGCGGAGTAGCGGGCAACCGCGGAGGCCGCCTCCGGCTGATCGGGCGGAGCGTGAATCGCGAGGGCATCGCCGCGCCGGCCCTCGATGACGACACCTCGCCCGAAGAACGACCCGATGGCCGCCGCAAGGATATCGAGGCCACGACCGAGCAGTGCCAGGCGCGCGAGCTGACCCTCGAGGTCCGCCGCCCGGCGGTCCAGTTCCGCGCGGCGATTCACCAGGAAGCCGATGACGCTTCGCTCGAGCTGGACCGGATCCTGGTGGGGGATCCGCAGGACCGTCAGACCGGCCCGTACCGCGGCTTCACCGAGGGCGTCGAGCGCGTCGCCGCCGCTTTCCGCCTCGACCAGCAGGACGGCGGGTACTCGCGCGCGGTCGAGTGCGTCGACGAGCTGGGCGGCGCCGCCGGCGCCGGGCGCAACCACCGTGACGGCCGAACCTGGAACGATCGCGAGATCGCCATCGTCGAGCGCGTCGAAGGCGGGCACGCGCGGCTTCAGGACGCGGACCCACGTCACTTCGCGCTCGGCACGTTCGGGTTCCATGGGCACCAGCGCACGGGCCGTCGGGAAGATCGCGGCCTGGACGTCGCGCAGGCTCGCCATCTAGCGCCCCGTTGCGTTCACGTTCGGGCGGCGACCAGGTCGTCGAGAAGCCGCCCGAATTCCCTGCCGAAATCGACGTAACGGTCCGAGCGGCCGGCGATCGCCAGCTCCCCGTTGGGGCGGAGCCGAGCCCAGATTCGTCGTCGCGGCAGGTAGAACGTGATGAGGATCCCGCTGATGAGTGAGCCGAACGCCGCCCACACGATCCCCTGGCCCGGATCGTTCTTGGCGATCAGCAGCGTGTAGGCGTGAAAGCCCTGGACGCTGATCGAGAAGTCGATGTCCGGGCTGGACTGCGTTTCGCCGGCCGCGATGGCCATCGGTTGAAGCGAGGCCACGATCGGGGAGCCGTCGGGATTCGTCCCGCTGACCGTATACGGCACCGCCAGGACGAGGCCCGTCTGGTCGCTGGCGCGCTCGAGGAGGAGCTGCAGGCCCACGTTCCGACCCGGAACCGTCATCGTGGCGAATGGAAATCCCGCGGCGGAGTCGGACATCGGCACCGGTCCGCTCCAGAGGACGCCGCCCGAGCGGTCCCTGATGAGGAGATCCGGCGCCGCTCCAAAACCGTTCTGGTGGAACGTGTAACCGGCCACCGAGAGCGGATCGTTGACCCGGATCACCTTGCGGGCAATCAGCTCGCCGTCGCGGTACACCGCGAGGTCGGTGGTGAAGTCGGTTGGATGCCCGGTGTCGAGACCGGGCGCCGTAAAGGCGAAGTTCTTGACGAGCAGCAGGCCCGGGGTACCGATCGGTTGGACCGTCAGCGACTGGCCCTCCGGAACGACAAGCCCCTCCTCGTCACCCAGCCTCGACGTCACGGCGGCGGCTACCAGAAACAGGATCAATCCGGTGTGCGTCAGCAGCGTCGCCATCTTCGTCCAGCGGTGGCGGTCGCCGTACACGTAGATGGCATCGTCGAGCTCGGCCGTCCGCACCCCAAAGTGATGGCGTCGAAGGACGTCCTGCACGGCGGAGGGCGTCAGGCCGGTTGGGCCGGCTGGGCCGGCGGAGCCGTTCGCCAATTCGCCGGCGATCATCGCCCGGTCCGGGAGCTTCGGGTCGAAGAACGGGTCGGGCTGGACAACCCTGATGTCGGCGCTCTGGCGCCACAGGCGGGGGGTCCGGTCGATCGTGCACGCGACGATCGAAATCACCAGCACGATCAACCCGAGCGTGAACGCGGTCGATGTGAAGACCTGGAAGACCTGAAGCCGCTCGAGCACGTCGACGACGCCAGATCCCAGCCCGGCGTCGTAGCGCCCGTGGATCTTGGCCATCTCCGTGGCGTAGTCGGACGGTGTTCGGAAGGCGAATGACGGGAGCTGCCGGAGGGTCATCCCGACCACGGCCTGCAGAGCCAGCAGGATGATCTGCAGGACCGCGAAGTTCACCGAGGTGAGCAGGCCCCAGATCGCAAGGCCGATGCGCGCGATTGGTTCGGGTGAGGTCAGCCGCGAGATCGATTGGCCTGCGGTCAGGGTCGCGATCGTGGGACCTCCGCTCGATTCAGCGGCTGACGGCGGGAAGCGCTGGCTCCTGAGAGGCTGCGATCTCCCTCGAGGCATGCCGCAGCGCGGCCGCCAGGCCGCGTTGCAGATCGTCCCTGAGGTCGTCGAGATCCTCCAGGCCGATCGAGCAGCGGAGCAGGCCCGGCGCGATCCCGGCTTCCGCCAGCGCGGCGTCGTCGAGTTGGCGATGGGTCGTCGTCGGAGGATGGACGATCATCGTCCGGACGCTCCCCAGCGATGCGGTCATCTCGGGCACCGAGAGCGCGTCGATGAACGCCGGACCGACTCGACGATCGCCTTCGAGCTCAACGGCGAACATGCCGCCGCCGACCCGGAACTGGCGCGCTGCGATCTCGTTCGCCGGATGCGATGGCAGCCCAGGGTAACTGACCCGCCGGACGCCCGGCTGGTGCTCGAGCCAGGTCGCGAGGGCGAGCGCCGTCGCCGACTGGCGGTCGAGCCGGACGGCGAGCGTCTGGATCCCGCGCAGGACCAGGAACGCTGCGAACGGTGAAAGCGTGGCCCCGGTATCGACCTGGACGCGACGGATCGCATCGACCAGGTCCTGACGCCCGGCGACCACTCCAGCCATCACATCGCTGTGGCCACCGAGATATTTCGTCCCCGATTCGACGACCAGGTCGGCGCCGAGCTCGAGCGGGCGGCAGATGTACGGCGAGGCGAAGGTGTTGTCGACCACGTACGTCGCGCCGTGACGATGAGCCAGCTGGGCGAGGGCGACGTGGTCGGCCACCAGGATCGTCGGATTGGAGATGGTCTCGGCATACAGGACGCTGGTGGGGGCCTCGCCAAGGGCGGCCTCGACCTCGGCGAGGTCCGTCGTGTCGACGAAGTCGATCCGGACACCGAGCGGGACCAGCACGTTGACGAGGAGCGAGCGCGTCGAGCCGTAGACGGCAAGCGGCGCGACGATGCGGTCCCCGGCCTTCACCAGCGAGATCAGGGTCGCGTGGATCGCGGCCATCCCCGTCGCGAGCGAGAAGCCGGCTTCGGCGCCCTCGAGCTCCGCGACGGCCGCGTCCAGGGCGGCAACGGTCGGGTTGTCGATGCGGCTGTAGGCGAAGCCCGGGCGGCGGTTTCCGAGCACGGCCGCGAGCTCGTCCGCGTCGTCGGTCGAGAACGTCGCCGACTGGTAGATGGGCACGGCGGTCGGATGCTGATCGACCTGTGGGACCTGCGAGGCGGCTCGCAGGGCGCGAGTCGAGAAGCCGCGCTGGCGGGGGCGTCCGTCCGGAGTCACGCCGGGATGCTACACCGATGACCGGCGTCGACCGGCGAGCCCCGTCGGACACCTCAGCCGTCGAGCAGTTCGAGCACAACTCCCAGGGCTTCGATCGAGCGGGCCTCGATCGGATCGATCACCAGCTGAACCGCACCGATTCCCTCCCTCGCGTAGGCCCGGAGCTCAGCCGCCATGACGTCCGCGGGTCCCTCGAGGGGCGCCGGGCGGTCTTTCGCGTAGTCGCCCTGAATCCTGCCGTGTCCACCTGGCAGGCGAACCTGGACGGCAACGGTCCGCTCGATCTCGGCGGGATCGCGGCCGACATCACGACACGCGGCATCGACGACCTCTCGCAACGGCGCGACGCCGCCCGGCGTGTTCCCGGTGTCGTTGAACCAGACATTCCAGGCATCGACGTGTGGCAGCGCGATCCGGAGCATCCGCTCGCCCCTCGAGCCGATCATCAGGTCCGGCCCACGTCGACGCGGTCCGCGTGGTCGGAGTTCGCAGTCGCGGGCCTGATAGAAGCGCCCGTCGAAGTCGATCGCCCCCTCGCGCAAGAGCGTTCGGATGATCGTGAAGGCCTCATCGAACCGGTCGATCCGATGGTCGAACGGCAGGCCGAATGCTCGAAACTCGGTTTCATTCCAGCCCGCGCCGAGGCCCAGGATCAACCGCCCGCCACTGATCTCGTCGATCGTGTCGGCCATCTTGGCCAGCAACGCCGGATTGTGGAATGCGGTGCAGGCGACCAGCGGTCCGATGGCAATCCGTGTGGTCGAGGCCGCCAGGGCAGCCAGCATCGTCCAGGCTTCCCACGGGCCACGCGTGGATCCGTCGGCGAGGCGATAGAGCAGATGGTCGCCCAGCCAGATCGAGTCGAAGCCGACCTGTTCGGCGAGCCGTGCCATCTCGACGTATTCCGTCCAGCGGACCTCCCGCTCCACTTCGGGCAGCTGGATACCGACCTTCAACGGCCGTCGCGTACCTGACATGCCGCGAGCCTAGCAGTCGGCCGTCGCACGGGCCCAGCTCCTCGGGCACGTCGCCCGGCTAGGATTGGCGGCCATGTTCCGCACCAGGATCCTACGGTCGCTGGTTGGCCTCGCTTTGCTCGTCGGAGTGGTGACCCTCGTGGCCGCCAGCGTCGCCGCGATCGGCCAGTACCGCCCTCCGACAGGTGTGGCCGCGTTGCCCAGCCTGAGCCCCGCCCCATCCGCGCCGCCCAGCCAGGAACCGTCCCTCGCGCCCACCCCGGTCCCAAGCGCACCGCCGATCGAATCGCCGTCGCCCGCCCCGGCGTCGTTCCCGCCACTCGGCGAGGGGATCGTTCCGATCGTCTACATGCACCGGGTGGAGGCCCCGCCGGCCGATTATCCAAGCTGGACGGCGGCTCGCCAGGCGGACTTCATCAACTACGACATCGTCCCGTCCGCCTTCCAGGCACAGCTGGACTGGCTCAAGACCAATGCCTACACGACGATCCTGCCGCGCGACCTGGCGGCTCATTGGGATCACGGCACTCCCCTGCCCCCGCGACAGGTGATCCTGACGTTCGACGACGGCTCGCCCAGCTGGACCCGAACCATCCTGCCGATGCTGCAGGCCCATGGCATGGTGGCCGAGTTCTACCTCACGCTGGATGCGATCGCGGATAGCCGAATCACGTGGACTGAAGTCCAGCAACTGGCCGCCGCCGGCAACGGCATCGGCGCGCACGACGTCCACCACGTCCAGTTGGCCATGCTCGGCGCCAACCATCCACCCGCTTCGGTCGACGTGATGTGGTACGAGGTCAATCAGGCCCGACTGACGATCGGCAGCCATCTCGGCGCGTTGCCCGACTCGATGGCCTACGTCGGCGGCGGCTACAATTCGGACCTCGAGGCCCAAGTCAAAAAGGCCGGCTACACCTCGGCCCGCACAGTCGTTCGCGGCATCGCCCAGGACAGGGCAGACCGCTTCGTTCTTCGGGTCGTGCGGATCGGACCCTACGACGATGTGGTCAATGTGGTCACCGGGGAACTGGTGCCAGGGCTGCCTGTCTTCGCGATGCGCATGGCGGGCGTGAGCGACCTTCGCTCGTAGTCATCGGGCAGGGTCGACCCGAGGGCGACCGACAGTACGACGCTGGGTCCGTATCGAGAGGAACAGATGGTCGGGGCGGTGGGACTCGAACCCACGATCTCGTGCTCCCAAAGCACGTGCGTTAGCCACTACGCCACACCCCGACGACCGGATGGTACCGCGAGGTCATCGCGATCTGCGCGCAACGCGACGAGGTTCTCGCGCGTCTTGACCTCGACGCCGGATGGTGACCTGGCAGGCTGATCGACCGTCCGGCGTCTCCATGCCCGCCGTCGATCCGCAGAGTTGATCCCCGGCGTCGGCCGCTCAGAAGCCCAATCCGGTGAGGATGCGCTCCATCCGGCGCGCGGCGCGGGCGCGGTGGGAGATCCGGTTCTTTTCGGCCTCGCTGTATTGCCCGAATGTGCGGCCGCCAGGCGGCTCCAGGTAGGGCTCGAAGATCGGGTCGTAGCCAAAGCCCGCACCTCCGCGTGGCGCCATCGCGATCCGACCGCGGCAGGTCCCGCGCCGGATGATCAGTCGCGTGCCACGGTCGTGCCCGCGCTCACCGGGCAGCGCCAGCGCAAGCACGCAGACATATCGCGCGCCACGCCGTTCCGGCGGCAGAGCGGCGAGCTCGCGGAGAAGCTTGGCGTTGTTGTCCGCATCGGTGGCCGCTTCGCCGGCGTAGCGCCGGGTTCGCACGCCGGGTCCACCGTCGAGGGCGTCCACCTCGAGCCCGGAATCGTCGGCCAGCGACGGGAGGCCTGTGGCGCGGACGGCGAATATGGCCTTGATCCGCGCATTGGCCTCGAACGTCGGACCGTCCTCGACCGCCTCCCCGACCACCGCGAGATCGTCGAGGGTCAGCAGCTCCGTGCGATCGAGCCCGAGGAGGTCCCGCAGCTCACCGAGCTTGTGGGGGGAACGCGTCGCGAGGACCAGGCGGGATCCAAGGCGAGTCCCGACGCCGTCGACCAGGGACATGTCCGCGACGCCGGCGATGGAGAGAGGCCTGGAAGGCAGCGTCAGCGGAGCCGCAACTCAGCGGTGGACCGTTGCCAGGACTTCGGACTGGGCGACGAAGAGTCGCTCGAGTCCGACGTTGGCGAGATCGAGGAGTGCATCGACCCGGGCCCGATCGAACGGCGCGCCCTCGGCCGTGCCCTGGAGCTCGACGTACGTGCCCGCGTCCGTGCCAACCACGTTGAAGTCGACCTCGGCCCGGGAATCCTCAGAGTAGTCGAGGTCGAGGAGCGACATGCCGCCGACGATGCCGACACTGACCGCGGCGATCTTCGACACGAGGAGGCGCTCCATCCCGTAGGTGATCAGCGCGGCGGCCAGGGCCACATAGCCGCCCGTGATCGACGCGGTCCGCGTCCCGCCGTCGGCCTGGAGGACGTCGCAGTCGACCGTGACGGTCCGCTCCCCGAGGCGGGCGAGATCGACAACGCCCCGCAGCGAGCGGCCGATGAGGCGCTGGATCTCATGGGTGCGTCCGGCGATCCTGCCCTTGACCGACTCGCGATCCGTCCGCTCCGAGGTAGCGCGGGGCAGCATGGAGT
>DATCPH010000198.1:0-6202 GCA_036570185.1 Candidatus Limnocylindrales bacterium | reverse complement strand
CAGACGCGGCCCTATCCCAGGTGTAGAGCGCCGCGCGCGACCGGCCTCGCTCGATGAGTCCCTGTCTGAGGGCGGTGTCCGTAGCCACGCTGGATACGAGACGACCGATTTCCCTGGCATCACTTGGTTCGTGATAAAGGGCCGCGTCACCGAGCACTTCTGGCAGCGACCCGGCTCGCGATGCGACGACAGGAACGCCGCGAAGCATCGCCTCCAGCGGAGGGTAGCATTGGTTCACCGAATTACCCTCGCGTCATCGAGCCGCGCAATGACGTCGCGGACATGCTCGTCCCACTCGGTCGTCGCGACGGACGATACGGCAGGTGGTGGCACACGAGCGAGCACGTCGGCGATGGCGTGGTTGAGCTCCTCCCGGGTGGCGTCCGCGGCGACAACGGCATCCCGCGGCCCGGCCTGGCGCCGGAGATCGCCAACGTCGGTCATCACCACAGAACGGCGCAGCGCGTGTGCGCGCGCCGTCACGCCCGATGAGTAACCCGACTCGTACAAAGCAAGGACGACATCGGCCGCGCTGTAGGCCGCCCGCTCTTCCTCGTCCGTCATCCGGCGGTCCACGTGGACAACTCGCACGGTCGTTCCACTGTGCCTTGCCAGAACACCAGCAAGATCCCACTTCCCCTGCCTCTGCCCCGCCAGGAGAAGCGCGCCGATCACCGGGTCCGGTGCGTCAAGTGATTCAAGGGCCCGTTGAACGCCCTTGCCGGGCTTGAGGTTGCCGATGATGGCGGCGGTTGGGGCTGGGAGGTCGAGAAGGCCGAGCGTCGAGAGGGCTTCATCTCGGGTCATCGGTGCCATGGGCCGGAATTCGCCAAACCGTGCCATGACAATGCGGGTCTCATCGGTCCCGAGAGCCAGCAAGTCGCGCTTCGCCGCGGGTCCGTGAACGACAAGTACGTCGAACAGACCCAGGCATCGTCGATACATCCGGCCCGGGTGCGTCGCAACCGGCTCGGGATCGTGGGCGACGAGGACAAGTCGCTTGCGGAGCAGGCTCAGTGACCGAAGCAGGAGGTAGTCGATGAGCGGCTGATGAAGGAAATGGACGACCACGATGTCTGCCCATAGCGACGATCCGAGCGCCCGAGCGTTGCCGAGCGCATACGCCGCGCCACGGACAGGCGCCGGGAGATCCCGCCGCAGGAACCACTTGTACGCGTGACTCCGACGAACCCGGACCATGTCAAGGAGGTATCTAGATGCCGTGGTGGTGATCACCTGAACCGTGAACCCAGAGCGTCGGTACGCACCTGCCAATTGGTCGTTGTAGTGGCCCATCCCGCCGGTGATGCCAAGCGGCTCGAGGTAAACGACCCGAAGTGGGGCTGTCGATGCCATCAGCCCCCCGCCCCGCGCGGACCGAAGCGCCAAGCTGCACTGACCCCCTCCTGGGGCGCAGCCCTGCGTGGCGGTCGACCCACTTTCTCAGCGCGTCCCAACTAGCCGGACAAACAGCCGCTCGTACTGATCAGCCACGTGGTCCCATGAGAACAATGCACGCGCACGTTCTCCTGCCACGGCGCCGAGTCGAGCGCGCTCCGCCGGATCTGCCACGAGTTCGTCAAGCACGCGGGCCAGATCGGCCGCGTCATTGCGGGCGTAGTAGCGACCCGCGAGACCGAGAACTTCACGGTGTTCTGGCACGTCATTGGCAACCACGCAGGCCCCACGCCCCATGGCTTCTACGAGTGCCGGGTGCGTCCCGCCAACCTCAGTTGCCTGGATGTAGAGAGCCGCATTGGACTGCAGCTCGGCGTAACCATCGCCAAACACAAACCCTGTCATCCGAATCCCGGGATTCCGGGCAGCACGCTCCTCGAGTGACCGCTTGTACTGCCCGGCATACGGCGCATCGCCGGCGACGACAAGCGGCCACTCCACGTGCGAGGCCGCATACGCGTCCATTACGAGATGGGCATTGTTCTCGGGTTCGAGTCTTGAGACGTACAGCAGGTAGCGTCCAGCTGTTAGACGGTGCCGGCTCAACGTCTCGCCGGGCGGCAGGACTCGGGCGTCGCTCCCGTAGGGTATGAATTCGGTTGGCCGATGACGTTTATCGCGATACCACTCCGCGATCACGCGCGCATCGGAGACGAGAGCGATCGGGAGCACCGGCGCGAGCCAGGCACACGCCTGATAGTAAAGTCGCCCGAGCGCCCCCCATTTCCCGCGTTTCCATTCGAGTCCGTCCACGTTAAGCACCACCTTGGCGCCCGTCAGACGTGGCACCAGCGCAAAAGGCGCGTTGGCGTTGTTACAGATCAAGACGATGTCGAACCGTCGGGGAAGAACGTCGACGACGGACAACGCCGTGTGCACGAATGTGTCCAAGTACTTGTGCTGGATTGTCGGCAGTGCCCGGACCGTGATGCCCCTATGCTCGCGGATTGTCGCAGGTATCGCGTGAGATCGGCCGTATGCGGTCACGCTGTGACCGCGCTGTACCAACCGGGCTCCGAGCTCCTCGGCGAACGTCTCGAAGCCTCCATACGAAGCGGGCACCCCGCGCGTTCCAAGGATCGCGATCCGCACTCGTGTCTCTCCTACCCGGCTGGTCAATCGGTTCGACGAACGGGAGCCTATCGCAAGGACGGACCGTCCGTGACCCTGACCCGGCGGAACGGCACCAGATGACGCCGCGAATGACCGCCGCCACGCAAGGAGCCCCCGGGCGACCGGTCGCTTGCGGGAACTGACCCTGGCTCCGATACGCGTGGCCGTCTACTCGCTCGTCCGGGGACCCGATCGGATCGCCGGCATTGCCGTGCAACGCCTGGTCGACACCGTCGCCGGGGCGTGCTGCTGGTGTTGTTCGCCATCCCCATGGCCTTCATCGCCACGCTCGTCATCCGCGACTCGGGCGGCCGGCCCTCTTCCGCCAGACCCGGGTGGCCCTTCACGGCCGGCGCTTCCAGATGCTCAAGTTCCGGACGATGACCATCGGGGCAGAGGGCATGCTCGACGGGCTCCGTGAGCGAAACGCCATCGCCGGCCACGTCTTCAAGATCGACGACGACCCCCGGATCACCCGGGTCGGACGCTGGCTGCGCCGATCCTCGCTCGACGAGCTGCCTCAACTCTGGAATGTGCGCCGCGGCGAGATGAGCCTCGTCGGGCCCCGTCCTCCCCTTCCGACCGAGGCCGAGAGGTACGGCGTGTGGCATCGACGACGGCTGTCGATGAAGCCCGGCATCACCGGGCTCTGGCAGATCCGCGCCTGTCGGGAGCCCGAGTTCGATCGCTGGGTCGAGCTCGACCTCGAGTACATCGATCGATGGTCGCTCTGGCTCGATCTTCTGATCGTCGCCCGAACCGTTCCGGCCATGATCCAGGGGCGGTAGCCGGGCGCCCGAGTTCCCGCCGGGGCCGGCGGTCCTAGGAGCCCCCTAAGAGCCGCGTCCGACGACCTCGTCGTAGACCGCCAGGAGCCCGTCTAGATGGCGCTGGAGGCCGTAGCGAGCGACGAGGGCCGCCCGTCCCTGCCGGCCGAGTTCGGCCGCCTCTGTTCGGTCCCGCCACAGCCGATCGACCGCCGCGGCAGGGGCCGCGACGTCGCCGGGCTCCACGAGCACGCCGCCGCCGTAGGCGAGGAGCTCCGGCTGGCCCCCGATCGCGGTGGCCACGACCGGGCGGGCGGCGCGCATCGCTTCGAGGACCGCAATCGGCGCGTTCTCGAACCAGGTGGAGGGTGACACGATGGCGACTGCGGTTGCCCGCAGGTCCTCGAGGGCTGTGGAGTCCAGGTGGCCGACGAAGGTGACGTTGGGCGGAGCCGCGGTGGACTGCACGATTCGTTGCGGCCCATCGCCCGCCACGATGAAGGGCACGTCCGGCAGCCGCCGCGCCGCCTCGAGGAGATCGTGGACGCCCTTCTCGCGGGCCAGGCGGCCCGTGAAAAGCACGGAGCCGCCGGTTCCGGGGAGTGGCCGGGGCTCGGTGCCTGGCTCGATTCCATTGGCCAGCAGTGCGACTCGCTCGCGGCGGATCCCAGCTGCGGCCACGGACTCGGCGACGAAGCGGCTCGGAGCGATGAAGCGGGACACCCGACGGGTGTAGGAACCCAGCGCACGGTGGACGAGGTGCTCCGTGGCGGCAACGGTCGAGACGAGCGCCGAGTCGTGGACGCAACGGTTCAGTACGGCGTGGATCATGTTGCCCCGGACGCAGTTCGGGGGCTGGCACGCCACGCGGCCACCCTTTAGCAACTGACCCTGGGGGCAGATGAGGGCGTAGTCGTGGAGGGTGAGGACGACGGGGATCCCGCGGCCGCGGGCCTCGCCAATCACCGATGGCGACAGCTGCCGGCTCGGGTTGTGGATGTGGACGATGTCCGGCCGGACGTCGTCGAGCAGATGGCGGAAGGCACGCGCGGCGGCTCGATTGTGGACGATGTCCAGGGCGGCTTCCGCCTTGGCCGCAGGGCCGAGGCCACGCCCGTCGTCGGATAGCTCGAGGAACGGTGGGAAGTAACGCGACCAGGGCGTGCCGACGTTGTCAGGATGCGCGGCCGCGAAGGGGACGACCTCGTGACCGCGAGCCTCGAGCCCGGCGGCTTCGTCCAGCATGACCGCACCCAGCCCGCCCCGCCGATACCACCAGTTGGCCGCCATGACGACCCGCATCAGGCGCCGGCGTTCGATCTCTGCAGCCCTGCGATAGCCGTCATGAGCGCGACCCAGAAGATGATCGAGACGGTCCGGATCTCGAAAGCGGGGCCGAACCAGGCAGCGGCCAGCACGGCGACACCGAACACGAATGCGAATCGAGCGAAGCCGTCAGCGCGACGGAGCGCGGCCCGGCCCACGATGCCCAGCAGCGACGCAGCGAACAGAACGAAGAGGACGGGCGCGATCAGGCCGAACTGGATCACGAGGCTGGCGTAGTTGCTGTCATTCATGAACCTGCGCGCCCAGTCCCAGCGGATTCCGGCCTTCTCGACGTATGACTGCAGGACCGGGTCCGGATGGGCCGCAACCTGCTGCCCCGGCCCGAACCCGAGAAGCGGCCTGGTCGCTGCGGCCCACGGGAGGACATCGAGGTTGTAGAAGAGACGGAAATTCCGCGTCGGGGCTGCGCTCACCTCGATCGAACCTTTCTCGAGCTGAACCCCCTCAACACTGCCGGTCGCGTCGGGATCGGATGAAGCCGGTGGGGCCGGGATCACCGATGGCGTCGCAAGGATCAGGGCGACGCCGAGGACTGCGAGTGCGCCGCCCAGCATCCGGCGGCGAGCGACTGTCGCGGGGAGTATTACGAGGAGCAGGCCGGCCAAGAAGAGCCCCACCATCGCCTGTCGGGCGGTCGAGAGGTAGAGGAGGAACAGACAGACGGCGAGCAGCGCGATGGCTCGGCGTCGCAACGGCTCACCGGTCGCGACAATTGCGATGACGACAGACATCATCGAGAGCCCGAAGCGATCGTAGCGACCCACAGTACCGCTGAGGAAGAAGAACGACGAGGGTGCTGCCGCCGCCGAGCCACTCAGGACCGCGGGGATGCGAAGCAGGATCTGGAACGCTCCCGCTGCGATTTCGAGACCGCCCGCCACGAAGACCGCCGCAAGGATGATCGGACCGCTGCCGTCGGTGCCGTCAACGGCCCACCAGACCAGGAGGCCGAGCACCAGGTAGCGCGTGTCGACCCGGATCGCGTTGATCGAGTCGACCACGGAGAATCCACGCGCGGCGTTGGCCACCACGAGGATCCCGGCAACCGCCCCGATGATCCAGAGCAAACGGATCGGCACCGTCCGTGCCCGCCGATCTCCGAATAGGACAACCGCCAGGGCGAGCAGCGCAACGAGGCCGTCGGGCATAAGGCGCGCCACCCAGTACCAAGCCCCCGGAAGGCCGCCGATCAGCGACGGCTCAAGTGGGAGATAGACGATGAGTGCGACCGCGAGCAGGACTGTCAGCCGTTGGAGTGGCTGAAGGCCGGTGAGCAAGACCGGCACCGCAAACCGGCTGGTGCCACCCACGATCGGGGGGGGAGGAGCGATCTGGCGTTCGCTATCCATTTGGCGCAGGGGAACGCCCATCGGAGCCTAGTGTCGCGCGCCGGAATCGGCTTGCGTCTTGCGGACGGCCTTGGCCAGGATCTCATCGGCGCTCTTCACCCACTTGAACGGCGTCGCCCCCTCGTTCCATTCACGGGTGAACCGCTCGATCACGGCGCTGACGGCCCG
>DATCPH010000197.1:0-2856 GCA_036570185.1 Candidatus Limnocylindrales bacterium | reverse complement strand
GTCGTGTACTGGTTCCAGTGGGTCTTGCACATCCGGCCCAGACCATCTTTCTGGCTGGGCTGGGCCGGGAAGTCCGTGGTCGGCGCTTCGTGCGCCACGATCCCGAACCGCTCCGAACCGATGCACCTGCGGAGTTCTTCCATGTCGCTTCTCCGTTCGGTCGTGAACGCCGTTCTGGCGTTCGGGCGCACATCCATCACTCGTCCGGCCGCGCGATGCAAGGTCGACGATGACGAAGACGAGGACCCGTACGAGGAATGGCTCAGCTGCCACGGCGGTCTGGCGCAACCGGATCAGCGGTCAGGGCGAGGTCGACCCAAAGACCCTCATCCCCAACCCGGCCAACTGGCGGGGCCATCCGCGCGAGCAGCAGCGGGGCCTGGCGGCGGCCCTTTCCGAGGTCGGCTGGGTCGCCCAGGTCATGGTGAACACGACGACGGGCCACATCGTCGATGGCCACCTGCGGGTCGAGCTGGCGATCGCCCGGAATGAGCCGAGCGTACCGGTGACCTACGTCGAGCTATCCGAGGAGGAAGAACGGCTCGTCCTCGCCACGCTCGATCCCCTGGCGGCGATGGCGACGGCCGAGAAGGACGCCCTGGCGGCGCTTCTCGCCGAACTGTCACCAACGGACGACGCGCTCGCGGCGCTCCTCGCCGAGCTGGGCGAGCAGAACGGCATCCGGAGGCCGATGCTCGGCGACCCCGACGAGGTCCCGCCCGTCCCCGACGCGGCCGACGTCTACGTTCGGCCCGGCGACCTCTTCGTGCTCGGCGACCACCGCCTCCTCTGCGGCGATGCGACCGACCCCGACGCCGTGGCCCGCCTCCTCGACGGCGCCACCCCCACCCTGCTGGCCACCGACCCACCGTACGGTGTCTCGCTCGATCCGACGTGGCGCGACGGCGTGTACAACGACCTCGGGCCGGCCGAGACGCCGTACATGCGGCGGATGGATGGCCACCGCAACACGACCCTCTCGGGCGACACCCGGATCGACTGGTCCGAGGCGTTCGCCCTGGTCCTCCCTTCAGGTCGGCTACGTCTGGCACGCCGGTGTCCACGCCGCGGAAGTGGCGGTGGGCCTCCAGCGGATCGGCTTCGAGATCGCCAGCCAGGTCATTTGGGACAAGGGCCTCTTCGCCATGAGCCGGGGCTGGTATCACTGGGGACACGAGCCCTGCTGGGTGATCCGGCGGCCGGATGTCCCGAACCTCTTCACGGGTGAGCGTGACCAGTCGACCGTCTGGCGGGCACCCAGCCCCAAGATGATCATGGCCGGCTCGGACGAGGAGAAGTTCGACCATCCCGCCCAGAAGCCGGTGCTCCTGTTCGAGACCCCGATCCGCAACCACCTCCGGCCGGGCGAGGCGGTCTACGACCCGTTCCTCGGCTCCGGGACGTGCCTCGTCGCCGCCGAGCTCCTGGGCCGCCGCTGCTACGGGATGGAGATCGAACCGCGCTACTGCCAGCTCGTCATCGAGCGCTGGCAGGGGCTCACGGGCCGCGAGGCGGTCCGGGTCGAAACGCCCGGAAGCCCGCCACGATGACCAAATGGTGTCGCGTGGGGGCTAGCAACGCCCATTGGGCCAGCAAAGGTAGCCGATGGTAGCCCGCCGGACGTGCGCCTTCGTCATGGCCGACGGACGGGCCTGCCGCGCCGGACCGCAACGCGACCGCCCGTACTGCTTCGCCCACGATCCCGAACGGGCCGAGGCAGCGGCCGAAGCCCGGCGGCTGGGCGGGCTCCGGCGGCGCAAGGAGGGCACGATCGCCGTCGCCTACGACCTGCCCGGTCTCGACACGGTCGAGGGCATCCGCCGCCTCCTCGACATCGTGGTCACCGATGGCATCGGCCAGGAGAACAGCATCGCCAGGCTCCGGGCCCTCATCTCCGTGGCGGTCGCGGCAACGAACCTCCTCAAGGTCGGCGAGTTCGAGACCCGCCTCGAAGCCCTCGAAGCCCTCCTCCACCGGTCCTCCGACACCGACGCCCTCGGAGACCTCGGGTGACCCTGGCTCGCCGGATGGCCGGCGTCGAAGCCGCGCTCACCCCGACGCAACTCGTCCTGCGCTGGCTCGAAGAGGCCCATGCCCACGGCTCGGTCGACGCCTACGTGTCGGCGATCCTCGCCGATGACCCGGAGGCGTTCCCCCTCGACCGACTGTGCCGGGAGGCCGCAGCAGGCGCCCGGGCCGCTCTGCGGAGCCGAGCACGGGAGCAGGTCGACGCTGCCGTCCGCAAAGCCCTCCGCGAGACGGTCTTCCGATTCGAGCTCGTCATGTGCATCAACGTCATCGCCCACGAGGTCCTGGACAAGGAGCTGCTCCTCCATGCCCTCTTCGCGGCTTATCTGGCAATGTTGGGCAGCGAGGACCCCGGGTTGCGGCACGGCGAGGGCCACCGCGCCAGGCTCGCACTGACGCGAGACCTTCTTCTGGGCCGGGTCACCGAGCTCGAGGTGATCGCCGAGGCCCGGAGGCTCGCCGAGGACCGCTACCTCGACGGCCGCCCCGCGCTCTTCCCAGACGCGGTCCGGACCTGGGGCACCCAACTCGGGGCAACCCGAGAGCTGGCTGCGATGGCCATCCGCCTTGCCGAGCTCGACGGGGTCCCGCTGCCGGATTCCGAGGACGAGGACTCGATATCGGCCCGGGTCGCTACCCGGCTGGCTGACCTTGTCGAGCCGGCCAAGTCCACGGCTCTGGAGAAGCTTGGCGAAGGTGGGCGGGCCATGCGAGTGGTGTCGAACTGGCTTCGACCGAAGCTAGTGGCCCCTCCCTCGCCGCCACCCCCGTCCTTCACGAGCAGTCTTAGCCCGTTCGACAAGGTGGTGCGTTCACCGCTTGAGACCG
>DATCPH010000196.1:0-10323 GCA_036570185.1 Candidatus Limnocylindrales bacterium | reverse complement strand
ACCCTCGGCCGCCCGCAGGATGACCCGGGCGCGCATTGCGGCGCGCTGCTCGGTCGTGCCCGCCCGCGTCATCGCGCGGAGGGCTTCAGCTTCGGACTCACTGACAGCCAACGGAGGAGCCGGATGAGCAGCCATGCTCCGAACAGTACGCCGACCCGATTCAAGAATCAAGTCCATTGCGGCGTGAGACACTAGCCGCTCGTCCGACGACCCCACCGGGTCGCCTCGGCCCCCCTGGCTTTCGCGACGCGGGCTCGCCCACCGCTCCCGCCATCGGGCCGTCAGAACGAAGAAGTCCCTCCCGAGGAGAAAACCGTGGCCGCTTCCGTGGAATCCGTCGATGCCCTCGCCGATCGGTTCTGGGAGTCGTTTCTGGAGCTCAGTCCCGTGACCGCGACCGTGTATGGCGACGACCGCTACAACGACCGCTTCGACGATCCGGGACCCGAGGGACGCGCGAAACTTCGACGTCTTGCGGAGGAGACTCGGGCCGAGGCCGAAGCGATCCCCGTCGACGGGCTGTCCGTGGAGGACCGCATCACCCGCGACATGCTCCGACTGTTTGGTGACATCACGGTCGAAGAGGACGACCGGCGGGTGGACCAGTTGCGCGTCGTCGACCAGATCGGCGGCCCTCAAACGCTCCTGCCACAGCTCTGCCAGTTCCAGCCGGCCGATACGCCGGAGCGGCTCGAGGCATTCATCGCCCGGCTCCACGCGTATCCGGCCTGGATGGCCGCCCAGCGCGACATCCTGCGGGAGGGGATTGCGAGCGGACTGACGGCGTCGCGGGTCGTCGCCGAGCGAACGATCGCGCAGCTCGAGCGGATGCTCTCCGTGCCCATCGAGCAGGCGATCGTTCCGTCCGCCGTCCAGGTCGCCGACGAGGACGGCCGGGAAGCGGTCCGGGCCGTGGTCCGCGATGAGGTCTATCCCGCCGATGCGGCGTTCCTCGAGGCGCTGCGGGGCGAGTACCTGGCGGCGACGCGGGACGAGCCCGGCCTATGGTCGGCCCCCAACGGGGACGCCCTCTATCGCACCAGCATCCGTCACGTGACGACCCTCGACCTCGACCCGGTCGCCGTGCACGAAAGCGGCCTCGAGGAACTGGAAGAGCTGATCTCCGAGCAGCGGGCGATCACGCGAAGAGCCGGCTTCGGTGATGACGTTCGCGCGTACCGGGACGCCCTGGGCGCCGATCCCGCGAACCTCCCCGACAGCGCCGCGGCCCTGGTCACGCGCGCCACCGAGGACATCGAACGCGCTCTCGCGGTGGCACCGCGCTACTTCGGGCGCCTGCCGCGCGCCGGCTGCGAGGTGCGCCCCGTCGAGGAGTTCCGGGAGCGCGACGCGCCGCCCGCCTATTACTTTCCGCCGACGATCGACGGTTCCAGGCCCGGGATCTACTACGTCAACACCTTCGACCTACCGAGCCGGCCCTTCTCGCGGCTCGCCCCGACGACGTACCACGAGGCCGTTCCGGGCCATCATTTCCAGATCGCGCTGGAGATGGAAACGCCCGACCTGAACACATTTCGCAGGCTCGGATCCCGGCTTCTCGGTTCGGCATTCGTCGAGGGCTGGGGCCTCTACTCCGAGCGGCTTGCCGACGAGATCGGCCTCTATCGAGACCAGGGCGAGCGGTTTGGAATGCTCGACGCCCAGGCGTGGCGCGCCGCGCGGCTCGTGGTCGATACGGGGATTCACGCGCTGCACTGGCCGCGGCAGAAGTCGATCGACCTGCTGCTGGAGACCGGGCTGTCGGCGACCGACGCGGCGATCGAGACCGACCGGTACATCGACTGGCCCGCCCAGGCGTTGACCTACAAGACCGGCCAGCGGGAGATCATGCGGCTCCGTCGCGAGCTCGAGACGCGGGATGGCTCGCGCTTCGATCTGCGCGAGTTTCACGACCAGATCCTCGGCCACGGCGCCCTGCCGCTCGCCACCCTCGCCCGCGAACTCCCGAACTGGGTTTCGGCCCCGGCTTGATCCCCGTCGGCTCGGTTGTGCCGGCCTGATCTGCGTCGACCCGGTTGCGCGGGCGCAGTCGCGTGTGGCACGCTGACGGCCCCGCCGACGAGGAAGGTGCATGACAACGCAGCCCGCCGCGGCTTCGACCCCCGAGCCGGCCGCCGGGGCCGCTGATGCCGACCCAGTCGCGGCTTCGCCTGAGCCCGCCGCGCCATCGAAACCCGCGCTGACTCGGGCCCGCCAACTCGAGTTCTATCGCCGCGCCCTGCGGACGATGCCGGGCGGCACGAACTCGAACTTCCGAGCGTGGGGCGAGGACACGGTCTACCTCGATCGCGGCAAGGGCAGTCATATCTGGGACATCGACGGCAACGAGTACATCGATCTGCGGATGGGCTACGGGCCGGTCATCCTCGGCCACGCCGATGAACGCGTCGATGACCATGTGAACGAACGGATGCGGCGGGGCGTCTCGTTCTCGCTCACGACGGAGGACGAGGTCCGCGCGATCGAACTCGTCTGCGAGCTGACGGGATGGGTTGAGCGAGCGCGCATGACCGTGTCCGGCACCGAGGCCACCATGCACGCGATGCGGGTTGCCCGGGCCTACACCGGCCGGACGAAGATCGTGAAGTTCGAGGGCGGCTACCACGGCGTCCATGACTACGCGTTGATCAGCGTGACGCCCAATGAACTGGCGGGGCTGGGCGACGCCGAAAATCCCGTCGCGCTGGTCTGGGGCCGGGGTGTGCCCGAGGCGGTCGCCCGGACCATGATTCCGGCCCGCTATAACGCCATCGATGCCCTTCGCGGCATTTTCGAGCGCGAAGGAGAGGACATCGCGGCGGTGATCGTCGAGCCGGTGCTCGGCAACGCCCAGGCAATCCTGCCCCAGGCCGGCTTCCACCAGTCGATGCGGGACCTCACCCGCGAGTTCGGCTCGCTGCTCATCTTCGACGAGGTCAAGACCGGCTTCCGCCTCGCCCGTGGCGGAGCCGCCGAGTACTTCGGGGTCACGCCCGACCTGGCGACGTACGCCAAAGCGATGGCGAACGGCTACCCGGCGGCGGTCTTCGGCGGAACAGCCGAGGTGATGAGCGTCCTGCCGGACAAGGTGAGCCACGGCGGAACCTATGCCGGCAACCGGGTCGCCGCCGCGGCTGCCGTCAAGACGCTGACGATCCTGAAGGAGACCGACGCGCTGGAGCGAATCCACGCAACCGGGCGGGCGCTCCAGGCGGGCGTCGCCGATGTCCTGAACCGGCGCGGTCTCCCGTGGGTCTTCACCGGCCACCCGGCGATGTTCGGGATCATGTTCGCGGAGAAGGCTCCCACCGAGTACCGCGACTGGGCGAACTCCGACCACCAGCTCTACGACGCGATCGCGGTTGCGATGCACTCGCGGGGAGCGATGCCTGAGCCGGATTCGCGCGAGCCGTGGTTCCTATGCGAGGCCCACGCGCAGGGCGACGACGTCGACCGGATTGTCTCGATCTTCTCGGACGCGCTCGACGCCGCTCTCGCCGAGCGCCGATCCGTCCGCTGACGCTGACGACCCAGCCAGCCGTGCCGGACTTCAGGACCCCGCCCTGGAACGAGATCGTCGCGATTCTCAGGAGTCAGGCTGGGACGGTCGAGCAGATCGTCGTCGTCGTCATCGTGACCTGGGCTGCCCTCCGCCTCGCCGGGGTGTTCGTCCACGGCATCGTCAAGACGCTGGCCGACCGTGAAGCGCGAGAGGGCACGGCCCAGGAACTGTCGGCGATCGAGGTCCAGAAGCGCATCGGCACGCTCGATGCGCTCGGCACGAACGTCCTGCGCTTCATCATCGTCGTCATTGCTGCGGTCACGGTCCTGGGGACGTTCAACCTCAACGTCGGCCCGGCGATCGCCGGCCTCGGGATCGTCGGGGTCGCGCTCGGCTTCGGGGCGCAGAGCCTGGTCAAGGACTACCTGAACGGTTCGCTGATCCTGGTCGAGAACCAGTTCAGCAAGGGCGACACCGTCCGGATCGCCGGCGTGTCGGGGACCGTCGAGGACTTCAGCCTCCGCCGGACCACCTTGCGCGATCTCGACGGCGTCGTCCACACGGTCCCCAATGGCGAGATCGGCGTGGCCAGCAACCTGACTCGCGTCTGGGCGAGCGTCAACCAGGACGTCACGATCGCCTATGGGACCGACGTCGATAGGGCCATCTCGGTCGTCAACGCGGTTGGGGGGGAGATGGCCGACGACCCGGCCTGGAAGGACCGGATCCTGGAGCCCCCGCACGTGCTGCGAGTGGAGGCCCTGGCCGAATATGGAATCACCCTCAAGATCCTCGGCTCTGTGCGGGCGCCGGAGCGCTGGACCGCCGCAGGGGAGCTTCGAAAGCGACTCCTCGAGGCCTTCACGAAGAACGGGATCGAGATCCCGCGACCGCAGCGGGTCGTCCTGAGCCGGGACCACGCGGCTGGGCCGGGAGGCGCCGATCTGGCTGTCGCTTCGAACGCGGACCCCGACCTGGCCGAATCCGAGATGGCCGGCACGGTCGAGGTCGCCGGCACGGTCGAGGTCGCCGGCACGGCCGAGGTCGCCGGTACGGCCGAGGTCGCCGGTACGGCCGACTCGCCCCCAGCCGCCGGATCAACCGAGCTGCGCTGACCAAACCGAACTCGGCCGCGGATTTGAGCCCGCGTAGAATTCGAACGCGGAGCGCTCAGCTCCGGCCCGAGGCAGAGGTAGCCGGTGAGCGTGGACCAGCGGCCCGAGATCGAAGCCCTCATGGCCGAGCGCCGGACATTCCCACCGAGCCATGAATTCGCCGCGCAGGCCAATGCTCACGCCGATCTCTACGATCGAGCTGAACGGGATTTCGAGGGCTTCTGGGCCGAGATCGCTCGCGAGCGGATCAGCTGGTCCAAGCCATTCGAGACGACGCTCGAGTGGGAGCTTCCGTTCGCAAAGTGGTTCACCGGCGGCGAGCTCAACGTCAGCTACAACTGCCTCGACCGCCACGTCGAGCGTGGCCTCGGCTCGAAGGTCGCCTACCACTGGGTGGGCGAGCCAGGCGACACCCGGACCATCACCTACGCGGACCTGCACCGCGAGGTCAAGAAGGCTGCCAACGCCCTCAAGGAGCTGGGTGTCGGCAAGGGCGATCGTGTCGCCATCTACATGCCGATGATCCCCGAGCTGCCGATCGCGATGCTCGCCTGCGCAAGGCTTGGCGCCCCCCATACCGTGGTGTTCGGCGGGTTCTCGGCGGAGGCGCTCAGCGGTCGGATCAATGACTGCGGCGCCAAAGTCCTGATCACCGCCGACGGCGGCTGGCGACGGGGCAAGAAGGTCGGGCTGAAGCACCATGCCGACGAGGCGGTCGTCTCCACGCCGACGATCGAGCACGTCATCGTCGTCGACCGCCTCGGGGACGGCGCCCACATGGTCCCTCGCCGCGACATCTGGTGGCACGACATCGTCGACCGCCAGAGCGAGGACTGTCCCCCGGTGCCGGTCGACAGCGAGCACATGCTCTACCTCCTCTATACGTCGGGTACGACGGCCAAACCCAAGGGCATCCTCCACACCACCGCGGGCTATCTGCTGGGTACCAGCTTTACCCACGAGATGATCTTCGACGTCAAGCCCGACGACGTGTACTGGTGCGCAGCCGACATCGGCTGGGTCACGGGCCACAGCTACATCGTCTACGGGCCGCTCGCCAACGCGACGACCGGCGTGATGTACGAGGGCGCCCCGGACACGCCCGATTGGGATCGCTGGTGGCAGATCGTCGAGGATTACGAGGTCTCGATCCTGTATTGCGCGCCGACGGCGATCCGGTCGTTCATGAAACAGGGTCCCCAGTACCCGGACAAGCACGACCTCTCGTCGCTGCGTGTGCTGGGCTCGGTCGGGGAGCCGATCAACCCCGAGGCGTGGCTCTGGTATCACGAGCACATCGGCGGGGGGAAGGCGCCCATCGTCGACACCTGGTGGCAGACCGAGACCGGCATGATCCTCATGACGCCGCTGCCCGGCGTCACGGTGACGAAACCCGGCTCCGCGACCTTTCCATTCCCGGGCATCGCAGCGGACATCGTCGACGGCGACGGGAATTCCGTGCCGCTCGGCGGTGGCGGCTACCTCGTCCTGACCCGACCCTGGCCGGCGATGCTGCGTGGCATCTACGGCGACGATGAGCGCTACCGACAGACCTACTGGGCGCGATTCCCCGGCAAGTACTTCGCCGGTGACGGGGCAAAGCGCGACGAAGAAGGCTATTACTGGCTGCTCGGGCGTGTCGACGACGTCATGAACGTTGCCGGACACCGGATCAGCACCACGGAGGTCGAATCGGCCCTCGTCGATCACAAGTCGGTCGCCGAGGCGGCCGTCGTCGGCAAGAGCGACTCGATCAGCGGCCAGGCGATCTTCGCCTTCGTCATCCTGAAGAGCGATCAGGAACCCAGTGACGCCCTGGGCGTTCAGCTCCGCGAGCATGTCGCCTACGTGATCGGCCCGATCGCTCGCCCGAAGTACCTGATGTTCGTTCCCGACCTGCCCAAGACGCGCTCCGGCAAGATCATGCGCCGCCTCTTGCGTGACATCGCCGAGGGCCGGCCGCTCGGCGATGTGACGACGCTGGCCGACGCCACCGTCGCCGACGCCATTCGCGAGAACTCGGGCAAGGCCGAGGAGTAACCGTGGTGTTCGACTTCCTTCGACGCCCTGATGCGGCGGAGGCGGAGTCGGAGCCGCCTCCTGGGGCGCGGTCGGCCCGATTCGAGGCCGTCACCGACGAGTGGCGAATCGTCGGCCGGGTGGAGCTCGAAGGCCGTCTTTCGGACCTCGCCAACCGGCGCGAGCCGATCCAGATCTCGGATGTCTCCTCGGTGGCGCTCGAGGGTTCCGCGGGACCGACGGAGGCCGCCAGCCCCACTGAGGCCGCTGATGCAAGCGAGCCCACGGGACCGACCCACGCGGCCGAAGCAAACGTGCCCACCGGACCGACCGAAGCCATCCCGTCGGGAGAGATCGATCCATACGACCTGATCCTGATGCTGGCAGGACCGGACACGCTGCCGGTTCAATCCTCGGAGGAACGGATCGCCCACCGCGTCCACAAGATCGCATTCAACCTGTCTCTTGCTGTGCCGCCGTTTCGGGTCGTCGGGACCGTCTACCTGTTTCCCGGGACCGAACCCGACCAGCTCCTCGACCGCGGCCGCGACATGTTCGTGCCGGTCGTGCGCGCTGTCGCCTACCGGGGCGAGGAGGTGTTTGCCGCGGGACCGATCGATGCGATCCTGGTCAATCGGTTCTACCTGCGCGGCGTCGAGCAGGTCGACAGCGAGAGTGGTGCCCCGATCGTGCCCATGCCGGGATAGCCGGCGCGCCGCCGGACTGTGCCCTGTTGGCGGACGGTCCCGTGCCGGCGGCACCGTCCGTTCGCGGGATCCCCTCGCATTCCAGGACACCCCACGTGCTGACGACCGCCTCCGCGCCAATCGGGCTACAGCGGCCGACGCGGTAGCATGGCCCGCATGACGATGGCCCTCCCGGTGATCGCGGCCCCGCGCGCCGGGGCGCCGGTTGACACGCGCGGCCGCGCGCTGCGCGACCTCCGTATCTCGGTCACCGATCGATGCAATTTCCGCTGCACATATTGCATGCCGCGCGAGATCTACGGCCGCGATTACGCCTTCATGCCGCGCTCCGAGATCCTGTCGTTCGAGGAGATTGAGCGCGTCGCTCGGGTGTTTGTCGATCTCGGCGTTGAGAAGTTGCGGATCACCGGTGGCGAGCCGTTGGTCCGCCGGGACCTTCCCCACCTGATTTCGATGCTGGCCACGATTCGGCGGCCGGACGGCGAGCCCGTCGACCTCACGATGACGACGAACGGCTCGGCCCTTCGCCAACTCGCCCGACCGCTCCGGGCGGCAGGGCTGGGCCGGCTAACGGTCAGCCTCGATTCGCTCGACGACCAGGTCTTCGCGGCCATGAACGGGATCGACTTTCCGGTGCGGCGTGTCCTCGACGGGATCGATGCCGCTCGCGACGCAGGCCTCGCGCCGATCAAGGTCAACGCCGTGGTCCGGCGTGGGATCAACGAGTCGAGCATCGTCCCGCTGGCGCGCTGGGCACGCGAGGTCGGTGTGATCGTTCGGTTCATCGAATATATGGACGTCGGTCACACCAACGGCTGGCGTCTCGACGAAGTGGTCCCGGCCGCAGACGTAGTAGCGGCCATCGATGCCGTCATGCCGCTCGAGCCGGTCCCCCCCAACTACCCAGGCGAAGTCGCCGAACGCTGGCGATATCGCGACGGAACGGGTGAGGTCGGCGTGATCGCCTCGGTTTCAGAGCCCTTCTGCGGTGACTGCACTCGGGCGCGCCTGTCGGCCGACGGCCAGCTCTACACGTGCCTGTTCGCCGTGGCCGGCCACGATCTCCGGCCGATGATCCGTGGCGGCGAAAGCGACGATGAACTTGCCGCATTCATCGGTCGTGTCTGGGCCGTTCGCGACGACCGGTATTCGGAGCTTCGGACGGAGGCGACGGTCGAGCTGCCCAAGGTCGAAATGTTCGCCCTGGGCGGCTGAGGGTCGCCCGGGGCCTGCTTCGGTTCGTTGTCCACGCGGTGTCCACAGGGCAATCAAACTCGTGGATACTTCCGCGCAGGAGGGGTCGTCGTTGGTGGATAAGCGCGTTGACCGGCCGTTGTCGCGCCACGTAACGTTCGTCTTGCCCGAAGGGGCCGCCAGGGAACGCAGATACCGCGATCACATCAAGGGACTGCGATCCGGGCCGGTCGCTTCGGGCACTTCGTTTGCCCGCATCGGGTGACGGAGCAGTCCGCCGACCGCATGCGTCCGATCCAGCCGGCCGACCAACCATCACGGTTGGACGCCCTGGAGCGGACCATCCGCGAACGCACCTCGCTGGTTCCTCGTGCCGGCGTTGTCCTGGGTTCTGGCCTTGGCGGCCTGGTCGACGTCCTCGACGATCCCGTCTCGATTCCATTCGAGGAATTGCCGGGCTGGCCGGCGGCCACGGCGCCCGGCCACCACGGCCGGCTGCTGCTGGGTCGTGTGTCGGGCACGACCACGGTCATGCTCCAGGGCCGGTTCCACCTGTACGAGGGCAACGATCCCGGGCTGGTCGTGCAGCCGGTCCTGCTCTTTCGGCGCCTCGGCGCCGAGGTCGTGGTGCTGACCAACGCCGCCGGCGGCCTCGATCCATCCTTCGGTCCCGGCACCCTGATGGTCATTCGCGACCATATCAACCTGACCGGACGCACTCCGCTGATCGGCCCCAACGCCGATGCGATCGGGCCACGCTTCCCGGACATGACCGATTCCTGGAGTCCGCGCCTGCGGAAGGCCCTGCTCGCGGCCGGGGCAACGGAGGGCGTCGACCTCGTCGAGGGGATCTACATGGGCCTGGCTGGCCCGAATTACGAAACGCCGGCCGAGGTCCGAATGTTGCGCGGTCTGGGCGGCGACGCGGTCGGGATGTCGACCGTTCTCGAGTGCATCGCCGCTCGCTGGGCGGGCCTCGAGGTGTGCGGCGTCTCCCTGGTGACAAATGCCGGGGCCGGGTACTCGGGCGAGCCCCTCAGTCACGAGGAGGTTCTGGCCGCTGGAGCTTCGGCAGGGCCACGTCTAGCCCGCGTCATCGGACGATTTCTGGCCGACCTGGAGCTTCTACCCGTCGAGGGTCGCGACCAGGGCTGAGGTCGAGGCCGGGAGCTGTCCGCCGCGGCGTTTGCGCCCGACTCGGTGGTCGCGGCCCCCCTTTGCGTGCGCCTGCCCGCCCCGGCTTGCCCCGCTTGCCCGCCCGCCGCGGAGTTCGCGGCCCCCTCGGTGTTCGCGGCACCTTCGGCGCGCGCGCCCGCCCACCCCCGGGAGGTTCGCGCCCGCCCCGGCCTTCGCGGCCCCCCCTTTGCGTGCGCCTGCATCGCCTGCCCGCCCCGGCCTTCGCCGCCCCTCCCGCCCCGGCCTCCGCGGCCCCCTCGGCGGCCCCACCCGCCTTCCCCTGGCACCCCACCCGCCGCCCGCGTTTCACGGGATGAACGTGTCGGGCGCTCGGCATTGCCTTCGACGCCGAATCCGGTCGAAATCGTGCACCGGACGAAAAGATTCGACCTAGCCCACGCACTCGGTGCCGTTTCGTTCCGTCCGATGAAAAGAAACGACCGCGGTTTAGCCGAATCCGGCGCTTACGTTCATGGGATGTGCGTAACGTCTATCAGGCCTTGCCCGGCTGTGGGAAGGTGCGGTCTCGGCGGCGGGTGGCTCCTCATGGTGGTTGCCTTCGTGGCTTTCGTTTCAGGTGCCCCCGCCGCCCTGACTTGCGGGCCGGCCG
>DATCPH010000195.1:0-2041 GCA_036570185.1 Candidatus Limnocylindrales bacterium | reverse complement strand
CGGATCGTACGGGGACGCGGCAACTGGCCGATCGCTAGACCAGACACTACGGAACGATCGTGAGCGGTCCTCGGCATCCGATCGGCTCTTGTCGAAGGAGTCGTGGCATGTCGCCGCCAGCGCCCCTCGAGCCCGGGGGCGTCGGCCGGCGACTCGGTCAGGTTTTGGGGATCTCCTTGGTCGGGTCATAGAAGGGCTTCGGGACGACGACGGCGTGCTCCGCTCCATGCGGCGTCTCGACCTCGACCTCGCTGCTCATGACGACGTGCTCGATCGGCAGCATGGCGAAGCCGATGTTCTTCTCGAGCCGCGGCGACCAGCAGGCGGAGGTGACCTGGCCCACCCGCTGACCATCGACGAGGACCGGGAAGAAATCGATCATCTCGTTGTCGATGTACGTCCCCAGCGGGTTGCCGCCGATCTCGACCCCCACGAGCTTGCGGCTGACCCCCTCGGCCTTGATCCGCCGCAACGCCTCCTTGCCGATGAAGTCGGCCTCCTGGTCGAGATCGACCATCCAGGGGTAGCCCATGTCGACCTCGAAGGGGTTCGTGTCGAGCCACATGTCGGCGCCGTAGGCGAGGATGCCCGCCTCGATCCGCCGGATGTGGCAGGGTCCGATGACCTCGAGGCCGTGCGGCCGGCCGGCCTCCAGGACCGCATCCCACAGCTTCATCGCATTCTTGCGGGCTTCGTGGAGGTAGATCTCGTAGCCCACCTCGCCGGTGTAGCCGGTCCGCGAGACGACCACGTCCAGCCCGTCGATCCGGGCTTCGATGAGCCCGTAGTACGGGACGTCGAGGACCCCCGACCCGACGAGGTCGACGAGGACGTCCTTCGCCTTCGGGCCCTGGACCTGGACCGGGGCGACATCGACCTCATGGACCGAGACGTCCATCCCGGCCCCGTAGGCGACGCCGAGCGCCCAGAGGTCGACGTCGCTGTCGGCCAGCGACAGCCAGAAGCGATCCTCACCGAGGCGAAGCAGGATCGGGTCGTTGATGATCCCGCCGTCGGGCGCGGTGATGAACACGTACTTGCACTGGCCGACCGCGCACTTGTGGAGGTCGCGCGGCACGAGCATGTTCGCGAGGCGGAAGGCGTCACGCCCGGAGATCTCGATCTGGCGCTCGACGCCGACGTCCCACAAGGTGACCCCGTTGACGAGGTGCCAGTACTCGGCAACCGGGTCGCCGTAATGGCGGGGGTGGTAGAAGTGGTTGTAGACGCTGTACATCGTCGGGCCATGCCGACGCGAGGCGTAGAAGTAGGGCGACTTCCGGATCCGGGTATACAGCAGGATGCCCGGGCGCTCGACGATCTCAGCCAACGGAGATCCTCCTCTTGACAGAGCCGATGCGGAGCGAGATGTCGGTGGCCGCGGGCGACCGTCAGTTGCACAGCTCAGGGATCAGCAACGACGTGATGCAGGAGGGCGGCCCCCGCGGTCGCATCGTGCCACACGCTACCTCATCTGCAAGCCGAGATCGGCGCCGTCCACTCCCGGGCGCTCGACCCCGAGTCGAGGCCCTATCCCGACACGATGGCAAGATCGTGAGCTGTCCGGGCCGCTGCCCATGTCGGGCGCACAGTGGGGGCGCCAGGCCGAGGGGGAACCTGGCGCCCCAAGGACGTGCTCTGCGAGGCTGCCGGGCGGCAGCCTCAGCCGGCTCGGGCGAGCAACCCGCTACAGTCCGGCGCCCACTGGCACCGGCTTCTCGATCGGAACGCCGATCAAGCTCCCCCATTCGGTCCAGGAGCCGTCGTAGTTGCGGACTCGCTGGAAGCCGAGCAGCTCGTGGAGGACGAACCACGTGTGGCTCGATCGCTCGCCGATTCGACAATACGCGATGACGTCTTTGTCGCCGGTCACACCCTTCGATTCATAGAGCGCGCGCAGCTCCTCGGCGCTCTTGAAGGTGCCGTCCTCGCCGACCGCCTGGGCCCACGGGATCGAAGCGGCGCCCGGAATGTGACCGGCGCGCTGCGCCGTCTCGGTCATGCCGGGCGGAGCGATGATCTCGCCGTTGAACTCGGCCGG
>DATCPH010000194.1:0-3691 GCA_036570185.1 Candidatus Limnocylindrales bacterium | reverse complement strand
CTGGTACTCCAAGCAGATCGTGTACACCGCCAACTGGGGTGTGAACGGCACCCATACGATCAAGATCGTGAACCTGGCGACCTCCGGCCATCCACAGATCGACGTCGACGCGTTCGTGCGGCTGGTCCAGAGCTAGGGTCGACGGAGCTCACGCGGAGCGCTGAGCGAGCTCCTCCGCGCCCGATTGGCGAGCCTGTTCGGCGTCGTACGCGATCCGGGCCGCATCGATGTCGGTCGCGTGGTCATCCGCCCAGCGCATCAGCTCGACGATCGTCTCCAAGAGCGTCCGGCCCATGGGTGTGAGGGTGTACTCGACCCGCGGCGGCACGACTGCATAAACCTTCCGGGTGACGATCCCATCGCGCTCGAGACCGCGCAGCGTGACGGTGAGCATCCGCTGGCTGATGCCCTCGATGCTGCGAAGCAGATGGGTGAAGCGCTGCGTTCCCGTCCCCAGCAGCGCGATGACGTAGACCGACCACTTGTCGCCGACGCGATCGAGGACGTCGCGGCCCCGGCAGGGCCCAACGACGATCCGCCCAGGCTCGATTGCCAGCGGGGTCGCCTGCGGGCCCGCAGGTCCGAGCGCAATCGCTCCAGGGACTGTCGCTGCCTGGCGGGTCATGGTTCCCTCCCGATCACTGAGTCACCTCAAAGTGCAGCCTTGCGGTCAATGTGATTGTGACCGATGATGTGGACAGGCACAAGAGGTAACTTGCGCACAAGAGGTTCCTATCAATGCGAGCATATGCCCTCGATTCATTCGGTCAACCCGGCTCGATCCACGAACTCCCCAAGCCAGAACCGGCGGAGGGCGAGGCCCTGATCCGCGTTCGCGCCGCGGGCATCAACGCCTTTGACACTGGCGTCGCCATGGGACGGGCCAAGGACTACATGGAGAACCGGTTCCCCCTCGTGCCCGGTGGCGACGCGGCCGGGTTCGTGGAGGCGCTCGGCCCGAACACGAACGGCCTCGCCGTCGGAGACGAGGTCTTCGGCGCGATCGACAAGCCATTCATCGGGGAGGGCGCCCTCGCCGAGTACGTCGCCACGCCGGTCCGTGGTCTGGCGCGCAAGCCGTCCTCGGTGGGGTTCGCGGAAGCCGCCGCAATTCCCACAGCGGGCCTCACGGCTCTGTCGGCGATCGAGCTGGCCAAGCCCCAACCGGGCCAGACCGTCGTGATTCTTGGCGCGACCGGCGGAGTCGGCAGCTACGCAACACAGCTCGCCGTCGCCGCGGGTGCGACCGTCGTCGCCGTGACGCGCGGCGAGTTCGCGGGATATGCCCGCGAGCTCGAGACGATCTTGTTCAGGTGATACGGCGGGTAGTCGCAGGCGATCTTGCTGGGATCCTTGTCGCAGCCCGTGGTGTATGCAGGGAACTCGATGTGGACGAGGGCCACCTTGGAACTGAACCAGTTCGGGGTGTAGTTCAACTCGGTTACCGGCGAGGACGAACGCCTCGAGCGCGTCCTGCCGCTGGTCAAGCGTTACGGAGCCGCGGTGATCGCCATTTCGAACGACGAGACCGGCATCTCCGAGGATCCTGACGTGCGATTCCAGGTCGCCAGGAAGATCGTCGAGCGTGCGGCCGACCACGGGATCCCACGCGAGGACGTCCTCGTCGATCCGCTGGTGATGCCGATCGGGGCGATGGCGACGGCCGGCCAGCAGGTCTTTCACCTTCTGCGGCGCCTGCGCGAGGAGCTCAAGGTCAACACCTGTTGCGGCGCCTCGAACGTGAGCTTCGGGCTGCCGCATCGGGAAACCATCAACGGCGCGTTCCTGACCATGGCGATGGCGTCCGGCCTGACATCGGCGATCACCAACCCACTTCTTGGCGAGGTGAAGGGCGCGATCATGGCCGGTGACGTCCTCCTCGGGCATGACCAGGACTGCGCGCGCTGGATCCGGACGTATCGCGAGCCACCCGGGGAGGGCGACCTTGTGCGACGTCGAACGGGACGCCGCGGGCCGGCGGGACGCGTAGGCGGCGCGGATCGGTCGTCCGCCGAAATCGAGGCCGCCCAGCTGGCCGCGATCGAGAACCTCGATACCGGCGAAGCCCCGTGAGCAGCCTCGCAGGCGACGCCCTGGCGAGCGGCGGCACCGGCGAGGCCCTGCCAACCGGCGAAGCCCTGGCCATCTTCACGCCGTCGGGACGACGCGGCCGTTTCAGGGTCGGCACGACGGTCCTCGATGCCGCCCGCGCCCTCGGCGTCGACATCGATTCGGTCTGCGGCGGGCGCGGGATCTGCGGCCGCTGCCAGGTCCGCCAGAGCGTCGGCACCTTTCCCAAACACGGCATCGAATCGTCCCCCGATCACCTCTCCAGGTTCGGTGCCCTCGAGGCCGACTACCGAGACCGGCGCGGGCTCGACGTGGAACGCCGCCTCTCATGCACCGCGACCTTGCTGGGCGACGCCGTCATCGACGTCCCGCCCGAGAGCCAGGTCCATCGCCAGGTCGTCCGCAAGGGGCTGGCCGTCCGGTCGTTCCTGATCGATCCGGTCGTCCGACTCCACTACGTTGAGGTGACACCACCAGAGCTGGCGTCACCGTCGGGCGATCTCGCGCGCCTGCTGGAGGCCCTCGAGGACCAGTGGCAGCTCAGCCACCTCGATGTCGACCTCGCCGTCATCCGCGCCGTTCAGCCTGCCCTCGAGGCCGGCCGCTGGGCGGTGACCGTGGCGGTCCACGACGGCCGGCACGTGACGGCGATCTGGCCGAATCTCCACGAGAAGGCCTACGGCATCGCGCTGGACGTCGGTTCGACGACGATCGCCGGATACTTTGCGGACCTCGCCGACGGGTCGGTCATGGCTTCCGGCGGAGTCATGAACCCCCAGATTCGGTTCGGGGAAGACCTCATGAGCCGCGTCTCGTACGCAATGTTGCACGAGGGCGGCGCGGCCGACATGACCCGGGTCGTCCGTGAGGCGATCGACCGGCTCATCGGAGAGCTGGCCGGCGAGGCCGGCATCGTCCGTGAGGACGTCCTTGAGCTGACGGTCGTGGGCAACCCGATCATGCACCACCTCCTTCTCGGGATCGACCCGACGCCACTCGGTCAAGCACCATTCACCCTCGCCACTGATCGCGCCGTTCGAACGACGGCGCGCGAACTTGCGATCGCGGTCCATCCCGGCGCGCGGGTCTACCTCCTGCCGTGCATCGCCGGGCACGTCGGGGCGGACACTGCCGGCGCGATCCTCTCGGAGGCGCCGGGACGGGGCGAGCCGATCCGGCTCCTCGTCGACGTCGGGACGAACGCCGAGATCGTCCTTGGAAACCGTCACGGCCTCCTGGCCGCATCGAGTCCCACCGGCCCCGCCTTCGAAGGCGCCCAGATCAGCGGCGGCCAGCGGGCGGCGCCGGGAGCGGTGGAACGGGTCCGGATCGATCGCGTGACCCTCGAACCGCGATTCAAGGTGATCGGGAGCGACCTCTGGTCAGACGAACCGGGTTTCGATGAGGCGACCGCCGCGACGGGTGTCACCGGGATCTGCGGCTCGGGGATCGTGGAGGTCATCGCCGAGTTGTTCCTGGCCGGGGTCATCACGGCCGATGGAGTCATCGATGGGCGGCTGGCCGATCGCTCGCCGCGGATCGTGCCCGACGGCCGGACGTTCTCCTACGTCCTACGCGACGGAGGGCCGATCGAGCGCGGCGCGACCGACGACGCGGCGGG
>DATCPH010000193.1:0-16080 GCA_036570185.1 Candidatus Limnocylindrales bacterium | reverse complement strand
CCCGACGATCTGGCCCGGATCATGCTCGTCACCGTCCCGATGGGCATGTTGGCGACCTTCGGCGGGACCCTCCTCTACGGTCGACAGACGATCCGCACGTACAACATCATCCTCATCGGCCAGTCGGCCGTCTCCCTTGTGGCCGCCGTGGTTCTTGTCGGTTTGTTGCACCTGGGGGTCCGCGGCGCTGTCGCCGGAAGCATCCTGGCCAGCACCCTCCTGGCCGTCGCCGTCATGGTTGACGTCCGCGGTCTCAACCGGCGTGACCGTTCGGGCCCCGAAGTCTCGCTACGTGCGCTGCTTTCGTACGGCGGCCGACTCTACCCGGCCACGGTGACCGGTTACTTCAACTATCGCGCCGACACATACCTTATTCAGGCCCTCCTCGCCGCGCCAGGAAGGGCGCTCGGGCTCTACAGCATCGCGGTGACATTCGCGGAGCTTGTCTTCTACGTGCCCGATTCGGTGGCTACGATGCTCATGCCACGGGTTGCGGGCTCCACTGCTGAAGACGCGAATCTCGTCCTGGGACGGGTGGGCCGGCTCACCATGTTGATCACGACCGCCGCCGCGCTCGCCCTCCTCCCGGCGGCATTCCTCGGTGTCCATCTCATCCTGCCCGCCTACGTGGACTCGCTGCCCGCGTTCGTGGTCCTCCTGCCCGGAGTTGTGTCGCTGAGTCTCGCCAAGGTGATGACGAGTTATTTGAACGGCCGCGGCCGACCGGGCGTCGTATCCGTCGGAGCCAGCGTCGCGTTGATCGTGAACGTCGGCCTCAACCTGGTCCTCATTCCGCGCCTTGGAATCATTGGTGCATCGTTGTCGTCAGTCGTCTCCTACACAGTCCTGGCGCTCATGATGCTCGTTTTCGCCAGCCGACTCTCACGGCAGCCCTCCCGAAGACTTTTCGTACCCGGTCGTGCAGAGATTGAACTGCTGATGGCCGGGCTCGGGCGCCTGATCAAGAGATTGGCGTCCGCTCGCGGCCGACCCGAGCTGACGGGCGGTCACTGATCCAATGCCAGGTCGTGTCCTCGTCGTGACCTACTTCTTTCCGCCCGTCGGCGGGGTCGGCGTTCAGCGGACGCTGAAATACGTGACGTACCTTCCCAGGTGGGGCTGGCGGCCGTTTGTCCTGGCGCCCCGCGACCCGGCGTATCCATTACGCGACGAGTCATTACTCGAATCGCTCGATGACGCAACCGAGGTCCACCGCAGCTTCAGCATGGAGCCGACCCGGCTGACCCAGACCGCCCGCCGCTTCATGGGACGGTCGAGATCCAGTGACGGGAGGCAGGTCGCGTCAGGGGGCGCCGCCGCGCCCGTGCGCAGACGCGGCCCACTTCATGAAATGCTTCGCGCCGGCGCATCGGCGTGGAGCCGGATCTGGGGCGCGTTGCTGTTTCCGGAGGAGGCGATCGCGTGGTTGCCCTCGGCTTTGCCCTCCGCCGTCCGGCTCGTCCGGCGCCGTTCCATCGACGTGATCTACTCGAGTTCACCACCGGTCGCAACACACGTCATCGCTGGGCTGACAAAGCTCATGACCGGCCGCCCCTGGATCGCAGATTTCCGAGACCCGTGGATCGGCAACTTGTCCGCGCGTGCCTCCTCCAGGGCTCGACGTCTACTCCAGCGTCGGACCGAGCGCTGGATCGTCGACCACGCTGACGCGGTCGTCGTGGCGGTCGAATCGCTTCGCGATGAGTTCCGCGCCCGGTATCCCGAGACCCCCGACCGGTTCGTATACATTCCGAACGGATACGATCGAGCGGACCTGGCCGACCTTCCGGCGGGCCCGCCGCCGGATCCAGACCGGTTCCGGCTCGTTTTCGGAGGGAGCCTGTACCGCGAGCTGGAGCTCGAGATCTTTCTCGCGGGAGTCGAGTTGCTCTTGTCCCGTCGCCCGGATCTCCGCCGCCGACTTTCCGTTCAGTTCGTGGGTCCAGTCAACGACTTGAATGCCACTGTCGCGGCGAGCCATGCGGAGAGTCTCGGTGACGTTGTCCGATTCTTCGGATTTCTGCCACGTCGACGGGCTCTGGCATTCATGGCGAGTGCCAGCGCACTCCTCCGTTTGATGCCGCCCGATACCCGGGCTGGCGGCCTTGTCAGCGCAAAGCTCCTCGAGTACCTCGGCTTCGATCGGCCGATCTTCGCCGTGGTACCGGACGGCGAGGGGCGCCGGCTGGTCGAGGGGCTTCCGGGCGGGCGAACCGCCGCGGTCGATCCCGAGAGCGTAGCGGCGGCGCTCGAGTCACTCATCGACGATCCGCCGGCCGCCGGGGCGACCGATCCAACCGGTCGCTACGATCGGGTCAACCTGGCCGGTGAGCTGGCTCGGGTGCTGGACGAAGTTGCGTTGAGGGCGCGAGAGACACATCGCCGAGAGCACCCGGCAAACCTCGCCGGCTCCTGACACGCTTGCCCGAACAACGGAACTGTATCGTTGCCCTCCATGACGCAGGGCCGATCTGCCCGGGCCGCGCCAAGTCGCGTGGGCGAACGGCCGAGAACACGCATCCTCTTGATCACCAGCCTCTACCCGACGGCCGACCGACCCGAAGCCGGACCGTTTGTCGCCCAACGGGTCCAGGCGCTGCGCGAAAACGGTGTCGACGTTCGCGTCGTCGCCGCGGAAACGTACCGTCACGGCGGCCTCCGGCGCCACGTCGGGATGCTGTGGACTGCTGTCACTGCGCGGGGCCCGTTCGACGGCGTCGAGGGCCACGTGCTCTTCCCGGCCGGCCTCGTTGCCTGGTTGGCGGCGCGGCTGCGCCGAATCCCATTGGTCGTCTACGCGCATGGTTCGGATGTGACGATCGCGGCGCGGCGAACCCCGATTCACATTGTGTTAGCGAAGGTCGTTGCTCGCGGCGCCTCGCGAGTTGTCACGAACTCGGCTGACACTGCAAGTTATGTCGCGGCTCTGGGCGCCGAAGCGATCGTGATCTCTCCGGGCGTAGATCTCGAGCGCTTTCGACCCGGCGATCGCGACGCCGTGCGGGCCACCCTCGGGATCGCGAGGGGCGCCCTCTTGGCCCTGTATGTCGGATCTCTCGACACCCGAAAGGGCGCCGACGTCTTTGCCGCGGCGCTCGACCGGACGCCGGGCTGGTTTGGGATCCTCGTCGGAACTGGGGAACTGCGGCCGCTCCTTGCCGCCCGCTACCCTCGCCTGCGGCTCGAGGGGGCGGTTGCACCGGCCGCCGTGCCCGAATGGATGGTCGCCGCCGATGTCGTCGTCGTGCCGTCGCGGCGCGAGCCACTTGGACTCGCCGCCGTGGAGGCCCTCGCTTGTGGGACCCCGGTCATCGCTTCAGCCGTCGGCGGCCTGCGTGACGTGGTGCGTGACGGAGAAAACGGGATCCTCGTGCCGCCCGACGACCCGACCGCGATATCGACAGCTCTCACGCAACTATCCGACCCTGCCGCACGTGCGAGCCTGTCGGCGGCCGCTCGATTGTCGGTGCTTGGTCACGACCTCCGCGCGACCACCGCAGCGATGGCTGTCGTTTGGCGCAAGCTCGGCGTGGAGATGTGATGAGCCGGACGGCACGGAGGGCGATGAGGATCCTGATCCTGTCGCATTACTACGCCCCGGAAGTGGGCGCACCACAGACTCGGCTGCGCGAGACGGTTCGTGAGCTGTGCGCCCTCGGTCACGAGGTCCACGTCGTAACGGGCCCTCCGCATTATCCCGACGGCGCGGTTCGGCCCGGCTACCGCGCGAATCGGCCCAGTCGAGAACGTATCGACGGGACGACCGTCCTTCGGCTCCCGATGATCCCGCGGCCCAACGGCGATTTCCTCAATCGAACGATCGACCAGGCCAGCTTCGCCGGGATCGCCCTGGCGGCGGTCGGCGAAGTCCGTTGGAGCAATGTCATGATCGTCGAGTCCCCACCGCTCTTCCTCGGCGCCACCGCCGCGATCCACCGAATGATCACGAGACGTCCCTACGTGTTTCACGTCGCCGACCCGTGGCCGGACATCCCCATTGCTACCGGTGCACTGTCGAACCCGCTGGCGCAACGGATCGGCTTCTGGCTCGAGGAGACCGCCTACCGATCCGCTGCCTTGATCACCACGGTGTCGCCCGGCCTGGTGGCGGCCCTGGAGGCCAAGCCGGGGGCGAGGGGCAAGGTTCGGCTGCTGCCCAACGCGGTTGACTTGAGTCGCTTCCCGGAACATCCGGACCGAGCCATGGCGAGGTCTGATCTCGGCTGGTCGGGCGACGCATTTATCCTCGTCTATGCGGGATCGGTGGGGCTCGCCCAGGGACTCGGGACACTTCTCGATGCAGCGGCCCGCCTGGACCGCCGCGATATCGAGATTCGGATTGTGGGCGAAGGCTTCGAGCGCCGAACCCTCGCCAACGAAGTGGAGTCTCGGGGGATCCGCAATGTCCACTTCGAGTCGCCTGTGCCATCCGATCGAATTCCGACGGTACTCGCGGCATCTGACGGAGTCCTGACACTGCTCCGCCGTAACCCGATCTACGAGCATGCCATGCCCACCAAACTCCTCGAGGGTTTGGCGGCGGGTCGTCCCCTGATTGTGTCGGCCGCCGGCGAAGCCAGCAGTCTCGTTGACCACGCGGGCGCTGGCCTCGTCTGCGAACCGGAGAATCCGACGGAGCTCGCCCGGACGATCCAGACGCTGGCGGCGATTGATCCAAGCGAGCGCGCGGCAATGGGTGCCGCCGGCCGGCGCCTGGCGGAATCAACATACGACCGCGCGCTCGTAGTTGGTCGCCTGGCGGGCTATCTGGAGGAGGCGATCGAAAGCGGCTCACCTCGACCATCGTTCCTGGGTCGCCCATAGAAGCCAGTACGTCTGTAAGCCATGCGAGGGGCCTGGGTTGGTACTCCGTCAGGGCGTGTCGCAGGCGAGGTCGCGGGGGTCCACCAGCTTCAACGACATGTAGCGCCCGACCGAATACCAGCCGATCGCATAGCGCTGGGCGGATGGGTTCCAGACGTCGTATTGCTTGATGGCAGCTCGGACTCTCGAAGCAACGGACCGGTCGTCGACGTAGTTGCAGCTCGCCATGTTTGTCTCCGACCAGTAGCGGTTGTAGACCATCCACTGACCATCGCCAACTGCTGCGAGCGCCTCGCCCAACGCTCGATGATCCGGGTTGAGGTCGTTCGTGGAGCGCATCGTGTGGATCGTGGCGCCCATCGCGACCCACTGGCGCAGATGCGCCTCGGCCCTCGCGACCGTGAGCGTCTGATCGACCGCGAGGTCGGCGATACAGACTTGATCGCGCGAGAGGCCGAGCGCATCCAGGGCGGCAAGAAACTCGTTCGTCCGGCCAGCTGAGAATTCTGCACGGTCGATGAGGGGTCGATGTTCCTTCGCAAGTCTCTGATTCACCATGTCAATGGCCACCGATGCGCTGCCGTCGGTGAGCAGGCCGACTACGACGTGATCGCCGACAGCGATGTCGTGGGCGATGCTCATGCCCATCGATAACGTCTCATCATCCTGGTGCGGCGTCAGGTAGACCGAGATGCGCGACGATTTCGGCGGGCTGGGGCAGGGTGACGGGCTGGCCGTCGGTTCCGATGCCACCGATGAGGGCCCCGTGGAGGCCGGCGCCTGCGCGGCCACGGACGACGGTGGACGACTCTCAGTGCGAACCGGGGCGCAGGCCGACATGGCGAATGCGAGGATCAGGGGCCACCCGGCACGGAATCCCGCCGATCCGCACAGGGCCGTCTTCCGGGACCCCGACCGCTTGAGCATCGCCGATTTGCTGCAACGTCTCACTCGACACACAAATCCCGAAGATGTTTCCGGTCTATTCGTACCGCGACACGGCCCCGGCTGACAGTGTGGCACGCCTGCGAACACCATTCTCGACCGGGCCCAGAGTCGCGAGGCGCCAGAGGCCAGGCTCGCGCCGACGCCTCGCATGGAGAGGCCCTCTTTGATGGCTTCGAGGCAGACATCGGGTCGGCCGCGGATGGGATGCTAGACTCGGGTTTGCCCGAGCGATGCGGCGACCCGAAGGAGATCCCTCTCTGAGCAGTGAGCCCCCGGCGTCGCGAATCTCCCGAGCCCCGCTCACCTGGATACTCTCGGACCTCCTGCCCTCCCTACGCCGCATTGTCCGCGTGCGAATCTCGTCGCGCGCCTTCCCGTTTGAACTGACGGTTGCCGTTGGCGCCGCGATCGCAGCGGTCGTGTTCACGGTGGTCGCCGGGTCGGCCGCGGAGGCGTCGAGTCCGGCGACCGGACTGCTCCTGGTGCTCGTCAGCGGCGTCGGAGCGTTACTCCTCGCAGCTGTGATCCTGGAGCCGTGGGTCGGCCTCCTGGCCTGGATCCTGGCGATGCCCCTCCTGAACGCATCGCGACTCGGCTTGACCATCGGCGGCGTCCTCATCACCCACACCACGATTGTGCTTGCGGGCCTCGCTCTCGGGACGTTCCTGGCGTCGCGCTCTGGCCGTGCCCAGCTCGCGACAGTGCCCCGGCTTGTCGTCTTGGTGGGCGTTGCCTCAGCCGCCCTCGCCCTCGCCAGCGGGCTTCACGCAACAGATAGCGGCCAAGGCGTTTCGATTGCGCTGCACGGGGTCGTCGAGCCGGTCATCCTCGGGACGCTCGTGCTCGTGCTCGCAGATGGCTCTGCACAGGTCATTGCCCTCGCGCTCGCGATGGCTGCCTCTGTGACGATCGCGACGGCCTACAACCTGGAGCGACTGCTCAGGATCACGTTCGATCTGGCGATCGCGCAGACCGACCGAACCGGTTTTGCGCGGTTCACCTATTACAACGTCGGCATTTACGGTGACATGCTGGTCATGACGATCCCGCTGGCGGTCGGTCTCCTATTGAGCTGGGCAGCAAGGAATGGGGAGCGGCCACGCCGTTTGCTTGTGCTCGGCATGACCGTGCTGCTCGGGCTGGGCCTCTACCTGACGTTTACCAAGGGTCCCTGGCTGGCCGGCCTCACGAGCGTCACCGGTCTTCTTGTCGTCTCCGCGGCTTCATGGCGCAGGCGCGCGGCGATCATGGTCGCGGCCGCCCTGATTGGCATGCTCATCGTCCCCTATCCCTTTTATGCCGTTCGCGCGGTGGACCCGGCTCTGGGGGAGCGCCTGTTGTCGCTCCTGCACACGGTCCAGGGTGGCAATCGCGCCGACTCCTGGGATCCGGAGACGGCAGAGGGCGAGGTATCCATCACCGAGCGCTTGTATGCGACGAGTGCGGCCGTGGAAATGGCCGTCGATCATCCATTGCTGGGTGTCGGGCCTGGCGATTTTGCGAGCGCATACACGACCCGGTATCGACCGGCAGCGGCGACCCGGTCACTGCAGTCGGCTCACGATTTCTTCGCTGATGTGGCCGCCGAATTCGGCCTTCCACTCGCCGCGCTCATTCTCGGGAGCTTCCTGGCGGCGGGGCTCGCCGCGATCCGGCTGGTCCGCCGGGCTCCGCCGCTAAGCCAGACGATGGCGTTGGGTTTCGGCGCAGCCCTTACCGGTTTCCTGATCGTCGGCTTCACCTTCGGGGTCGACCTCTACCGACCCTGGCGCGTGATGAATTCGGATGTGCTGTTTGCCGCCCTCCTACTGGCGGGCGTCGGAATTCTGGCCCGATCCGAACGGTCTCGAAAAGTCGCCGACCAGGACTCCCCGAAGTCACACCCGGCCCGACGCGATCAGCCTGGTTGACGCGGGGCAGGGAGTCCGCGACCGGGGCTACGCTATGATCGATTCCGTGCCGGATATCATGCAGCGCGCCGTCGGCCTTGCGGGCGCGCTCCTCTCCCTCCCGGTGCTGGCGGTATTGGCGCTCGCCATCCGGGTGGATTCAGCGGGTCCGGTGATTTTCTCCTCGACCCGGATTGGAGCCGATGGTCAACCCTTTCGTCTCCACAAGCTCCGCACAATGACGTGGGGCGCCGAGCACAGCGGCAGTGCGGTGACGGTTGCAGCTGATCCACGAATGACCCGTGTCGGTCGAATGCTTCGTCGATTGCGAATCGACGAGCTTCCCCAGCTTTGGAACGTGGCACGGGGCGACATGCGACTCGTGGGCCCCCGTCCGGAGGATCCCCGGTTCGTAGATCTGTCCAACGGGCTTCATCGTGAAGTCTTCGCCGCGCCACCCGGGATGACCGGACTCACGCAGCTGATGTACGCCCACGAGGCGGCACTGATCGACCCGCTGGACCCCGAGCGGCACTACCGGGAGGTCGTCCTGCCGGCCAAACTGCGCCTGGACGCGGTCTATCTGCGTCACCGATCACTCCGGCTTGACCTTTGGATCCTGGCCCAGACGCCCCGCGCGGTCCTCGGCCGCCCCATCTCCCCGCCCCGAGCGTTGAGCGCGGAGCTACCCGCCGAGGTCCTCGATGCGTGATTGGATGCGGAGCATCGAATTTGTGCCTCGCGGCCGCCATCTGTTCGTTTACGACGTGGCTGCCGTCGGGCTTTCGGTCCTGGCTGCGTTCGGACTGCGTTTTGACGCCAACGATGTCTTCAGCCACATCGCCCCATACATGCCCACGGCCGTCCTTCCGATCGTCATCATGCCGCCGGTGTTCGTGGCATTTGGCCTCTACCGAAGGGAGTGGCGCTATGCCTCGGTCAACGAGATGTTCGCCATCGCAGCGGCCGTTCTGGTGGGAACCGGGATCACCTTTGCGGCGGAACTCATGCTGGGCGCGCTTGGCGTCAGCGGCACGTCGGGCTTCCCGCGCTCGATCTTCGTCATCGAGGCGCTCTTGATCGTTGCGCTTGTCGGAGGGGGTCGGTTCACCGTCCGGGCGGGGCTTGAGCGGCGGAGCAAGTCGATCGGCGGCGACGAGGAGTTCGGCTCCCTTCGGACCCTCGTCTACGGCGCCGGGGAAGTCGGCGCGACGGTTGCTCGAGTGGCGGCACGCGATCCGGAGGCTGCGCTGACGATCGTTGGCTTCCTCGATGACGATTCGAACAAGCATGGGAACCGGTTCCTGGGAAAGACGGTGTTCGGCGGCCTCGAGGCGCTCGATGAGGCCATCCGCCGAAGCCGCGCGCAGCAACTGCTCCTGGCCATGCCCCAAGCCAGCGGTGCGGTGATTCGCCGCGCATTTGAAGCGGGCCGGGCGGGCGGGTTGGTGGTCCGCACGGTCCCACCGCCCCGTGACCTCCTCAACGGCGAGGTGCAGCTGTCGACCGTTCGCAACGTCAGCCTCGAAGACCTCCTCCGTCGAGAGCCCGTGGCGATCGACCTCGAGGCAGTGACTGGATATCTGAACGGGGCCAACGTCCTCGTTACCGGCGGCGGAGGCTCAATCGGCAGCGAGCTCATCAGGCAGATTCTCGTCCTGGGCCCACGTCAGCTCACCGTCCTCGACAACCATGAGGCCGCACTCTGGGAGATCGAGTCCGAGCTGGGGGAGCGGGCCAGAGCCATGCCAGGGCTCCAGTTCCGTGCGGTTCTCGCGGACGTGCGATCCCTCCCGGCGGTCGAAGCTGTGGTCCGCGACGCGCGGCCCGACGTCGTCTTCCACGCTGCGGCGCTTAAACACGTCCCGATCGTCGAGTTACACCCATCGGAGGGTGTCATGACGAACGTCGTCGGGACGCACAACACACTTCTCGCGTGCGAGCGATCGAGCGTGCCCCGCTTCGTCCTCATCTCGACGGACAAGGCCGTTGATCCCGTCGGAGCCATGGGGGCCACGAAGCGGATGGCCGAGCACCTGACCATTCTCTTCGCTCAGCGCACCGGTCGGCCATACGTTGCGGTCCGATTCGGCAACGTGCTCGGCTCCAGCGGCAGCGTGATCCCGACCTTCCAGCGGCAACTGGCAGAAGGCCATCCGCTGACCATCACGCACCCCGATGCGACGCGTTACTTCATGACCATCGGGGAGGCGGTTTCACTCATCCTCGAGGCCGCCTCGTCCCCAGCGAGCGGCGAGGTCTACGTCCTGGATATGGGCGAGCCGGTCCGAATCCTCGATCTCGCGAAGGATCTGATCCGCTTGACCGGGCTTGAGCCGGAGCGCGTCCCGATCACCTTCACCGGCCTGCGCGCGGGTGAGCGCCTGCACGAGACGCTGTTCCACGATCACGAGACCACCGAGGAAACCATTCACCGTGGGATCCTGCGCGTGCGGCCAACTGTTGCCAACGTCTCGGTTGAAGCCACCGTGCGACTCGCCGCCCTGCTCGAAACGGCGGCCAGGGACCGGGATGACCGCGCGGTTCGCACCTTACTTCGCGAGGTTCACCTGGTCGGGCTGCCGTCACAGACTGAAGCCGAGGCATCCCAAGCGGCGACCCCTCCATGACCACGCCCCCTGCGAACACGATCCCTTTCCATCGGCCGTCGATCGGCGACGCGGAGAGGGCGGCCGTCATGGAGGTCCTCAATTCCGGCTGGCTTACCACGGGCGAACAGTCCATTCGCTTCGAGGCGGCGGTTAGCGAGCGTCTGGGGGTGCGACATGCAGTCGCCGTCAACTCGGCGACGGCCGCGCTCCACCTGGCCCTCGAGGCCATCGGGGTGGGGCCGAACGATGAGGTGATCGTTCCCACCTACACGTTCGCGGCGAGCGGGGAGACGGTCCGCTATCTCGGCGCCCGACCCCGCCTGGCTGATGTCGATCCGGTCACCTTCAACCTGACCGCCGATTCGATCGCGGCCCAGATTCGGCCGAACACGAAGGCGATCCAAGTCGTACACGTCGGCGGCGTCGTCGCCGACATGACTTCGATCCTTGATCTCGCCGGCCGGCACAACCTCGCGGTCATCGAAGATGCTGCTCACGCGCTGCCGGCCACGCACCGTGGACGAGACGCGGCGACCTGGGGTGTCGCGGGTGCGCTCAGCTTCTATGCCACCAAGACGATCACGACCGGCGAGGGCGGAATGCTCGTTACCGATTCGGACGCAGTCGCGGATCGGGCACGCATCATGCGGCTTCACGGTATCAGCCGCGACGCGTGGAAGAGATATGCCACGGGGGGTCACTGGTATTACGAAATCGAGGAGGCCGGCTTCAAATACAACCTGACCGACCTCGCGGCAGCGATCGGTATCCCCCAGCTGTCGCGGGCCGATGGAATGCGTCTCGCGCGCGAGCACGTCGCCGACCGCTACGACCATGGCTTTCGGGAGGCCGGTCTCGAGGACCTGGTCCAGCTCCCGAGTCGCCCCTCAGCGGGCGACGTACACGCGTGGCATCTCTACATGATTCGTCTGCGTCTCGAGCACCTGAATGTGACGAGGGAGGCCGTGATTGAGACGCTCAAGGGTGCCGCTATCGGTACCAGCGTCCATTTCATTCCGCTCCATCTGCACCCCTACTATCAGCGGACATTTGGGTACAAACCCGGCGACTTCCCGATTGCCGAGCGCGAGTATCAGCGCGAGATCTCACTTCCGATCTATCCGGACCTGACCGATCAGGACGTCGATCGCGTCGTGCGCGCGCTTCGCGAGGCGCTCATCGGGCCCACCTGATCTCCGCGCCCATGGGCTCCATGCGGGCTGTCGCAATCGTTACCCACAGCTACTTCGAGGAGGATCCGCGGGTCCGGCGTCAGGCAGAGGCTCTGGTGAGCGCCGGCTGGGCCGTCACGGTGTTTTCGCTTCGACGGCCCGGAGATCCCGCCCAGGGAACCATCGACGGCGCCTCGGTCCAGCGGCTCAATGTCCGGCGTCACCAGGGCGCCAGCCTCGCCATCTATCTGGCCGAGTACGCCTCGTTTTTTGCACGCGTGGCGCTTCGAGTTCCGGCCGCACACGCTCGGAAGCGTTTCGACATCGTTCAGGTCGCTACGCTTCCTGACTGGCTGGTGTTCAGCGTCTTGCCGCTGCGCCTGCTCGGCGTGCCTGTGGTCCTGGACCTCCACGAAGCGATGCCGGAGTTCTTTCGGACGAGGTTCCCGAAGGCAGGCGGTGCGGTCGTTCAGCGACTCCTCAGGCTCCAGGAGCGTGCCTCAATCGCAGCGGCGAACGAGGTGATCACCGTGAACGAAGCTCTGAGGGAGCGACTGGTGAGGCTCGGCGTGGACCCGGATCGCGTAACAGTTGTCCCGAACAGCCCGTCGTTGACGCGTTTCAACCCGGCGCTCTTTGCTCGCCGCGAATTCATGGCCGACGGGACGCTCAGACTCGTCTATGCGGGTGCGCTCACGCCGACGTACGAGCTCGACGTGGTCGTGAGGGCATTCGCCCGGCTCACAGCGCGGCGGCCGGCTCTTCCAATCGTGCTTGACATCTATGGGCGAGGCGATTCGGCCGAAAAACTGCGAGTCCTGGCGGCTGGGCTGGGCCTCGACGACCGGATCGTGTTCCACGGCAGGATCCCGGTGGATGATGTGCCCGAGGCGATCGCCAGAGCGGACGTGGGGCTCGCACCCACCCGGCACGACGCCTTTACTGACATGAGCCTATCGACCAAGATCTTCGAGTACGCGGCGATGGACAAGCCGGTGCTGTGCACTCGTCTTCCCATGGTTGAGCGCACGTTTCCGACGGGTTCTGTTTTCACATACTCGCCCGGAGACCCTGAGTCCCTCGCGGAGGCTTTGGCTGCGCTGGTCGACGACTCGTCAGCCCGGGACTCCGCCGTTGATGCGGCAGCGGCGCGGACGCGCGAAATGGCCTGGGATACCGCATCCGCACCGTATGTCGGGCTGATCGCCCGCTTGGCCCACCGCGACTGACCTCTCGCCGTCGCTCGGCGATCGGGATAGCCCAGACCGTTGGGGTACGATACCCGCCCCCGTCACCCGTCTCCGTCAGACACCGGCCAGGGCCGGTCCTGCAGCAGGGAATCACGACCCTCATGACCTTACGCGCCAAACCGGTGGTCAAGCGCGCCCGTCGATCGTCGGGCGATGTCGGCGGCCGCCGCAACGTCTACATGAACATCGCCTTCGGCCTTGTGGTCATCGCTTCGGCCGCGCTCCTCGTCGGGGTCGTCGGCGCGACGTGGTACGACGCTCACCTCGGGGCCGCGGCCAAGGTCGATGGGGCGGTCATCACCAAGGACCAGCTGGCAACGCGCATGAAGATCGAGACCGTCCGGCTGAACTACGTATCGGACCGCGTCCGGACGTGGAAGATTCAGGGCCGCGTGACCGACGCGGAGGCCGCTCAGGACGAGCAGGCGATCCAGAACCAGCTCGGGCAGGTGCAGCAGGTCGCCCTCGAGCAACTCATCGACAACAACATCCAGGCGAAGCTGGCCGCCGCGGCCGGCATCAGCGTTACCGCGGCCGACGCGGACGCGGAAATCACCAAGGAGGCGACCACGACCGAGGCCCGCCACACCTGGGTGATTGAGGTCACGCCGGAGATCATCGCAGGAGCGAGCGCGCCCACCGCTGACCAGACGGCCGCGGCCAAGGCTCGCGCCGACTCCGCACTCGCCTCCCTCAAGGCCGGCAAGTCCTGGACCGACGTGGCTGCCGCCTCGTCAACCGGGACCAATGCCGCGCAGGGCGGCGATCTCGGCTACATCGGCAAGGAATCCAGCTACGACCAGGCGTTCCTGGACGCGATCTTTGCTGCGACCGTCAACACGCCGACGGAGGTCGTCCTCGGCGCCGACGGCGTGTATCGCATCGGGCGCGTGACCGAGGTCTCGCCGGAGGAGGTCGACGCGACCTTCCGGCAGCGCATCACCGACGCCAAGATCACCCTGGATGAATTCCGGGCGGCCGCCCAGGGTGACGTCATCAACAAGAAGCTCGATGACAAGGTCGTGGCCGACCTCTCGAAGCCCAGTCTCCAGCGCCACGTCGAGGAGATCTACCTCAAGGCCGAACAGACACCGCCGGCATCTGACGCCGTGCGCGTCCGTCACATCCTGTTCTCGCCGAACCACGATCCGAACGCAACCGGGACGCTCAAGGAGACTGATCCGGCGTGGCAGGCCGCGAAGGACCTCGCCGACGCCGCCTACCAGAAGCTCAAGGCCGACCCGAGCCTGTTCGACCAGATGGCGCGCACCCAGAGCGACGAGTCGAGCGCCAAGCAGACCGGTGGCAAGCAGCCCTACTACGATCCAACCAGCAGCATCGATCCGGCGTTCGCTGCCGCGATCTTTGCCAAGGGACTCAAGCCCGGCGACATCCTGCCGCCCGTGAAGTCCCAGTTCGGATGGCACGTGATCCAGTTCATGTACCTGGCGCCCGACGCCGATTGGATGAAGACGCTCAAGACCAAGGCCGACGGCGGCGTCGACTTCGCGCAACTCGCTCGCGACAACTCCGATGCCACCGACGCCGGGAGCGGTGGCGACATGGGCTTCGTAGCCAACGGACAGTTCGGCGATCCAAAGGACAGCACGATCTTCGCGGTGCCGATCGGGGCGGTCAGCACCCCGCTCAACGTCCCGAGTGACGGTATCTACCTGTACAAGGTGCTGGGCGAGGAAACGCGCACACCGACGGCGGCTCAGATCCAGACCTTCAAGGACTCGGGCTTCTCGAACTGGTACTCGGCCAAGAAGTCCGCGGCGAACATCCAGCGCCTCGTGGGCACGACCACGACGCAGTAGCGGGAAACGCCCGTGCTCGATGCGCTCGTCGCCGAGGCGCGCCTCCGCTGGGGCCTGGATCCGACGGCCGGCCTCCAGGTGGTGGCCGCGGAGCGGCTCGTGGGGACGCCGATCGAGGCTTCGCGACCGCTGCTCATCGTTCCGGCGGCTCTGCTCAGCCCGGGTGCGCTGCCGGCTGCGAAGCGCGACGATGAGCCTCTCGCCGGGCGTGAGCCGCTCGCGGGACGGGAGCCGCTCGCCGGGCGCCGTGGGCCGCGCGGGCGCCGGCCGCTCGACGTCCTCGCGCGCCTTTACCCCGTGGACCATCCCGTTGGCCGGTTCGGCTCGGTGCCCTCTTCGGCGATCGGGGCCCTCGTCGACGCCGACCTCGCGGCGCCCCTGTACGTCGGGCCGGTCGCGCCGGAGCTGGCGTCCGCCGGACCGTGGGCCATGCCCTACATCTCAGAGCGGCTTCGTCGCCCCGACGGCTGCCCGTGGGATCGCGAGCAGACGCATCTCAGCCTCAGGAAGCATCTCCTCGAGGAGGCCTACGAGGTGTACGACGCGCTCGAGAACGGAGCGACGCCCGAGCTTGCCGCCGAGCTCGGGGACCTCTGGTTGCAGATCGTGCTCCACGCACAGCTGGCTGCGGAGGCCGGGATCTTCGACCTCGCCGACGTTCAGGCCGCGATTGCCACGAAGATCGTCCGCCGCCACCCGCACGTCTTCGGCGACGCCGTGGCCCGCACCGCGGCCGACGTCAACCGCCAGTGGGAGCTCATCAAGGAGACCGAGCGCGCGGAAGCGGCGGCGCTCGCCGACACGGCCGTCGGCGCGGGCGCTCCGGCGCCTGCAGCCGCCAGTGCGCTGGACGGCATCAGCCCCTCGATGCCCGCCCTTGCCGCAAGCCTCGAGATGCAGGAGCGAGCGGCTGCGCTCGGCTACGATTGGCCCTCCATCGACGGCGTGCTCGACAAGGTCGCCGAGGAGTTGGCAGAGCTGGCGTCGGCGGAGTCGGACGCGGCGCGGCGCGAAGAGTTCGGTGACCTGCTTCTCGTCGTCGTCAACGCCGCGCGCAAGAGCGGCATCGACGCCGAGGCCGCCCTCCGGTCCGCCAATGGCAAGTTCCGGCGGCGGTTCGGGAGCGTCGAGCGGATGGCATCGGAGCGCGGGGTTGCGTTGCGCGATCTCGATTTCGATGGCCTCGATCGGCTCTGGGACGCGGCCAAGCTCGAGGAGCAGGCAGCCCGGGCTGCCTCGGCCCCCGGAAAGGAAGGCCAGCAATGACGATCGGCAACCGACCGGCGACCGTGCGGGCGGACGGCCGCGGTCCGACGGACCTCAGGCCGATGAGCTTCACTCTCGGCGTCCAGAAGTGGGCCGAAGGTTCGTGCCGGATCCGCGTCGGCGACACCGAGGTCCTGTGCGCGGCCACGATCGGCGATCGGGTCCCTCCCCATCTGCGTGGCAAGGGCACGGGATGGGTGACGGCGGAGTATTCGATGCTGCCGCGCGCCACGTCGGAGCGGACCGAGCGCGAGTCGACGCGCGGCCGGATCGGCGGCCGGACCCACGAGATCCAGCGC
>DATCPH010000192.1:0-13884 GCA_036570185.1 Candidatus Limnocylindrales bacterium | reverse complement strand
TCACTCCACCGCTCGCAGCGGCCGCAGAGCCGATCCAGGTCAGCCCGCGCGACGTTCGCCGCCGGGACCTGCTCGGCGGACTCATCCACGAGTACCACGGCCTCGCCGCATGATCGAATCCGGGTTTCCGATCCCCACGGGTGCTCCGCGCGTACGTGGCGCACTACAACGCCCACCGACCACACCGCAGCCTCGGGCTCCGGGCTCCGGAGGCCGCGCCGATCGCGCTTCCCGCTGCGCGGGCGTCGCCACCCCAGGTTCGCCGAAGCGACCTGCGCGGCGGCCTGCTCCACGAGTACGAGCTCGCTTCCTGAGGGCCGAATATTGGCACCCTACACCCCCGACGCGCTCGGGGAGCGCGCGGCGTTCGCGCTCGAACGCGCGGGGCTTGCCGGGAGCCGGCGATGACGTCCACCGGCCACTTCACGACCCGGAACGCTGCACACGGGCGGTCGGCCAAAGGGCCAGCGATAGGCGGGCGAGACGACAGCGGAGAGGAGTTGTACCAGCCGGAGGTCCCATCGGTGCGAACATCGAACGAGGACCCGGTCCTGCACCTACTCCCGGCCGAGTTGCCCGACGCGTTCCTCGCTCTGCCTGCGGAGGAGCAGGCGTGGCGAGGCCGGTTCTTCCTGATCGCCTCCAGCGTCACCTTCGGCGCCGATGACGCGATGCTCTGGTTTCAGACGCTCCTGACGTGGCCCCAGGAAATCGCCTGGATGAAGGCGGCGGTGGCGGCCGTGCCGGACTCCGAGATTCCGAAGATGGTCGAGGGGCGTCGCGCGTTTGAGCACGCGCTCATTGAAGCGCAGTCGAGGGAGCCCGTCCAGTAGTGGCGCAAGGAGCGATGGGACGCGGGCGGCGTGACGTGGCAAAGACCTTCGCGCCTTACATCCGGCTGGTCCAGGCTGATTTCTTCCAGGATTACCGGACCGTTCGCGCTCGTGAAGCCAGCGAGGTGGTTCGGCCTCCGCATCGAGGCAGCTGTTTCGTAAACAGCAGGTCCTCGGTTCAAATCCGAGTGTCGGCTCCAGCATTTCCCGCACGAACTGAACGGCCGTTCGGATGGCCTTGAGCTTCGATCGAGGGCCTTGACCCCTGAACTGACCCCTTCAGAAGCTCGGGGGGTCCGAGAGCTGGCCGGTAACCCAACGGATCCGTACGAGTCGCCTGCCTCTGGATCAGGGATTGAAGGTTCGAATCCTTCCTCACCGGCCAAACTCCCCACGGCAGGACACTTCTGACCGGCTGATTGACATGATGCGGCTCTGAGGGAGTCTCGGGCGGCTCTCCAGTCGTGGGCTGGGGAACCGCTCCCAGAGGACACCTACTCCGACTGGTCCCGCGAGTACAAGGAGCGACTCCTGCGGGTGTACATCCAGGTCCTCGAAGGCGGAGCGGAAGCCTCGCTGGAGCTTGGCGACGTGTCAACAGCTGAGACTCTTGCCGCCCGGGCAGTCGCCCGCGAGCCGCTCCGGGAAACGGCACGCTGTCGATCACGATCCCATCAACAGGACAGTAGACTGCCCGGCCCTGATCGACCATCGGCCGAGAGGCACCCTGGCTCAATTCCCGCCAGCTGAGGAACACTCCTCGGCGTTGGAGGGAGGAGCCCTCGGTACACGAGCACCGTCGCTTTGGCTACGGCACTCGCCCGGCTGCGCGCATGAATCTCGCGACCGCTTCCGCGTCGAGCGGCATGTCCGTCCGGCCTGATCGGCGTAGGCATGTCCCGACGATGACGCCATCCGCACCGGCAAGCGCCGCGCCAACGGTGTCGGGAGACGTCCGGCCGCCGATGAGGATCGGGCGAGATGACGCCGACCGGACCCGATCGACGGCGGCGACGCTGCGATCGACCGTCGGGTCAGTGACGATCAGGCGATCCGCCATCCCAAAGCGCGTCGCCAAATCAGCGAGGTTTTCGACAGTCGTCTGCGCGAAGGGCCAGCTCGTCAGCTCGTAGAGGTCCGCCCAGATCTCGACGCCCGATGCGTATTCGCGCCGGATGTCGAGCGCCGTGTCGGACGCCCCCTCGATCAGGCCCTCCACGCCGATGACCACACCAACGAGGACCTTGATCCGCACGAACGATGCACCACTGCTGACGGCTACAGCGAGCGCCCCCTCCGCATCGTTCTTGTGGACATTGATGCCGAGCTCGATCGGTACCGTGGCTCGGACCGTGGTCGCGACGGCCGACATCGCCGCGATCGTGCCGGCGCGCGCTCGGAGACGCGCGGGCCGGTCGTGGGTGTTCTGGAGCATGACACCGTCGAATCCGGCGTCAGCCAGCAGCTGGGCCTCTGCCGCCGCTTGGCGAGCAATCTCGGGAACGGGCCGCCCGTCGTAGTTCGCGGCGCCCGGGAGCGGTGGCAGGTGGACCATCGCGATCAGCGGCTTGTTGCCGCCCGAGAAGACGACCATCGATCAGGCTCGGCTGGGCCGTGCCAGGTAGATGTCCTCATCCACCGTCTGCATGCGATTGGCGAGGTCAATCCCGAAGGGGTAGCGCTCCGCGATTCGTGCATACGCGAGGGCCGTCATTGTGACCGGCACCCAGGCCGCAAGGGGGCGAACCGGCTCGACGAGCGGAGGAATGGGCCAGTGGTTTTCTTCGGCCAGGCCAAGTGGCTCGGGGCCGATCGTGACGAGGCGCCCCCCGACCTTGAGCACGGAGGCCGCAACCCTTCGGGCACGCACGAGCACTCGCTCGGAAGAGGCGTGGACAAAAACCGAGGTACCGGGCTTCGTCGTGAAGTACTGCTCGTGCGCCCATTCCTCGAGATCCTGGGCGACCCCGACCGTTGAGGCGGCCTCGATGAACTTCGCAACCCCGAACCAGGCGATGCCGAGGTCCGGCCCGCTACCGAGCGAGAAGAAGGGCGGGTTGAGGACACGGGCTTCCGCCTCTGGGCCGGAGGGCGATCGGGCCAGTGCCTCGACCGCGCTGAGCGCGGCCTCGACGTCAGAGTCCTCAAACATGGGGCTCTGACTCCGCTCACCGAGCTCGGCTCCCAGGGCCACGAGACCGAGCATCGATCCCAGGAAATTCGCGGTCCCTGGGACCGGTCCTGGCGTACCTCGGATGCCCGTGGCGATCGCCCCATCAGCAGCAGCGGCGACATCGCTGTCGGCGAAGGCGCTGATGGCGATTGCCGTGCCGCCGCGCCGACGATGCTCGTGGATCGCCTCGATGGTTCGCTCGACCTTGCCTGAGACCGAGATCGCAACCATTAGCGCCTCGTCGTCGGCGAGACGGCTCGGGTAGGTCGCCGCCTCCATCGATGGGACCGCGAGCACGGGCACGCGAGCTGCGCCCTCGAGCACGCCGCGCATGGCCATCGCCGCGTAGTAGGAGTCGCCGGATCCGGTCAGGATGATCGCGCGCCACGGCCGCACCGGGATTGCAGCCGCAGCCGCCCGGATCGTCGGCCAGGCGGTCCGGCCGGCCGGTCCGGCGAGCTCGAGCTCCTCGGACATTCGGGCGAGGATCGCGTCCCGAGAAATGGTCACGCCCTGGGCATTGACGTACCCGTTCCGCCGGGCACTGGTCTGGCTCATCGTTGCTGACCCCACATCTATCTCGTCGTCACCGACTGACTCAATCGTGCCGCGCGTTCGCCGGCGCGTCGCCGGCCGTCGTCGGCCAGGGCGTGCGCCGCACCGTAGTCCTCGATCACGACGGACGCCGCGGCGGCTCCCCAGGCCATTGCCGTGTGAAGGTCCGCGTCGTCCGCCAGCAGGGCGCAGAACGCCCCACAGTAAGCGTCTCCCGCACCCGTTGGATCGACCACCTGCGTGTCCACCGCTGGCATCCGGCACGGGCCATTGTCATCGAGGCCGATCGAGCCGTCGGCGCCCATCTTGACGACCACCCGGCCGATGCCTGCCGCGTGCAAGGCGGCCAGAGTCGCCTCAAGGTCGCCCGGCCAGAGCCGTTCGACTTCCTGGCGGCTCGGCAAGAAGGCCGCAGCCTCCCGGGCGAGCTCGAGAAGCTCATCGGGGCGCGGCTCGATCTCGTCCGCGATGATCACCGTGTCGATTGTCGCCAGACGAGCCCGCCCACGGATCGCATCGAGCAGGCGGCGCTGGCTGACCGTTCGGATGGCACACAGATGGACCGCTGCGCCCCTCAGGTCGTCCGGTAGCTGAGTCGGGACTGGATCGAGGCGGTCGTTTCGGCCTGATCCCGGCAGGTAACGGATGGTGCGGGAAGGCCCACGCTCGTCGAGCAACACCGCGAACGATGGGCCCGGCGACCGCCGCACATGGCTCGTATCAATCCCCGCCGTGGTCAGCTGGGCAAGGAGCTCTGCCGGGTAGTCGTCGCCGATGACCGCCACGACACTCGCGTCCGCCCCGGCCAGATACGCCCCGACCGCCGCGTACGCCGCATTCCCGCCGAGCGCGGGACCGTGGCGGGCTGACGGCGTTTCCAGCCAGTCAATGGTCAGGCCCCCAAGGGCGAATACCTTCGCCATCAGAGTGCCCCGTGGCCCGAGAGGCGAACGGTGATCGCGACCCCGCTGACCAGACCGATCACGGCGAGGGCCACGTAGTCGGAGGTGGCGAACCGGAGCTCGCGGTAGGACGTGCGTGGGCGGTCGATGCTGAACGCCTTCGCCTCGACGGCCAGGACGAGCTGCTGCGCGATCCGGATCGAGGTGATCATGAGCGGGCCGAGGATGCGCGCATAGCTTCTCATCCTTCGGAGTGGCGATCCCCGGCTCGGGTCCAGTCCCCGCGCGCGTTGCGCTTCGACGATCGACTGTCCCACCCCTACGATCGTGGGCAGGAACCGAAGCGCCGTCGCGAGCGCAAAGGTGGCCTTGAACGGCAGCCCGAGCCGGCGCAAGCCGGCGATGAAGTCGGGCTGAGTGGTGGTCAAGAAGAGCGCGATCGGGGCAATGACCATGTCGAGGATTCGGAAGGCCATGCCCCCGCCGTAGGACAGCCCTCCCTCGGTGATCCGAAAGCCAAGGATCGTGGCAACGAGAGGTCCCCGCTGATAGATGAGCGGCCACAGAACGAGCGCGATCACGACAAGGATCGCCAGCGACCGCAGCATTAAGGCGACTCGGCGGATCGGAACGCGGCCGGCGACGATGAGCAAGAGGACTCCCAGGAACACCGGCGCCAAGAAGCGCGGGTCGGTGAACAGGACGCTCAGAAAGAAGATGGCGAACACGCCGATGAGCTTGACGCGCGGATCGAGGTGGTAGAGGAAGCTGTCGCCCGGCTCATATAGGCGGAACGACTGGGTCATCGCGGGTCTCCGGCCGGCGCGACCACCGATCGTGGTATGAGCCACTGTCGCGCTTCGTCTATGGTCAGGGGTTGACCCCGGAACAGGTCTGGGCGCCGGCGCCCAATCTGGAATGCCTGGGGCGCCCGGAGGTCCGCCTCGCGCAGGGCGTCGTCCCGGCTGAATACCTCGGCCGGCGTCCCATCGGCAACGATCCGTCCACCCGCCATCACGACCGCACGCTCGGCGAATTCCGCGACGATATTCATGTCATGGGTGATGATCACGGTCGTCCGGCCGCCCTCGTGGAGTTCGCGCATGAGCCGCATCATGGCTTCGCCGCCTTGCCAGTCGAGGCCCGTCGTCGGTTCGTCCACGATCAGGATTCGCGGCTCCATCGCCAGGACCGAGGCAACGGCCAGCTTCTGCCGCTGACCCCGGCCGAGACTGAACGGGTAACGCTCGGCCTCGTCACGCAGGCGGACCAGGTCGAGCAGGCGCCCGGTGCGGGCGACCACTTCTTCGGTCGATATGCCGAGGTTTCGAGGACCGAACTCGATCTCCTTCGCGACCGTCGTCGCGAAGATCTGGTGGTCCGGGTTCTGATAGCAGTACCCGATGGTCGAGGCAAGATCCGCCGTCTCGCGCCCCGCGATCTCCTGCCCGTCGATCAGCACACGCCCTCGTTCGGGTCGGAGCAGACCGTTGAATTGCTTTGCCAGGGTGGTCTTGCCGGACCCGTTCTGGCCAACGAGAGCCACGAACTGGCCGGCCCCAATCTCAAGGTTGACGTCACGCAACGCCGGTTCACGGCCCGGGTAGCTGAACCAGAGGCCCTCCGCGTTGAGGCTTCCGCCGGCGATCATCGGGGAAACGCCTCGAGGAGGGCGTCGACGGTCACGAATGCCCGCTTCGTCGGCGTGATGAGACCCGCCTGTTCGGCGGCGATTCCAAGGACGCTTACGTCGGGCGGCCGGACCCCGATCTCGACCAAGCGGTCCACGCTCCGGAGGACGACGTCCGGACGATCATCGAACTCGATGCGTCCCGCGTCGAGGATGATGAGACGGTTCACGGCCGCCGCGAGATCGTCGAGCGCGTGCTCGACGACCAGGACCGCGTACTCGCCGCTGGACGCGAGGCGACCGATCAGTTCGAAGATCTCCGTCCTACCCTGAGGGTCGAGCTCTGAGGTCGGCTCGTCTAGGATGAGCAATCGAGGTCGCATCACGAGCGCCGCGGCAATTGCGACACGCTGTTTCTGGCCGCCCGAAAGCGCGTACGGGAAGGCTTCCCTGAGGTGGCCCAGGCGTACGAGGTCGAGTGCCTCATCGATCCGTCGCCGCATCTCGTCACGCGGCACGCCTAGATTTTCAGCACCGAACGCGAGGTCCTCCTCGACGGTCATCCCGACGATCTGAGACTCGGGGTCTTGGAAGGTGACTGCCACCAAGGCTCGGTCGGCGTCGAGCGGGGTGAGCAGCTCGCCGAGCGTGCTCGAGGCGGAGTCCCGTCCTCCGAGGCGGACCGATCCCTCCAGCACGCCGCCGGTGGCGTGCGGCACGAGCCCGACCAGGGTCATGCACAGGGTGGTCTTGCCGGCCCCGGTGGGACCGGCAAGACCTACGATCTCGCCGTCGTCGATGGTGAGGGAGATCCCCCCGAGCGCGGCCTGGGTCGTGTCGCGATAACGGAACGCGACGTCCCGCAGCTCCGCTAGCCTCAAGGTCGAGCGTAGGTGCTACTGCTCTGGGGCGCCTCGCCGAGGTCGTCCACGCGCAGGTCCGCGTCCGCGTTCTCGGAGTCCGCCCAGTACATGTTCCAGCGCTTCACGTACGGGTACAGCACCTTCAGGAGGATGAAACCGAGCACCCACGGCGTAAACAACCCGTTAAGCCAGATATTTCCGAACACCGCCGTCCAGGCAACGACGGCAGGAATGATCCCGAGGACCGCGAGCCACCACGGAATATAGAAAGCGATGACGAACGCGCCGGCCACGACGGCCCACAGGTAGTTGGCGATGTCGCCGAGCGAGCTCAGGTCGGCCCGCCGGGCCGAGTACACAATCCGATACGGCACGTATGCACTCATGAAATTGCCGATGAACCCGGCAACCGAACCGAGCGTCAGCGTCCCGGCGAAGATATCGCCGATGAAGTTGCCGACGGCCGAACCGAGCGCGCCGGGCAGTCCAAACAGGATCCCGAAAACGGTGGTGAAGGCCTGGGCCGGCCGCAGATAGGCGATCCCGGGCACAAATACGACACCAGCGAAGATCGCAAGGCCACCCCCGAAGAGCGCTGCCACAATCGCGACCTTGATGAGCGCCATTGCGTCCCATTTCGTCGTGTGGCGGCGGACGAACGGCGCCGTGAGATACGGCCGGAAACCGGCCAACTCCATGACGAAAACGATCGTGGCGGCGATGAACACGATCACCCCGATCACGTTCATCGCGCCGAGGCCGATCGCGTTGACGACCGCGTTGACCTGATCCATGAACACCTTGATGCCTCCTCCTGTCCCGCTACTTAGCGCTTCGTCAACCGCCGACTGGCGACCACGAACAAGACGATCCCGCCCAGGATGATCAAGGCCCCGACGAGGTTGGCGATGCCCAGGTTGAACTCCACATCCGCCTCCGATTGCCGTCCGGTCTGATCAGATCTCCTGCCGCAACGTGACTCGGTCGCCCCGGAACGTGACCTTCACGACTTCGAGCGGCCGGCCGTCCGTCGTGGACAGCCGGATATTCAGGAGCAGCATCGGCGCACCGGGCAACACGCCCAGCACGAGGGCCTCGTATTCGGTCGCAAGCGAAGACTCGAGAGTCTCCTGGGCGTGTCCGATCCCGATCGCGTGACGAGATGCGAGGACCTCGTAAAGCGACCTAGTTTCAAGATCTTCCTGCCGGAGGTCGGGTGCGAGGTTCATCGGGACGTGGCTCTGGTGGAGCGCGACCACGACCCCGTCGACGGTGCGCAAACGTTCGATCAGATAGACCAGCTGCGTACCAGGGATCTCGAGGCGCCCGGCAACCTGTGCAGGGGGAACGATCCGCTCGAAGCGGAGGAGTCGACTGGCGGGCGACGCGCCTGCCTCGAGCGCTTGCGCGCTGAAGCCCCGCAGCGTTAGCGCCTCGAAGACCGTCTTCGGCTCAGCAACGAAGGTACCCCGGCGAGGCTCCTTGCGAAGGAGCCCGTCGGCAACGAGGCGGTCGAGCGCCTTCCGCGTTGTGGCTCGGCTGAGACCGAATTCGGTGCTTAGATCACGCTCAGAAGGGATCACTGACCCTGGCAGCCAGTCGCCGGCGTCGATCCGCTCGCGAACGAGCTCCTCGAACCGGGAGTAGAGCGGCCGGCCTGGAATACGAGCCAACGCTGATCGACCCATGCGGGCGCGAGTATCTGGTCCATACCAGATACATGTCAATAGGCGTACCAGAAGCCCCTCTTGATCCGCGTACCAGAAGCCCCGTCCAAGAGCGACGTTTCCGTCCGCGCTTGCCGTCCGCGCTTGCCGATCCGATCCGCGCTGTGCACGTAGACGAGGGCGTCTGGAACACTGTCGCCGAGGCCAAGGGCAACCACTCTCCGTCTACCGCTCACCGCCCCCAGAGCAGACGCCAGAAGCCACCCCGGGCGAGGGCCCGACCGACAATCTTGTTGCGCGCCCTGCCGGCGATCCGGTTCGGGTTGCCCGAGGCGAGGACCGACACGTCGTTGGCCAGTCGGGCCGCGCGATACATGTTCGAGACCAGGCCCCGGCTCCTCATGCGAGCGCCTCCTCGATGAACGCGGCCGCGTCCTCGGCGAGCGCGGCCCGCTCGGCCTCCTCGGCCTCGATCAGCTCCAGGAGCTGGCGGGCCTGGTGGGGACGCTCCAGACCGATCGTCAGGCCGACGCTGATCCAGTAGTCGGCGGTCTCGAGGGCGTGCGGCCGGACCTCCTCGGGAAACTCATCCAGCACCTCGGCCATCGCCCGATGGAGCGCCCGACCGTATCGCTGCCACTCGTTTGCAACGCCGGTGGATCCAGGGGCAGCTGCTTGGGCTTTCCAGTAGTCGACCACGCGATTGAACTCCTCGATCCAAACGCGCAGCCGGTCGGAGACGTCACGCCCGAGAACAGCAGCGAGGTCGAAGAAGCCGTCGCCGGGCATTTTGTCGCCATCCTTGTGTACAACGAGAACGGACAGCATGCCCCGCCCGGCCGCGTCCTCCTCACCGGAGATCTCGCCAAGCATCTCGTGAAAAGCGCGGGAATCCGGCTGGAATGCAATGGGCAGCAGGTTCGGGCCGAGCTCTGAGTACGCGATTGCGGACCCAGAGATGTTCAGGCGGGACGTACTCCCGGCGATCCAAGCAGTGCCTCTTCGAGAGCTGGCGAGGCGAACCGGGCTGTGGGTGCCCTACTGCGGACGGATCAGGCGAGGCTTGGACGTGCCGCACCCGGCATGGTGGGAACGTCGCTTACTACGTCGAGGAGAGACCCCATCGGGGACTCAGCCTGGCTGTGCCAGCCGGTGACCGAACACCCCGGGTCCGGAGGACTACCCCAACGCCAGTCGAACGAAGGGACGTGCTCGGCGGTCTGGTTCACGAGTATCGCTGGGCAGCGTGATTCGGATTGTTAAACCCTTCAGGGTCCGAGTGAGCTCTCGGGATCAGTCGGTTCTCCCAGAACGCGCCCTCAGACCTTGATCGAGGAATCAGGGAAGGCGGAAGGTCGGATTCGGAGCAGCACCCCGCGCCACACATGACGTGCCGACGCCGTTCGCGGTACCGGCGTCGACGAAGGTTGCGATCAACGGCGGCCCGCACACAAGATGGCCGACCACGTGCTCCTGCCGTGCAGCGCCATGTCGACGGCGTCGAGAATCTCCCCAGCTCGTTAAGACGCGCCTCAGGGTGCGAACTCAGCGTGCGGCGGCGAGCTTGTCGGCCTGAGCCTGGAGCGCATCGGTCACCTTGATGAGGGGCGCCATGTACCCCGGTACGCAGGAGTCGCGACAGCGCGTTGCCAGCTCGGCGACGGTTCGAAGGCGCTCCTCGATGATCGCCCAGGCGGCGTCCCGATGCGGGAGGAGGTAGTCGACCGCATAGAACAACTCGAAGCTCGGGCCGGCGGTGGCACCCGCGTGCTCGGCTCCGACCGGCAGCCGCGTCACCAGCCCGCCGAGGGGCCTGATCGCCGAATACATCAGGCTGAGGGAGACGTCGGCCAGCACCGCGAGCTGTGCGGGAGTCTCGTCGGTGTGGGCGAAGTACCGAGCGAGGAGCTGGAGCAGGACCTCGTAGACCGCGTTCAGGAGGTCCATGCAGCGGTTCGTGAAGGTGTCGGTGATGATCGGCACCTCCATGTCGGATTCAGGCTCCCGGACGCAGACGGGGACCACCGGACGTGCCGGCTCGAAGGTCGGATCTGCCGCACGGAATTCGAGGTACTCGTCGAGGACCGCGATGATCCGACCGAAGTGCGCGTTGCGCCACTCACCACGGGCCCCCTCGCCCTGCTCAACGATCGTACCGATCGCCGCTCGTGCCGAGGCGACATCCGTGACGGCGACCAGCTCATCCCATCGAAAGTGGCTCCCGGTCGCCTGTGCCGCCGGCGGACCAAGGAATAAGGTCCCTTCGCCGAGGCGGCCGGCAAGGTGCTCGATTCCTGACTCGACTGCGCGGTATAGCTGCCCGATCGTGTCGAAGTCCTGGAGGAAGGCCCCGATCTCGTCCTCGTCGCGTCGTGGGAGCGGGGCCGCCTTCTCGAGCGCGGTGAGCGCATCGGCGTCTTCGACGTCGATGCCCTCCGGTCGCTCGAGATGCGCGAAATTGCGGAGGGCAGTCTCGCCGAAGGAGAGGAGCGCCATCTTGATGCCTGCGGGATAGGCGCGAGGCGACAGAGGGAAGTTCGGCCGACCAAAGTATGGTGCCGCTCCAATCGCGGTCAGCAGGTTCTGGACCAGAGCGAGGTGGAGCATCTCCTGCTCGGCGATCTGGAGCATCTCCCGCTCCCAGCGGCGCACCGCTCCGAGCGCGGCCGGTGTCAGGCCGTCATCCTCGCGGTCCTTCATCGAGAACGCCGCGTAGAGGTATTGGCACATGACGAGGTGCTCGAGGGCCGCTGCCTTGCCGAGCGTGTACACGAGCGCTTCGCGGTGCTGCAAGACGATCGCCGACTCTGTGGCAACGTCGCTTCCGCGGGTTGCGAGAAGATGGGCCAACCGGCCGCCCGATCCGGGACTGCTGCTCGTGGCCATGGGTCTCAATTGTAGGGATGACTGGCTGAACCACAGCACCCAAACGACAGGGTCCTCCGTGCGAGGGCGTGGACGTTCTCCGTGGGGCGTGATTAGGCGGGTCTGCCGCGCACACAGGCTTGGCCGAGCCGGACCACTGAGCACACGCCTGCAGAGCTGGTTCTGCTCACGCTGGATCATGCGGACCCACCCGGCCGCGTTCCTGCCTTTCCGAGCGCGTGCGTCACGGCCTGATCGAGTCGTCGAGTCTGACTCCGCGCCGACATGGACGGCTTCCGCCCTCCGCTTCCCGGGACGCGGAGGGCTCGCGTCAGGCGCCTGCTTTCGCGCTTCGCGGCGTAGGCGATGCAAAGGGAGCGGTCGTCGGGTTCCCAGCGACGATCCAGCGTTCCGACCTGGCGGCGCCCGCGCCCGACTTCGGCGCTGTCAGCGAAATCTCCGTCCAGGTCCAGGACCATATCGCCCGCCCACGGCGCGCCCGAGTGGTTCTGCACCGTGATCTCCTCGCGCAGCCCGCGACCGAGCTGGCGAGAGAGCCGAACCTCGAGGGCGTCCTGGGGAAGGAGTCTGCCGCGAGCGTCGCCGCCTGACCGCGGGACGGTCAGGACCGCCCACCAGGTGTCGCTCTCCGGTTGGCCACTCGAAACAAGCTCTGGTTCCTGCCCGGCGACCGTGAGCCGATGGCGCGACAGGATCCGGGTGTCGAAGTCGTACAAGCCCTGTGCATCGTCGACGATCATGCCGCTGGCCGAGCTGCGCAGGACGGTGTCTCCAGCGTGGACGACAACCGAGCCCGGCGGCGCCACGGATCAGGCCCCGCCGATCGCGCCGCGGACGCGGGTGCGATGAGCCGTCAAACAGCCGGTCATCCGATTTCGTGTACGTGGCGGATCACGATCGACGCCGCACAGACTCGATCAGGCAGGCGATTCGGTTCGGGCGCCGTACTCCTTTGGATGGGCGTGGCGGTCCTTGGCCTTGGTGCGCTCCATGATGTCCAGAGTCTCCGCTACCGTCCGGCCATTCTCATCAGCAGCGCGCTTCACATCCTCGTAGGTGATGTTGGACTCACCCATCTCGAGATGGGCATCCATGCAGCCACAGGTCAGGCACATTGCGACGTTCTCCTGTCAACCACGATTCGGGGTAAATGGTCATGCCGCCCAGCGTGTTCGATCATCGTCCTCGTGGCCGCCAGAACAATGGCGGCATGGGTGGTGTCGCAGCATCTATCGATACGTCCGTCGGAGCGCGAGCGGATGCGTGGCCGCTTTCGTCGCGGGAGCCGCCCTCCGGCGGGCGCCGGCGGCGCGCCAGCCCTCGTGCGTCCCGTCAGCCGCGGGCGGTTGTAGCCAAGCGGATCGCCTGGAGCTCCGATCGCGCCAGCCATGCGACATCGGCCTTATTGATGGCGAGGAGCGTCGCGTCCTAGCCCATGACGAAACGGTGCCGCTCCTCGGCGAATGCAGAACCGGATCGACCGGTTCGTCGTAGCTGGTGTCGCGGGCCATGAAAAGGAGACAGAGCATGAGAATCCTCAACACACTCTTGGCGCGCTGGCCGGCGATCAGGATCGTCCTCCCTCTCGCGATCGCCATGGTCGTCGCGGCCTGTACCCCCGGAGCGCACGGCAGCTCCGGTTATTGACTGGCAGCGCGAGGCCGAGAAGCTCAAGCTTGCACGCCATTCCTCGACGTTCTGGCAGGAAGGCGCGCGGTGGATCGCCGAGCAGCGGAGTAGTACGTAGCCCTCGGTCGCTGTCGCTCGACTGCCCCGCGGGAGCCGGGATCGTCGTCGACGCGCGGAGCGAGGGTCGCGGCAAGCGTAGGGGTGCCGATTGGCTGCGACTCACCCAGCCTTCAAGCGAATGACCCGACGCGCGCGCCCCGCTCGCGGCTCCTGCTTCAGCTGAAGAGTCCGCCTGCCGCTCGACCTCTCACCGACCTCGATCAAGCTGGACCCAGCCCACGCATCCCCGTTTGAACGCGGATAGGTCGATGGCCACCGAGCCATCCGATGCGTTCGTGTTCTTCGGGGCGACGGGCGATCTGGCCTTCAAGCAGATCTTCCCCGCCCTCCTCGGCCTCATCCGGGACGAGGGCTTCGACCTGCCGATCATCGGCGTCGCCCGTTCGGGCGACCTGGACACCCTTCGCGAGCGGGCGCGGCAGAGCCTGGAGGCCGCCGGCGTCGTCGACCGCGCAGCGATCGACGTGCTCCCTGGATCCTGACCCTCATCTGCCCCCTCCTGACGTCACGCCGTCCCGCTCGTGGCGCAACCGTAGACTTCGGCTCGCGGCCGGATGGCGTCGTACGGGGTGCTCTCGCAGGCAAGCGAGTCCGACCGCCGCGGCCGCGATCAGGCGCCCCGAGGG
>DATCPH010000191.1:0-1592 GCA_036570185.1 Candidatus Limnocylindrales bacterium | reverse complement strand
CCCCTGGCTGAGGCCAAGACGTTCGGCCAACCGGCCGCCCGCCTCACAGTGGGCGGCAACGACCTGGCGCGGCCGCTGCTCGCTATGGATCAGCATGCCCACAACCAGACGCGCGCGTTCGAAGGGCGGCCGGCCCTCGCCCGTATGGCGGACGATCGCTTCGACTATCTCGCCAGGTGGCGAGGCCGGCCACGCCATCGCCCGCCGGCGGTAGCCGATGTCATCGCCGCCAGAGAAGGCTGCGAATTCGAGGGAGTCCGAGGTGCAGCCGATGTGCTCGACCAGCGCCAGATAGTAGATATCCGAAAGATCGGCTGGCCCAAGGCCAAGCCGGCGGCCGAGCGCAACACCGAGTGCCGCGATGCGGAGCGCCAGCTCCATCGGCTGGCCCATTCCGAGGTCTGTGGCCAGCGACAGCGCCGCGATCAGTTCGGCCAGTCGGAGCCGTCCGGCGGTCATCGTCCCCGACTTGGCTACCGTTTGGCCCACCCCCGCATTTTCCGTTGAACGGGGCATCTGCGCCGCGAGACCTCCAAACGCCATGGCAAGGCGCCGGGCCGACGCGAGGTGCGTTCACGGCTTGAGACCGATCGTCATCGTGCCGTCCTCGCCGGCCCAGGTCGGCTCAGGCACCGCGAAGCAGAAGTCCGGCGATTCCTGCCACAACGACGACGAGCGGCTCCGCGAGGCGTTCGATGTACCGCAGTTGTTGGCGCCGGATCGCGAGCAGTGCCGCGAGCGCCAAGAGCCCGATCGCGAGGGTAGCGCCGTCACGGATCGCGCCCCGACCGAGAATGACCGATGCAGCGAGGATCGCCCCCGCCGCCGCGGCACTCACCCCGGCCACGAAGGCGCGCACCGGGACCGCGTCCTTGTGGCGGAGGATCCAGCGGCCGGGCACGATCACGAAGAGGTACGCCGGCAGGAAGACCCCGAAGGCGCCGACGAGTGCTCCGGGCAACCCAGCGACGATGAAGCCGATGAATGCGGCCGTGATAACAACCGGCCCCGGGGTGATCAGCCCGACCGCGACCGCATCGAGGAACTGTCGCTCGGTCAGCCAGGCGTGCTCGACGACCACACCCTGATGGAGAAACGGGACGATCGCGAGACCCGAGCCGAAGACGAACGCGCCGGCCTTGATGAAAAAGAGCGCGAGTCCGCCAAGCAGCCCCGGGTCGATCGCACCGGCCGGGAGCAGCGGGCCCAAGATCGCAGCACCGGCCATTCGACCGCCGACGGCGCGCGCGAGCGCCCGCGGCCCAACTCGAACGAGGACGACCAGAAAGCCGGCGGCGAGAAACGCGAGCGCAACCTCGCTCTGGGTGAAGAAGGTGAGGAGACCAACCCCGACGGCGACCACGAAGAGGAGCGGATCGCGCCCGATCGTCAGGGGGAGCAACCGGTAGGCGGCGAGGGCGATGATCGCGATCGCGGCCGGGGCAATGCCATAGAAGAGCGAGCCGACCCAATGCGCCCCCCCGAGGCCGACGTACAGCCAGCCGATGCCTACGACCAGGAGGAAGGGCGGCCCCACGAAGGCGAACGTGGCCAGGGTCGCCCCGCGGACGCCGGTCCGAATGAAGGCAAGC
>DATCPH010000190.1:0-5721 GCA_036570185.1 Candidatus Limnocylindrales bacterium | reverse complement strand
ACAACGACTTCTTCGGGCCCACGCTGAACCGGGTGGCGCGCCTGCTCGCGATCGGCCACGGCGACCAGGTGCTCGTCTCAGGCGCGACCGCGGCGCTCGTTGCGGGCGGTCTCCCGTTGGGCTGCGAGCTCGTCGATCTGGGCGAGCACGGGCTGCGCGACCTGGACCGACCCGAGCACGTCTTCCAGCTCGCCGCTCCGGGCCTGCGTCGCGAGTTCCCGGCGCTGCGAACGGCCTCGGAGCACCCGACGAACCTCCGGGCCCAGGCGACGTCGTTCGTGGGCCGCGACCGGGAGCTGGCCGACGCCGCGCGGCTGCTCGCGGGCGGACGCCTCGTGACGCTCGTCGGCGTAGGCGGCACCGGCAAGACCCGTCTCGCGCTGCAGGCCGCGGCGGACGCCCTCGATCGGTTTCGCGACGGCGCATGGCTCGTCGAGCTGGCGCCCGTGAGCGACCGCGAGCTCGTGGCCTCCGAGATCGGCCGGGCCCTCGGGGTCCAGCCGCAGCCGGGGCAGACCCCCATCGACATGGTCGTCGACTACCTGCGCTCCAAGGAGCTCCTCCTGCTCCTCGACAACTGCGAGCACCTCATCGACGCCGCTGCCGACGCGGCTGACCGCCTGCTCGGCGCCTGTCCCGCCGTGCGGGTGCTCGCCACGAGCCGCGAGTCGCTCGGTGTCGAGGGCGAGGCCGTCTTCGCGGTGCCATCGCTGGCGCTCCCGGAGCTCGGCGACGGGCATGACGGCCCCGCGATGATCGACGAGGCGGAGGTCGAGCGCGCCGATCGGTCCGAGGCCGTCCGGCTGTTCGTGGATCGGGCGACCGCGACGCTGCCGTCGTTCGCGCTGGATCCCTCGAATGTTCGGGCGGTCGTCGAGATCTGCCGGCGGCTCGACGGGATCCCCCTGGCCCTCGAGCTCGCGGCGGCCCGGGTCAACGTCCTCTCGGCCGATGAGATCGCCCAGGGCCTTGGGGACCGGTTTCGCCTCCTGACGGGCGGTCGACGGACGGCGGTTCCTCGGCAGCGGACGCTGCAGGCACTGATCGACTGGAGCTGGGACCTCCTCGAAGATGCCGATCGCGCCCTCCTGCGGCGCCTCGCGGTGTTCTCCGGCGGCTGGACACTCGAGGCCGCGGCCGAGGTGGCGTTCGGAGCCGGGGATGGCGCGGGCGCCGTCCCGGCGACGACGAGGTTCGCCGCGATCGACGGCCTGGGCCGCCTCGTCGACCGCTCGCTCGTCGTCGCCGACCACGCCGGCACTACCCGCTACCGGATGCTCGAGACGATCCGCCAGTACGCGGCCGACCGGCTCACGGAGAGCGGCGAGACGGTCGCGCTCCGCGATCGGCATCTCGCCATGGTCGTCCGTCTCGCGCACGACGCCGACCGCGGGCTCGGGGGACCGGAGTCGCCCAGCTGGCTGGCGCGTCTCGACGCGGAGATCGACAACGTGCGCTCGGCGCTCGACTGGGCGGTGGAGAACCGCCCCGAGGCGGGCCTCGAGATCTGCGTCGGGCTGTCCCGCTATTGGGCCTCCCGCACGATGGGCTCGGAGGGATACGACCGCTTCCTCGAGGCCGTGGCCCGCGTGCGGGCTCTGCCCGCGGCCGAGTCGGCGCCCGCGGCGCGGGCCAGGGCGAGCCTCATCGCCCGCGGCCTCGCCGGAGCCGGGAACCTCGTCTCGATGGGCGGCCGCTTCGAAGAGGCGGTCATGCGCGGCGACGAGGCCCTCGCCGCGGCGCGCGAGTCGGGCGATCCCGCCGCGCTTGTGGACGCACTCCACGTGTGGCTCTACCGCGCGGACTCCCGTTTCCCGGCGGGTCTCGTGGAGGACTGGCGACCGGCTGCCGAGGAGGCGCGGGCCCTCGCCACCGGCCTCGGGGACTGGGGGCGCCTCGGCCGCCTTGAGTCGGAGGTCGCGATGATCGAGGCTCGGCGTGACCCCACCTTGACGGAGGAGGCGCTCCAGCGGGCGGTTGCCGCGGCCGAGCGGTCGGGCAGCCCCCAGGAGCTCGCCTATCTCAACCAGGTCCGCGGCCGTCTCGCCAGCATGGCCGGCCGGCCCGCCGAGGCGCAGGCGTTTTTCCGAGCCTCCTATGCCCAATTCGAGTCCGTCGGCGACCACCGGTTCGCGCTCTCGGCCCAGAGCGAGCTCGGCCACGCCCTCCGACGCGAGGGCCGAGCCGAAGAGGCCGAGGCCGAGTACCGCCGGTCGATTCGGGGGTGGCAGCGAACAGGGAACCGCGGCGCGGTCGCCAACCAGCTCGAGTCGTTCGCGCTCCTCGCCCAGGCAAGGGGCGACGCGGTTCGGGCGGCACGCCTGTTCGGGGCGGCCGAGGCGTTGCGCGAGGCAGCGGGGGCCGCGATGACCGCGATGGAGCGTGCCGAGTACGACGCGGCCGTCCTGCGGCTTCGGGAGGCGCTCGACGAGCGCGACCTCGCGACCGCGTGGGCCGAGGGCCGCGCGCTGCCGCCGGAGGCGGCGGTAGCGGCCGCGGTCGAGGCGCCGACCGGCGCCGGCAGCCAGCCCGGCCCCTGAGTTGTCCGGCCCGCCGGACGATCCCGTCCGGCACGGGCGGCAGGGCGCGGAGGCGGATCTCGGTCGCAGCGGCACGGACGTCGCCGACGCGCTCTGCCAAGCGTCCGCTGGTGCCGAGCTACCGGCCTTCCCGATCCGATGACCAACGTGACCGTTTCGACGGAGCGGTGAACCGGTTTACCTTCTATTCGTAAACAGCAGGTCCTGCCTCGAAAATCCCCCCGGGAAGCCGGGCCGCCTTAGCTCAATGGCAGAGCAGCCGCTTCGTAAGTGGCAGGTTCTCGGTTCGAGTCCGAGAGGCGGCTCCATCACGCGCCCTGGTCCGTGAGTCAAGCGGCAGACGGGACGAGCGTCACCGTGTAGCCGAGCGTCTCCAGACGCCGGGTCAGCCGGCGACTGATCCGTTCGGCGTCGTGCCGATCGAAGTAGTTGGCCCCGAGATCACGGAACGGCTGGCCGCTCGCCAGCAGCTGATAGACGATCCCAAGGATCGTGTGGCCGACAGCCACGAGCGCCCGCCTGGCACCCCGTCTCGCCGCCAGGCGGTGATACTGGGCGCCGAGGTAGGTCGTCGTCCGCGCGGCCGCTCGGGCTCAAGTGACGAGCGCGCCCCGGAGCCACGGGCTGCCGCGGCGGGTGGCACCCCCGTGGCGGGTGCCCGCGCTCTCGTGGTTGCCCGGACACATCCCGGCCCATGACGCGAGTTGGCGAGCCGAGCGAAAGCGGCTCATGTCGGTCCCGATCTCGGCGAGGACGACCTCGGCGGTCCGCCGCCCGACGCCCGGGATGGTGACGAGCCGCTCGACCAGCTCGTCCGCGGCACAAAGACGCGTCTTGACCTCGGCATCGAGGCCGCCGATCAGGGTGTCGAGGTCGGCCAGATGGCGGAGCTGGGCCGCGAGTAGGAAGCGCTGGTGGGGACCGACGCTGCCGGTGAGCGCCGCGACGAGGGCATCGTGCTTGGCCCGCAGCTTCCCGCGGGCCAGGTCCGCGAGGGCCTCGGGGTCCACCGTGCCCTCCACCAGCGCGGTCAGGATCGCCCGGCCGGAGACGCCGCCGATGTTGGTGCTCACCGAGCCGAGCTTGACGTTGGCACCCTCGAGCACCTTGGCGATCCGGTTGATCTCGGCCGCCCGTTCCCGGATGAGGCTCGTCCGATAGCGGACGAGCTCGCGCAGTTCGCGCTCGGGACGGGGTGGAATAAAGCTCGCCCGCAGCAGGCCGTGGCGGAAGAGCTCGGCGATCCACTCCGCGTCGCGGACATCGGTCTTGCGCCCGGGGACGGCCTTGAGATGGGCGGCGTTGGCGAGGAGCAGCTCGAAGCGCTCTTCGAGCAGGTTCCAGAGCGGCTTCCAATAGGAGCCCGTGGCTTCCATCGCCACGGCCGCGACACCGACAGCGGCGAGCCAGTCGGCCAGCCCGAGCAGGTCGCGCGTGAGCGTGCGGAAGGTGCGGATCTCCTTCTGCGGCTCACCCCTCGGCCCGCTGGTGATGACGCAGACGGTGACCAAGCGCTTGCCGATGTCGATCCCGGCGCAGCTTCGATGGACGATCTCCATGCCTTCAGGACCTCCAGCTTCCTGGCGGTCGGGTGGCGCCCGTCGTTGCAGCAACTGCCTCGCGTGCTCTCCCGATCGGGAGGCAACAGACGGTGATCCCCGCAGGCGCCAGGGTCCAGCTCTAGTTGCGGGTTCGCAACACCAAGGAACTCCGACCTCAGCCTCCGACCGCCAGACCGGATTTTCCTCTCCGACGCGATCGGGCCCCCGGCCCGCGGGCAGCTCGGTTCAAGTCCGAGTGTCGGCTCCACTCCCCTCTTTCGTGCTCGGGAAAACCTGCTAACTGTCTCCCGGAGCCGATTCGGGCCCGATCGGGGTTGCCACAAGGATAATCTGGTCGTCACGCGCAAGCCTGTCATAGCTCGCCCGTAGGTCGGCGCGCAATGAGCTCGTTCGACACCGTCCACATCCCGAGGCGTCATGACCGAGACGCCGCGGGTGACGGTGACCGTGCCCAATTCCGCTTGCTGGCACCGACGCGATGGCTCTCGGAAATCGCCCCTTCTGACCTGTGCCTGACCGCGGGCCTCGCCACGCGCCCTGGAACCCGGGATCGGTCGAAACCGTCAGGGGACGACCGCCATGGCCCAGGGAGCGTGGCTCACGACAGGAGCGCCTGGCGGAGGACCTCTCCCTCCCTCCAGTTGGCCGGGAAAGCTTCTCGCAGCCTGCGTTGCTCCGTCCCGACCAGGATCTGCAGGTCCGAATTGCCCGAACTCCGCAGAGCGCTCGTGCGATAGCGCGTGGCAAGGTCATTGATGAACGCCGAGTAGCGTGAGAGCGGACTTGCCGCGGCAAGCCGGGCCTCGAACCCGCTCGTGCAGTCAACGGCGAGGAGCAGCCGTCCGAAGAAGGCGCCGACCCATTCGGCACCCTGGTCCCAGCCCTGTGAGTGACCGCCTCGCCGGAGCAGCGGCACGGGTGAGGTGAAGACGGCGACGACGGTGCCGTTGATGAGCTGGGCGCTGAGGTCTCCGCCGAAGGTCAGGTACTCGTTCGACACCCTCCGTCGGTCGACGATCTGGATCGTCCCCCACGAGAATTCAGCCGCGAGCGGGAGCTGCGCCTCGCGCGCCAGGCGCCGTTGGGTACCTCGACCCTCGACGGTCACCCAGTAATTGACGAGTTCGGGGTCGTAGTGCCGAAACGTTGGCACCACCCGGAGCGCGACGAGCAGGAAGGCTGGACCTGGTCGGTCGGGGAGGTCGGCCCTCGCCACGAAACCGAGGTTCGCGAGCAGCCCCGCGGCGACAGGCGCATCGATGCGATCAGGTACAGGACCAGGCAGCGTCACCTTACGCCTCAGACGAGCCCGGCACATTTATGCCGCCGAAAGAGAAGGAGGCCCGCCGGGCGCGTTGCCCGGCGGGCCGTCAGAATCGATGGGATCGGTGCCGGAACCGGCGGGTCGGTCAGCCCTTCGCGATCTCGTCGGCGAGCCGGTCGTACGTCTGGAGCGCGCCACCGACCATGCCCGTTGCGAGGGCGCCCTCGAGGTCCTCCACCGAGGGGAACCGGCTGCGAACGACCATCTTCGTCTTCCCGCCGAGGTCCTCCAGGGTCATCGTGTCGATCGCGGCTCGGTCGTCGAAACCAGGGACGTCGAAGATCTCGGTCTGAAC
>DATCPH010000189.1:0-9104 GCA_036570185.1 Candidatus Limnocylindrales bacterium | reverse complement strand
CGATGGCGTCCCGGGCGATCTCGAAGTAGCGATCGAGGGTGTCCCGGACCTCCTCCGCATCGCGCGCCTCGCTGTACGGCGTGAAGCCGACGAGATCGGCAAAGAGGACCGACACGAGGCGCCGCTCCACGGCCGGCTCCGACTCCCCGATGATCCGGATCGGCGAAGCACCGGCGATGGCGCCGGACAGCGTCCCTCCCTGCGCGCCATCTCGCGCCTCGGCCCCGGCGGGCGCGGGGCTCAGCGCGGTGGCACATTCGCGACAGAACCGCGCGGTCGGTCGATTTGTCGTACCGCAGACCGCGCACGTGACGGCAAGGCTGGCTCCGCAGTTGTCGCAGAACTTCTGGCCGGCCTCGTTTTCGGTTCCGCAGTTCGAACAGGTCACCAAGGTCGTTCCCCGCACGACGCTAGGTCCGGAGCGTAGCCGAACGCCGCGGCCGGGGCGAGTTACGCAGGCCCCTGCCCGGATCGCCGCCGGCCGGCCGCTACACCTCCGCCGAGGAGGCGCCTTCGTGCACCCCGCGCGCCTCGAGCTCGGCCGCATCGAGGTCGAACGCCTCGCCCTCGCTGACCGAGCGATTGAATTCCGCTGGATCCATCAACCGCCGGGCCCGGTCGAGTGGTGGCTCGTCGTTCGAGATCAAGGTCGACGTCCCGCCGCCGGCTGCGCGGCGGAGCCTGCCTGCGAAGGCTCCGAGGCGGACAGCCCGGGCCGCATCGCCAGTTTGGATCGCGATCAGAGCGATGAAGTCGAGAGCCAGGGCGATTCCAATGTCAGCACCGGCATCGCGGAATCGTCTGAGGGCGACGACCAGCTCGCTCAACGCTCCCTCGGTTTCGCCGCGTCGCAGCTTGATCTGTCCGATACCGAGGTGCGCATAGGCTGCGTTATAGGCGTCGCCAGCCTGATCATTTCGCTCGGCAACCTCGATGGACACGGCCATGGCATCGTCCAGCTCGCCGAGGTTGAGCAGGGCCACCGAGAGGCCACCCAATGCGGCCCGCAGCGACCGGTCGTCCTTTTCATCCCGCGCCAGCTCCAGCGCGCGCGAAAAGTGGTCGCGAGCGACCGCAGGCAGCGGCCCGACCGTCGCCCAGCCGCTCGTGACGTGGGCCTCCATCAAGAGCTGCGGATCGCCCAGCTCCTCGGCAAGGCGCAACGCTTCGGCGCCCAGCACGCTGGCGGCGGCGAAGTCGACATGCCACGCGGCGAGCGAGGCTGCAACGGCCATCCCGCGCGCGTACCGCGCTGTGGGGGGCCCCTTGGCGCTGGCTTCGAGGAGCGCCTTGAGAGCGGCGCGCCCCTCGCCGATGTTGCCGCGGGTAGGCCAGTAGTCGTTAAGGGCGCCCGCGATAGCGAGGCCTGTGTCATGGTCGCCGCCATCCAGCGACCAGCGCAGCGCGGCCCTGAAATTCGGCAATTCGCGGTCCAGCTGATCCAGGATCTGGTCACGACGCGGGTCGGTCAGCACAAGCCGCGATCCTTCGGCAAGTCGCCGGAAGTGCGCGGCGTGGCGGTCCCGGACGAGCCGCTCCTCACCGGATGCCGTCAGCTGTTCGGCCGCGTACTCCCGGATCGTCTCGAGCATCGCGAGGCGGTTTTCATTTCCGTCGGACACCGAGAGAAGCAGGCTTCGATCGACGAGGGCTGACGCCAGGTCGAGTACGTCGGCGCCCAGGTCGCCCTCGGGGTCGAGCACGGCGGCCAGCGATTCGAAGTCGGCGCCACCCGAAAAGACCGAGAAGCGCCGGAAGACCACCCGCTCGACCTCCGACAGGAGCTCGTGGCTCCAGTCGATTGCCCCACGGAGCGTTCGCTGTCGGTCGGGAAGGTCGCGGCGTGAGCTGGCAAGCAGGGTCAGCCGGCTGTCGAGGCGGGCGAGGATCTGCTCCGCGGAGAGCACGTTGGCACGGGCCGCCGCGAGCTCGATCGCCAATGGCAGACCGTCGAGGCGCCGGCAGATCGCGGCGACGGCGGGGGCGTTCTGATCGGTGAGGCGAAAGTCCTTGCGAACCGACCTTGCGCGCTCGACGAACAGGTCGACCGCCTCCAGGCCGTGGAGCTGCTCGGCGGTCGGCTTGCCGGGTTCGGCGGGCACGGCCAGCGGCGGAACCGCGTAGATCGCCTCGCCACTGATGGCAAGCGGCTCGCGGCTCGACGCCAGCCCGGTAACGCCGGGCGCGGCCGCGAGCAGCGTCCCGACGTCGGACGCCGCCTGCACGACCTGCTCGAAATTGTCGAGGACGAGAAGTGATCTTTTCTCGCCGAGGCGCTCGGCGAGGACGGCCAGGAGAGGCCTTCCCGGTTGCTCGGGCACGCCCAGGGTCGCTGCGATCGTGGGCACGACGAGTCCGGCTTCGCGGACAACGTCGAGCGCGACGAACCAGACACCGTCGGCGTAGTCCTGGAGGAGCGTCCGCGCGACTTCGATCGCGAGGCGCGTCTTGCCGGTCCCGCCCGGACCCGTCAGGGTGACGAGGCGCTCGCTGCGCAGAAGACTGCAGATCTCGCCGACTTCTCGGGTCCGACCGACGAAGCGGGTCATCGGCGCCGGGAGATTAGTCTGGACCTTCGGTGACTCGGTGCGGAGGGGCGAGAATTCGAGCGCCAGATCTGCGCCGATGACCTGGTGGATGCGCTCGGGCGCGGACATGTCGCGCAGCTGATGGCGGCCGAGGTCGCGGTATGAAAGCCCTTCGGCCGGCGGGTCACCACTCAACGCACGGGCCGTATCCGAGACGAGGATCTGTCCGCCGTGGCCGGCCGCGGAGAGACGCCCGGTGTGGTGGACGTCGATTCCCGTGTAGTCCCGGCCACCGAGAACGGCCTCGCCGGCGTGGATGCCCATGCGGATCTTGAGGATCGCTCCACTCGGCCACTCGCGGTGAGCTGTCTCGCGTTGCGCCTGAACGGCCCCGGCCACGGCCTGCCGGACCGACGGAAACACCGCGAAGACGGAGTCGCCCTCGCTCGAGACCCACGTGCCGCCGTGATCGTTGACTGCGGTCCGCATCAGCGCAAAGTGCGCGTCGAGGACACCAGGCCAGGCGCCGCCGAGGCGCGCCACGAGCTGCGTCGAGCCCTCGATGTCGGTCATCAGGAAGGCAACCGTCCCCGTCGGGAGCGAGTCCCCGCGGCCGGAAGTCGTCATGCGCGGAACGATAGGCTGCCGATGCGTGAAGCGCGAATGAAGCCGGGTATCACGATCGGCCGCGGTCAGGGGCGCGACGATGGGGCTTCTGAGGATTTTGCAGGCGGCCGGTCCCGAGAGGAGGTCTTTTCGGTCGCTGCTGCAAACCTGAGGGCCGAGTACACGATCAAGTTGATGGCGAGGCCTACGAGGCCCGCCAGCTGCGAGTCGTAGAAGATGAACACCTGGGTCACGAGGATCCAGACCAGCACCCCTCGCAGGAACCAGCGATAGGCGGTCACCCGGGAGGTCGGGAGGGCTACCACGCCGAGCCCGACCAGGCCGGCTCCAGTCAGGGTCGATGCCACCTGACCGACCGCCGAGACCGTCAACGGCTGGCTCGACGCCGGGCCCGCCACCGAGGCGACGACGATTGCACTGCCTGCAATCGAACTCGCCGTGTAGGCGATCACGGCCACGGTCAAACCCCGGACGAAAGCGGGATCTCTCGCGATCCGCTCGTACATGGCGGCAAAGGCGCGCGGAATGGCCTCGAACCAGGGCACGTCATCGGGCCGGCCCGGCACCGAGTTGAGATAGCGCGTCATATCGGCGACCAGGCTGCGATGCGGGTGACGCACCGAGCTGAGCAGCGCCTGGATCCGGGCGCGATCTTCCGGCTCGAGATCCCGATCGATCGTGGTCTCGATCAAATCGATCGCGTTGGCCAGGGCCTCGCGCTCGGTCAGACGTTGGCGGCCTGCCAGAGCGCGTGCAGCCAGGAACACGGCTACGAACACGACGTAGATCAAGGCGATGGCAGGCCGGTAGAAGTAGTCGTTGTCGGCCGTCACGAACTTCCCGATCTCGTCGACGAACGTCCCAAAGCCGAGTCCCGCCACGACTGCCGCGACATGCTGGATCGGCCGGTCGAGGTAGGCGAGCAGGAGCAGGAGGGCGATCAGCATCAGCGCCCCACCCCACAGCATGTGGGCGATATGCAGCTCGCCGCGACCGACCCTCGGGAAGCCCGTCACCACCAGGAAGGCACGGATCCCCAGGAACGAGACGACGGCCGCGACGAAGAAGCTCTCGAACAGGACGGGCCCGTCGCTGTTCCGGAGGGGACGGGCGAACGGCCAGCGCACGCCGCAGAGCTTACGGGTCGGAGGGCGGTTTCTTACCTTGCGGCTGCGCGAGGGAATGGAGCGGGAGACGGGATTCGAACCCGCGACATCCAGCTTGGAAGGCTAGCACTCTACCAACTGAGTTACTCCCGCTTGTCCAAAGCTCGAAGAAACTATAGCGGCCGTCCTCGACCCGGCTCGGAGTCGTTACCGCCGATCCGCTCAGGCGGGCGGAAAGCCCCCCAGTTGCCGCAACAGGTCCAGCAGGTCGTCGCTCAGCCAGTACTCGCGGATCAAGCCGTCCTCCGCCCGCCAGATGTCGTTGCCGTGAAATCGCACCCGCGTGCCGGGCGGGGCGGTGCTGCCTGGAACGCCGCCGCGATAGGTGCCGTCAGCGACCCACCGTCCGGCGACGAGGTCGCCGTCGATGATGGGGCCGACCTCGACCGTGAACCTCAGGCCGTCGAAGAGCTACCGAGTCTGGCCGATCCAGGCGAGCAGAGCCTCCCGCGCGCGGAGGTCACTTGGGAGCCGCGGCGGAGGAATCCGGTGGAACGTAAACGCCGGATGGACGGTTGTCTCGACCGCGTCGAGGTCGCCGTTCCACAGACCGATCCAACGATCCCACAACAACTCGGCGTCGTGACGGGTCACGGTACGCCCGCGCGATGCCCTAGTCCCGACGGTCTGCCGGCCATGTGCCCATGACCTGGCGCAGGATCGCGAACTCACCGATGTGATAGGCGTTGTGGGCGCCGACGACGCGGATCTCGCGCAGGATCGTGTGGCCGGGCGTGTCGGGGATCGTCGCGAAGAGGTCGGTCGCGGGGTCGGCGACCAGCCCTCGAAGAGCGGCACGATCGTCCTTGAACTGCTGCACCGTCTGGGCGAAGCCGGCGGCCGTGGCCATCGCGTCGGGCGCCGGCCAGTACTCCTCGGGCCAATTGGGTGCGAGGTACTGGCGGTTGCGGATGTAGTCGAGGATGTCGAACTGAGTTGTCCGAATGTGCTCGAGGAGGTGCCACGGTGTGTACGAGACGTTCGGCGCCCGGCGGTTGATGGAATCGTCTGGGAAGTCGCGGACGGCGGCGTCGAACGGCATATGGGCGCCGCGGGCATCGATGAACTCGAGCAGCTGGGCCCGGACCTGCGCGATCGGATCCTTCGAAGCCATCGCGCCGATCGTACGCCCGGCCGCGGTGCATGCCGGGCCAACCGGGCGGTACTGGGCTTGGGGCGGTTATCGCCAGATAGCGTCCAGAGCGATGGTATGTGCGGCACCGACCCGAGAGGTCGCTCTGGCGGGCGGTCCTGAGCATGGAATTGTGCCTCGAGCCAGACTGGCACCTCCAATCCGCCACTTATCAGCGCCCTTGACGCTAAGCGATGCAAAACCGTCGCTCGCGACGGAGGCCTGAGGCGTGGGCCCGCCACCGACCTATGCGGCCGGCAAGTCCACGACGAAGCGAGCGCCACCCGTCGGGCGGTTCGAGGCCTGGATCGTGCCTCCGTGGACCCGGGCGATCCACTCCGCAATCGAGAGCCCGAGGCCCGACCCCCTAGGCGGGGCATCCGGAGCTCGCCAAAAGCGCTCGAAGAGGTGGGCCCGATCCTCATCGCGAATTCCAGGACCATCATCCTCGACGGCAAGGGTGACTCGCCGCCCGGCGGTCGTCGCCGTCACCGCGACCGTCCCCGGCGATGGGCTGTGGCGGATTGCGTTGTCGGCGAGGATCGTTACCAGCTGGCGGAGCCTCACGGCATCGCCGCTGACGAGCGCCGGAACGCCGTCGAGCCGGAGGGTCACGCCACGCTCGGCGGCGAGCGGTCCGAGGCTGGACAGCGCCGACGCAGCCACGTCAGCCACGTCCACTGGCGTGCGCTCGACCTCCTGGGCGCCCGAATCGGCCCGTGCCAGAAGGAGAAGGTCGTTCGTGAGCTCGCCGAGGCGATCGACCTCGGCGCCGATGTCGTCGAGCGCAGTCCCCACCGATCCGACGGGCGCTTCGGGATGCCGGCGAAGGTGGTCGACGCTGGTCCGGATGACGGCCAGAGGTGTCCGAAGCTCATGACTCGCGTCGGCCGCGAAGTCGCGCTGGCGACGGAGCGAGTCGCGGATCGGCACCAGCGCCCGCTCCGCATATAGACGGCCGCCGACGAGCGAGAGGGCGACCGCGACCAGCCCGCCGATTCCGAGGATGACCACGAGGACGTTTATGGTCCTGGCCTCCGTCGTCCGGTCGCCGACGACCTGGACGACGTACGTCGCGTTGCCCCGGGCGACCGCCGTGCTCAGGATCCGCACTGGGGTCGACGCGACCGTCGATTCGCGAACGTCCGCGCCCTTCAGCCGCGCAGCGGCCACGGCCCCCATGTCGGGGAGGCCCTGGACCGTACCCGCCGGTCCGATGACGTTCCCGTTCGGCCCGACGATCATCCCGAACGTTCCGGATCCCCGGCCGCCGAACGCGAGCCCGAGTTCGGGGCCGCGGAGCCCGGGTCCCAGCGCACCGGTCACGAGCCCGCTCAACACGTCGGCGCGTTCGCGAAGGGCAGCCTCGCCGGTCGCCGCCAGCGATCGCTGGACCGCGGTCGCAAGAACAACGCCCAGGACGACCAGGATCACCAGCGTCACGCCACCGCTCCAGAGGACCAGCCGGCGACGCGTTCGCCGGATCAGCTCACCGTCGGGCGTATCGGTCGCAGGCCCGGAGATCGCGTTCGGGCGGAGCATCGGGTGGGTCGCGACGCCCGGAGCCGCGGCCATCGACGGCGCAGCGGAGACCGTGGTGGTCCCAAGATCCGGCGATTCGATGCGTGCTTCCGATCCGAGCTCCGTCACGAGTCCATCATCCGATACCCGATCCCCCGTTCCGTGCGAATCCGCGCCGCTCCCGCCGGGCCGAGCTTCTCACGCAGCAGGTGGATATAGGCATCGACCGTATTCGGGGTGACGGCGACCCCGTATGGCCAGGCTGTGTCAAGCAGCTGGTCACGCGTCAGGACCGCACCCGGATGGCGCAGGAGGCTCTCGAGCAACGCGAACTCGCGCGGGCTCAGGGACACCGACTTGCCGGCCACCGACACGGCTCGCCGGACCTCGTCGAGGACGATCGGCCCATTCTCGAGAAGCGGTTTGGCGCTGACATCGGAGTTCACATTGCGCCGCGATAGTGCCCGGATCCGGGCCGCGAGCTCCTCGAAGGCGAACGGTTTGACGAGGTAATCGTCGGCCCCGGAGTCGAGCCCGGTGACTCGGTCCCGAACGGCGTCGCGGGCAGTCAGTATCAGGATTGCGACCCGATTGCGCCGGTCGCGCAGCCGTCGCGCTACGTCGAAGCCGCTGATGTCCGGCAGGCCGACGTCCAGGATCACCGCGTCCAGGCCCGAGGCCTCGGCCATCTCCATCCCGTCGCGCCCGTTGGTCGCCAGCTCGACGACGTGGCGGTCCTCTTCGAGCATGCGCACGAGCAGAGGCCCGAGGCGGGGGTCGTCCTCGACGAGAAGAAGGTGCACGTGTTCGTCGCTCCGGTTCGTGGGGCCCTACTGAGTAACTACGGTGATATCGGTCGCCGTGCCGAGCCGAGGGCCGCCGGTCGTCGACGACGCTCCAGGCGCCGGCGAGGCACCGGGCGCTCCGACCGCCGGTGCGCCGCTCGCTGAAGCGCCCCCGCCGCCGCGTCCGCCGGTGAGTTGGACGATCACCTGAACGCCACTCGTGACCGCGCTCGAGGAGCCGGCCGTCTCCTGATGGTAGGTCGTCGTCGTCGAAATCGGGATTGTCACGGTGGCCCCTGAGGCCAGCTTGAGGGTGATGTGATCGGCCGTCATCTCGGTAACGGTGCCCCGAACGGTGACGCCCGCGGCGGCACCCCCACCCCCGAACCCGCCCCCGAATCCTCCGGGAGCGCCGCTGGCCCCAGGGCCGCCGTTGCGGAAGCCATTGCCCCCCCCGCCTGCGGCGGCACCAGTGCGGGTGACGGTCGCTGCCGCGGCGACCGGAGCCGTCAGGCGACCACCCGCGAAGGCAAGGCCACCCACGGCGACGAAGCCGGCCAGGACGAGGATCAGGTCGAGCGGGTTCCGCTTCGAGGCCGGCTTGACGACGGATTGGACCTGCTCGAGGACGGGATCAGTCACAGATACCTCCTTCGGTGTTTTCGATTGGATTGCCGCTCACGCATTTACGTCACTCGTATCGCAGGGCGGTGATCGGATCGAGCCGCGCCGCCTGGCGGGCCGGCCAGACCCCGAACGCGACCCCGACGACCAGGCTGAAGCCGACGGCGATCAGGACGATCACCGGGTTGATCGTCACCCCCCAGCCGGCGACCTGGCCGATGCCGGCCGAGACGACGACGCCGATCAGGAGGCCGATGAGGCCTCCGAGGAGCGAGAGGGTCAGCGCCTCGATGAGGAACTGCAGCAGGACGTCGCGTCCCCGCGCGCCGATCGCCTTCCGAATGCCGATCTCGCGGGTCCGTTCCCTGACCGAGACCAGCATGATGTTCATGATCCCGATGCCACCGACCAGCAGGGAGATAGAGGCAATGCCGGCAAGCAAGGTGGTCAGCAGGCCGGTGACGGAGCTGACGGTACTGAGCAGCTGCGCCTGATCGGCGATCGAGAAGTCGTCGTTCGTTCCGTTCTTGCCGTGGCGCTGCTCGAGGGTCGACGTGATCGTCGCCTTGGCCGCATCGATGCCACTGGCGCTGGCGACGCTGACGCCGATCGACCGAACCGAAGTTCCGGGCACGAACTCGTCGCGGGCCGCAGAGATCGGCACGATCACCATGTCGTCCTGGCTCGTCGAGCCCGAAGTGCCCTTGGGCTGGAGGATGCC
>DATCPH010000188.1:0-2327 GCA_036570185.1 Candidatus Limnocylindrales bacterium | reverse complement strand
CCTTCGCGACGATCACTGCTGATCACCAGCAGACCCTGGGAAGGGCTCCGTGTCGTGGCCCGCGGAGATGACCAACCGTCATGACGCGCTGATATCGGGCGAACACACTGGGATCGCGTCCCCATGCCATCGGGATACGGGAGCGAGCCGTTGCGACCGCGACGTGGAGACGAGCCGATCGCCCTCGACCCGCTGACGGTCGTCGACGACACCGATTATCTCGACACCTTGTCGAAGGAGCGAAACCTGCCACCGGGGCTCGCTCAGACGATCGGTCAGCTCAGCTGATCGACGCCGATCTGGTCGTTAGTTCCGCCACTGAGCGGAAGGAGGATGTCATGAGCCAGAAGTACGAATCCTGCGCGATCCTGCCGCCCTTCGTGCTGGCGCAGGTGGCCGAGAGCGGCTCGCCCTCTCAGCGGGAGGCAGCGCTCAACACGATCGCGATCTCGGCCTCGGTCCGCGCCCGGCGAGCCGTGGTTGGCTCGCTGATGCGGACCATGGGCCTCTCCGCGGGCGAGCTGACGACGGCATCGTCGGCCGCCAAGGAGAAGGTCACCGTCTACGACGCGCACCATGGCGGTGACGCCACCCTGCCGGGCGTTCTCAAGCGTCAGACCGGTGGCCCCGTGGCAGGCGACACGGCCGTCAATGAGGCGTTTGATGGCGCCGATGAGACCTATCGCTTCTACCATGACATCTTCAGCCGCAACAGTGTCGACAACAGCGGCCTCGAGCTCATATCGTCGGTCCACTACCGGGCAAACCTGGACAACGCCTTCTGGAATGGCAGCCAGATGCTGTACGGCGACGGAAGCGGCCAGATTCTCAAGGTCGGTTCGTTGACCAAGTCACTCGACGTGATCGGCCACGAACTCACCCACGGGGTGACTCAGTACACCGCGGGGCTTGAGTATCACGAGCAGCCGGGCGCTCTGAACGAGTCGATCTCCGACGTCTTCGGCTCACTCGTCAAGCAGCGCAAGCTCAATCAAACCGCGGACAAGGCGGACTGGCTCATCGGCACGGGCATCCTTGGCCCTGCCCTGAATGGCGTGGCACTGCGCTCGATGAAAGACCCGGGCACGGCCTTCTCCGGTGATCCGCAGCCGGCGACGATGGCGAAGTATGTCGTTCTCCCGGCCGATGCCGATCCGCGCCACGACAACGGTGGCGTCCACATCAACTCCGGTATCCCCAACCGGGCGTTCTACCTCACGGCCGTCGCGATCGGCGGTAACGCCTGGGGGGACGCTGGCAAGATCTGGTATCGCGCCCTGACGACCAAGATCACGGCGACGTCCAGCTTCGCCCAGGCCGCGCGCGCCACGGTCGCGTCCGCTCGCGAACTCTTCGGGAACCGAAGCAGCCAGGTAACAGCGGTCCGCGACGCATGGCAGCAGGTCGGCGTGCTCAAGCCTCGCCGGGCGCACCCGTGAGGCCCGTGGCTCCGAGGCCAGGCGGCCCCTAGGTCCGCGGCCGCCTTGCCCACGCGGCCCTGCGGCCGGCCGCGGGACTAGGATGACCGAATGAAGGTGTCGATCACCCAGGGCGGCACGATCGTGCCCGTTGTGACAACGATCGAGGTCGACAGCGACGTCCTAGCAGCGAAGGACGCGGAGGCGCTCCGGAAACTCGTCGAGAGAGCGGCGATCGGCAAGCAGCCCGCCCCGGCGGGCTCATCGCACCCAGCCCAGCCAGATCGCGGTGGCTACCGGATCACGATCGACGATGAGAGCCAGCGGGCATCAGTCTCTTTGCCGGACGCGGATCTGCGACCGGAGACTCGTGAGCTTGTCGATTGGGTCAGCGCGCACCCCCAGGCAACGCGCCGCACGTCGCCGCTCGGTCGCTGATCCCTACTCTCCGACCGGGTCGACGACGCGGGCTCGGAGTTCACCGAATCAGCCATGAACGGCTTCCCCGAGAGCCAGACGGCGACCCGCTTCGCCGAGCCCGAGTTCGGGGTCCTCATCGTGGCCGAGAAGTTCCAGACCGGCTATGACCAGCCGCTCCTCCACACGATGTTCGTCGACAAGGTCCTCGTCGGGCTGGCCGCGGTCCAGACCCTGTCGCGGCTCAACCGGATCCACCCCGACAAGACCGACACATTCGTCCTCGACTTCCGCAACGCCTCGAACGGGCGTGGGGATCGGAAACCCGGATTCGATCACGCGGCGGCGCCATGGTACTCGTGGATCAGCCCGCCGAGCAGATCCCGTCGGCGAACGTCGCGCGGACTAACCGCGATCGGGTCCCACGCCTCGGCTCGTGGCGGGGCGAGGCCGAGGGCGCGATGGGGTCGCCCGCGGTTGTAGTGATCGACA
>DATCPH010000187.1:0-3054 GCA_036570185.1 Candidatus Limnocylindrales bacterium | reverse complement strand
TATGCGGCGCTCGTGGACGAGGCGGTGACCGAGAGTGGACGAGCAACGTCGGTCGATGGAGGCCCGATCACGGCCACCGACGACGTCGCTTATCTGCTGGACATGGCGCCCGGTGCCTTTTTCGCAGTTGGCGGGCGGTCCGGGTGCCGTTCCCCACCATCACCCCGCTTTCGAGATTGACGAGCGGGCAATCGGATTGATGAGCGAGATCCTTGCGCGAGCTGCCATCAAGGTCCTTCATCACGACGCCGGTTAGTCGGTCGGGGCCGAGCGAACCTGACCAGGAGCAGGGGCGAGTCGTGATGGTTGGTCGGCCAGATGTTCAGTGCGAACGTAGGTCGCTTTCCATCACCTGGGCGCCGCCATTCCGGCCGTTCTCAGAAAACAGTGGGTGGTGCCCCCAAGGGGGCTCGGGGACTCGCCCGCTGTCCGATGACGACACGCTGGCGTGGTACGCGGCGTGAAAGCGACCGTCGGGGAGCGGGGTCTTCGGCTTTCTGTTGAACCCGCGCAAGCAAGGGACGGAGCGGCTTTCACCAAAGAGCCCCTCCACGCCCAGCTTGGCCCATGGGCGCCACACGCCGCCGACGCTCCGCCATGAGTCCGTTCTTGGCCATGGACGCGACTGATCCGACTCGACGTGAAGGGGCCCCGGGCTTGCGCCCGGGGCCCTGGCTGCGCCGTTGGTGCCTGGACCTACCCGACGTCCCCCTCGACGACCGGAGCCGCCGCGGATCGCGTCCCCCGTTTCCGGATCGGCTCGGGCTCCGCGGCCCGCTCGGGCTCGGCCGGGGTCGCCGGCTCACTGTCCGGCACGCTCGCCTCGGCGACCGTCTCGCCCACGGACGCCGCCCTACGGGCCATCGCGTCGCGGGCGAGGCCCGCCGTGTACTGGTTCCAGTGGGCCCTGCACATCCGGCCGAGACCGTCGCGCTGGCTCGGCTGGGCCGGGAAGTCGCCGACCGGCGCGTCGTGCCCCGCGATCCCGAACCGCTCCGACCCGATGCACCTGCGGAGATCCGCCATGTCGTTCCTCCGTTCGCTTGCGAACGCCGTCCTGGCGTTCAGCCGACCATCCATCACTCGTCTGGCCGCTCATTGCAAGGTCGACGATGACGACGAGGACCCGTACGAGGCATGGCTCCGGTGCCACGGCGGCCTGGCGCAACCGGATCACCGGCCAGGGCGAGGTGGACCCGACGACCCTCGTCGCCAACCCGGCCAACTGGCGGGGACATCCTCGAGAGCAGCAGCAGGGACTGATGGCGGCCCTGGGCGAGGTCGGCTGGGTCGCCCAGGTCCTGGTGAACACGACGACGGGCCATATCGTCGATGGCCACCTCCGGGTGGAGCTGGCGATCGCCCGCCATGAGCCGACCGTACCGGTGACCTACGTCGAGCTCTCCGAGGAGGAGGAGCGGCTCGTTCTCGCGACCCTCGACCCCCTCGCGGCGATGGCGACGGCGGAGAAGGATGCCCTCGCGGCGCTCCTCGCCGACCTCTCACCCGCGGACGACGCGCTGGCGGCACTCCTCGCCGAGCTCGGCGAGCGGAACGGCATCCGCAGGGCGGTGCTCGGCGACCCCGACGAGATCCCGCCGATCCCGGATGAGGCCGACGTCTACGTCCAGCCGGGCGACCTGTTCGAGCTCGGCGAGCACCGGCTCCTGTGCGGCGATGCCACGGACCCCGAGGCGGTCGGCCGCCTCCTCGACGGCGCGGAACCGCGGCTCCTCGCGACCGATCCACCGTATGGCGTGTCGCTCGATCCGACCTGGCGGGACGGCGTACACAACGACCTTGGGCCGGCCGAGAGGCCCTACATGCGCCGGACGGACGGCCACCGGAACACGACGCTCTCGGGCGACACACGGGTCGACTGGTCCGAGGCGTTCGAATTGGCGCCCTCCCTCCAGGTCGGCTACGTCTGGCACGCCGGTGTGCATGCCGCCGAGGTGGCGGTGGGCCTCCAGCGGATCGGCTTCGAGATCGCCTCCCAGGTCATCTGGGACAAGGGCCTGTTTGCGATGAGCCGGGGTTGGTATCACTGGGGCCACGAGCCCTGCTGGGTGATCCGCCGACCGGATATCCCCAACCTCTACCTCGGCGAGCGCGACCAAAGCACGGTGTGGCGGGCGCCCAGCCCCAAGATGATCATGGGCGGCTCGGACGAGGAGAAGCTCGACCATCCCGCCCAAAAGCCGGTGCTCCTGTTCGAGACCCCGATTCGTAACCACCTCCGCGTTGGCGAGGCGGTCTATGACCCGTTCCTGGGATCGGGGACCTGCCTCGTCGCCGCCGAGATCCTGGGCCGGCGCTGCTACGGGATCGAGATCGAGCCGCGCTACTGCCAGCTCGTCGTCGAGCGGTGGCAGGGCCTCACCGGACGGCAAGCGGCGAGGGTCGAGGCACCCGGAAACCCGACACGATGACCAAATGGTGTGGGGCTAGCAGCCGACGTTGGGCCAGCAAAGGTAGCCGATGGTAGCCCGCCGGACGTGCTCCTTCGTCATGCCCGACGGCCGGGCCTGCCGGGCGGGACCGCAGCGCGACCGCCCGTACTGCTTCGCCCACGACCCGGAGCGGACCGAGGCAGCCGCCGAGGCGCGTCGGCTGGGTGGCCTCCGGCGGCGCAAAGAGGGCACGATCGCCGTCGCCTACGATCTGCCCGGTCTCGACACGGTGGAGGGCATCCGCCGACTCCTCGACATCGTCGTCACCGATGGCCTCAGCCTCGAGACCAGCATCGCCAAGCTGCGGGCGCTCATCTCGACCGCCGTCGCGGCCACCAACCTCCTCAAGGCCGGCGAGTTCGAGATGCGCCTGGCGGCGCTCGAAGCGGTCGCTCGACGGCCCGACGAGGCCGAGGAGCTTGGCGACCTGGGATGACCCTCGTCCGTCGAATGGCCGCCCTCGAAGCCTCCCTCACGCCGACCCAGCTCGTCCTGCGCTGGCTCCATGAAGCTCACGCCCATGGCTCGGTCGATGCCTATGTGTCCGCGATCCTGGCCGACGACCCGGCTGATCCGCCGCTCGACCGGCTCTGCCAGGAGG
>DATCPH010000186.1:0-20719 GCA_036570185.1 Candidatus Limnocylindrales bacterium | reverse complement strand
GAGCCGCAGCCACTCCGGGCGGCCCAGACCCAGGTGCGTCGCGAGGAGCTCCACGATGCCCTTGACGTCGTCGAGGTCGGCGGGGCGAGCGGGACGGTTCCAGGCGGTGAGGTCGCCCTCCCCGGTGAGTGCGAGGCCGAGCCGCCACCACTCGCTAGGTCGCTCCCCATCCCGACCGTAGCCCTTCCCGACCTCGAAGATCGCCAGGTCGGGTGTCCCTTGCCGAATATTCGTGGAGACGACGTCGAGCAGGCTCCCGACGAGCGCCTGGCGCATCACGGAGTGCTCGCTCGAGAGTGGGTTGGTGACATGGAGCGGCGAGCCGCCGGCCTGCCCCTCCCCCGCTGCGGCAGCGCCGGGCTGGCTCCAGGCGAACGTCTCAAGGTGTCGGGGCGAGACCAGGGCGTGGGTCACGACTTCGGTCATGCCTGCGCCGGCGAGCGTTGCCCGGACGTCGTCGCGGAGCTCCAGGGGATTCGGCCGCCAGGGAGGCATCGGCGTGGCGGGCACGGTGCCCGGGGCGATCTCGTAGCCGCGGACGCGGGCAACTTCTTCGGCAACGTCCGCCTCGATCGAGATGTCGCGGCGCCAGGTTGGGACGAAGGCCATCAGCGCCGTGTCCCCGTCCACCTCCACGGCCAGCGGCTTCGGATTCGACGACAGCGAAACCTTGACCCTGCCCGTCGCGGCGTCCGTCTCGATCCCGACTCGCGCGAGAAGGTCCCGTTGCTCCTCGGGAGGGATGGCAGTCCCAAGGAGGCGATTGACGCGGGCGGGTCGGAAGGCGACCCGTGCGGGGGCCGGCTCGTCGGGGGCGGTGTCAATGCGGCCGGGGGCCACCGACCCGCGCGCCCACTCCGCGATGAGGCGGGCGCAGCGATCGGCCCCGATCCTGGCCAGACGGAACTCCTGGCCCTTCTCGAAACGCAGGCTGGCCTCGGACCGGAGCCCGTAGTGGATGCCTGTTCGGCGGATGCTCACCGGATCGAAGATGGCCGACTCGATGATGACGTCGCGCGTCGCCGGACCGATCTCGGAGCCGGCACTGCCCATCACGCCGGCGATGCCGAGCGGGCCGACCGGGTCGGCGATCAGGAGGGTGTCGGGTGTCAGCTCGCGGACGACGTGATCCAGGGTTTCGAGGCGCTCGCCGGGGCGAGCCCGGCGGACGACGATGCGCCCCTCGCGAACCGTTGCCGCATCGAAGGTGTGGATCGGCTTGCCCAGCTCGAGCATGACGTAGTTGCTGGCATCGACGACGTTGCTCACGGGCCGCATCCCAGCGGCGATCAGGCGCATCTGCACCAGGTCCGGCGATGGTCCGATCTCGACGCCCGCGACCCACCGCCCGACAAATCGGGCGCACAGGTCGCGGTCCCGGACCTCGACGGCGAGACGCTCCGTGACGGGCCGACCGGCCTCGCCGACCTCGATTGGGGGCCACCGAACCGGCGCACCGGTCACCGCCGATACTTCGCGCGCCAGGCCGATCATCGACAGGGCGTCGCCACGGTTTGGCTTGACATCAACGTCGAGAACGACGTCGCCGAACAGATCAGCCAGGGGGGCGCCGACCTGCGCGCCTGGCGGAAGGATCAGGATGCCGTCGCCGTCGCCCGTGAGGTGCAGCTCCTCACCCGAGCAGAGCATCCCGTTGCTGACGACGCCCATCTTCTCGGCCTGTTCGATCCGACGGTTGCCGGGGAGCACCGCACCAGGCAACGCCACCGGAACGCGCTGCCCGGCCGCGATGTTCGTCGCTCCGCACACGATCTGGAGGGGCTCGCCGAAGCCGACGGTCACGGTGGCCACCGACAGGCGGTCCGCGTTGGGGTGCTTCTCGACAGACAGCAACTCGCCCACGACCACGTCGTGCCAGTCGTCGCCGCGGCGCTCGAATCCCTTGACCTCCATGCCGAGCAGGGTCAGACGCTCCGCCAGCGCGTCCGGCGTCAGGTCGATGTCGACGTACTCGCGCAGCCACGAGAGGGGCACCCTCATCGGAACTGACCGAGGAAGCGGAGGTCGTTCTCCATGAAGAGGCGCAGGTCTGTGATGCCGTGCTTGAGCATCTTGATCCGCTCGGGGCCCATCCCGAAGGCGAAGCCCTGGTAACGCTCCGGGTCCAGCCCACCGAACTGGAGAACTACGGGATGGACCATCCCGGCGCCAAGGATCGTCATCCAGCCGGTCCGGCCGCACGCCGGGCAGCCGGATCCGCCGCAGACGAGGCACTCGACGTCGAAGGTGACCGAAGGCTCGGTGAAGGGGTAGTAGCCCGGCCGGAATCGGGTCCGCTTGCCGGGGCCGAACATGGCGTGGGCGAACTGGTCCAACAGCCCGCGGAGGTCGGCCATCGTCGTCCCCTCGTCGACCATCAGGCCCTCGACCTGGAAGAACTCCGAGGCGTGGCTGGCGTCAATCGCCTCGTAACGGAAACACCTTCCAGGCAGGAGTGCCCGGATCGGTGGTTTGGTTGATTGCATGACCCGGATCTGGCCGGGCGAGGTGTGCGTCCGCAGCAGATGCCCCTCGACGTCGACGTAGAAGGTGTCCCACAGATCCCGCGCGGGGTGGTCGGGCGGGATGTTGAGCATCTGGAAGTTGGTGAGGTCGTCTTCGATCTCGTTACTCTCGTAGACAACGAATCCGAACTGGGCGAAGATCTCGGCGATCTCCGTCATCGCTTCGATACTCGGATGGAGGGAGCCTCGGCGAATCGGCCGACCGGGCAGGCTCACGTCCACCGTTTCCGTGTGGAGCCGTTCCTCGAGCGCCGCCGTTCCGAGCGTTCGGCCACGTCCGGCGAACGCGGCCTCGATCGCCGCCCGAACATCGTTGGCGATGGCACCGACATTGGGGCGGTCCTCAGGGGTCAGGCCGCCGATGCCCCGCAGGACGGTCGTCAGGCGGCCCTTCTTCCCTAGGAAGGTGACCTCGAGTGCCTGCAGCGCGGCCATATCAGTCGCAGCCGCGGCCGCCCGGAGCGCCTCGCCGCGGAGACCCTCCAGCTCGCTGGTCAGGTCGGTGAGATTCACGCTGTCACTCTGGCCGATCGCGACCGACTGCGGTGAGCGATCAGGCGCCCTTGGCGACCTCGACGATGCGGTGGAAGGTCGCTTCGTCGCGAACCGCGAGATCCGCGAGGATCTTGCGGTCGAGGCCGACCCCGGCCTGCCGGAGCCCGGCGACGAACCGGCCGTAGGTCAGGCCGTTCGCTCGCACGGCGGCGTTGATCCGGACGATCCACAGGCTGCGCATCTGGCGCTTGCGCTGCTTCCGGTCGCGGGTCGCGTACGCGAGGGCGTGAAGGAGCGCCTCGCGGGCCGGCTTGACGAGGCGCGACCGTGTCCCGCGCCGGCCCTCGGCCGCATTCAGGAGCCGCTTGTGGCGCTTGTGGGCGGTGACCCCACGCTTGACTCGTGCCATGGTCTGGACGGGCTCCCTAGAGGTACGGCAACAGGCGATGGACCTGCCTGGCATGGAGGCTACCGATGAGGGTCTTGCCAGCGTACCGTCGGGTCCGGCGGGAGGACTTGATTTCGAGGTGGTGCCCTCGCCAGGCGTTCACGCGGAACAGCTTGCCGCTGCCGGTTACGCCGATCCGCTTCTGAGCCGCCTTGTGGCTCTTCATTTTCGGCACGCTTGCCTCACTCTCCTGTCCCGGCCGACTCGGCCGTCGCCTTGTGTTGTCGCGGTCGCGGCTGCGGCTGCGCTTGTTCCTGCCGTTGCGATTGTTCCTTCGGCTCGACTGCCGGGGTTCCGGGCCCATTTGCCCCGTTGGCCTCGGGCTGTCGGACCGTCGGCGTCCGTTTTGCTGACTCCGACCGCTGCACCTCGGCAGGTCCTGGCGGTTGCGCCGCTGCTGGCGGCTGCGCTGCCGCCGGCGCCTCCGGTGGCGCCGCGGCGCCGATCGGGGTCGCGGCTTTCGTCGTTGTCGTCGCCTCGGTCAATGTCGCGGGTTCGGTTCGCGTCGCCCCGTCGGATCGGGCGACCCTGGGTTCCTCGACGACCTTCGCCTTGTGTGTCGAAGCCACCGTGACGAACATCGACTTCCCCTCGAGGAGCGGCGTCCGTTCGACGACTCCATGGTCCTTGATCTGATCCGCGAACCTGCCGATGAGCGTTCGGCCGAGCTCCGGATGCGTCAGCTGACGACCCCTGAACCGAACGGTGACTTTGAGCCGATCTCCCTCCTCGAGGAATTCGATGGCTCGGTGGACCTTGGTTTCGAAGTCGCCCTGGCCGATGCTGGGTGTGAGGCGAACCTCCTTGAAGGTGACCGAGCGTTGGCGGCGCTTGGCCTCTTTCTCGCGTTTCGTCAGCTCGTACTTGTATTGACCAAAGTCGAGGAACTTGACCACCGGCGGCGAGGCCATCGGGGCAACCTCGACAAGGTCATATCCGCGCTCCTGCGCCATCTCGAGGGCTTGCGGCGTCGGCATGATGCCCAGCTGGGCGCCCTCTTCGTCGACCACCCGGACCTGTGGGATCCGGATCATCTGGTTTACGCGCAGGTCTCGGCTGATGTCGTACCCCTTTGTTGCCCTGGTTCGGCGGTCTCGCGACCGTCGGCCGACCGGCCGTCGCGCGGGCACGCAGCGGCACGGACCACGGTCGCCGCGGGACTATAGCACAGGGTCTTTCGGCCGGGCAAAGGGCCACCGACGGCCGCGCAGAGCGTCTGCCAACGGTCGCAAATTTGGCCAGATTGTCATCAGGTGAACGCTAGGCCAGAGGTGACCGCGACCTGCTGAAAGACCCACGGCTGCGCGCCTCATCACGTGCGTGGATCGCGCTCGCAATCGCCGGAAACTCGTGCGAGAGGCGCATTTCGGGCGGTCGATCGCCCATCGCCGCGACAAGGGACGGCCCAACGATCACATGGCGAGAATTTGGCCAACTCAGGCGACGCCCCTGGCGGCAGCCTCCGTGGCCAGGCGGTCCGCAAAGGCTTCCCAGGCCTCCGGGGATTGCTGCTCGCCGGCGCGCGTGCGCGGCGACGCGGTACGAGCCTCGACCTCCCGATCGCCGAGGACTGCCATGTACGGCACCTTCTGTGCCTGGGCCAGCCTGATCTTGTTCTGCATGCGGCCGTCCGAATCATCGACCTCCACCCGCAATCCGCGTCCGCGGAGGAGTCCGGCCAATTCCGCGGCCGGCGCGACGTGGCGATCGGCGATCGGGATCACGACGACCTGGACAGGCGCGAGCCACAGCGGAAACGCGCCCGCAAAATGCTCGACCAGGATCCCGATGAACCGCTCGAGCGAGCCATAGATCGCTCGGTGAATGGCAATCGGCCGTTGAGGCTGGCCGTGCTCGTCGATGTACGTCAGGTCGAACCGCTCGGGAAGCATGACGAGGTCCGCCTGGATGGTCGCCATCTGCCATTCCCGCCCAAGCGCGTCGTCGATGTAGATGTCGATCTTGGGCGCATAGAACGTGCCGTCCTTGGGCTTGACCTTGTAGTCGCCCCCGGCGCGGTCGAGCGCATCCTTGAGCCCGCTCTCTGCCCGTTCCCAGAGGGCTGGGTCGCCGATCGCCTTGTCGGGCTTCGTGGCGAAGACGAAGCGCGGCATGAGGCCCACCCACGAGTAGGCCTCGCGGACCTCGCCGATGAGTGCCTCAATCTCGTCGCCCAGCTGATCCGGGCGAACATAGATGTGGGCGTCGTCCTGGATGAACTGGCGGACGCGTGTCAGGCCCGAGAGCGTCCCCGATCGCTCGTTTCGATGAAGGCGGCCGTACTCACTGAGCCGCAAGGGAAGGTCCCGATAGGAGCGCACCTTCGAGCGGTAGATGAAGGTTGACTCGGGACAGTTCATCGGCTTCAAGGCGAACTGGTGCCCCTCTGATTCGAGCCGGAACATGTTCGCGTCGTACAGATCCCAGTGGCCGGACTGCTGCCAGAGCTTCTTGTCGACGAGGATCGGCGTGCTGATCTCCTGGTAGCCGCGCCGTTCCTGGAGTTCGCGCATGGCGCCCTCGAGCGTCCGCCAGATCCGTTGGCCCTTTGGGTGCCAGAACGCCGACCCGGGGCTGACGTCGTGGAAGCTGAAGAGGTCGAGCTGGACGCCGAGCCGCCGGTGGTCTCGCTTCTTTGCCTCTTCACGCCGCCACAGGTACTGCTCCAGTTCATCCTGCGTCGGCCAGACCGTCCCGTAGATCCGCTGGAGCATCGGCCGCTTCTCGTCGCCACGCCAGTAGGCGCCGGCGACCGCGAGGAGCTTGAACGGGCCGATCTTGCCGGTGGACGCCACGTGCGGTCCCTTGCACAGGTCGACGAACGAGCCATGCTCGTAGACCGATGTCGGCGGCATCGGTTCCCCGCTGGCCTTCGATCGCGCAGCCAGGTCATCGAGGATCTCGACCTTGAACGGCTGGTTCCGGGCAGCGAAGAAGGCCCTCCCCTCCTCCGGCGACATCTCGCGGCGGGCGAAGGGATGATCCGCGGCGATGCTCTCGGCCATCCGCTTTTCGATCGACGCGAGGTCGTCGGGCGTCAACGGTCGTGGCAGCTCGAAGTCGTAGTAGAAGCCATCGGCAATGGCCGGGCCGATGCCCAGCCGGGCATCGGGAAATCGGTCGAGGACGGCTTCGGCCATGACGTGGGCGGTCGAATGCCGCATCGCGTCGAGATCGCTGTGGGCACCGGCGTCGAGCAGCTCCTCGGCCGAGCCACGATCGGGCGCTTCCGGGAGGATCTCGTCGTCGACGGCGGGGAGCGCGGCCGACCCGGGCGCGCCAGGCGACCCATTGTGGGCCGCCGCCAATGGCTTCCCCGCGGTGTCGCCTCCACTGGCCGCGTCTTCGACCTTGTCCGTCATTCGACCCTCCACGGCCCGTTCGACCGGACCGAAAACGAAAACCTCTCGTCCTCCGACAGGACGAGAGGTGTTAACTCTCGCGGTTCCACCCGCCTTCGTCGATCGGCGCCGGGCTCGGTCCCGGGCGATGACGCACTCGAGCCGCGGTAACGGGCGGATCCCGGACCGGTTCACCGGCCACTCGCGGGTGGTGCCTGAACCCTGTCGATCGCCCGGCTTTCAGCCTTGGCCCGGCTCTCTGCGGATCGACTTCGATCGTCGGCGTGTCCCGATCAGCGTGTTGCCCGGGATTGTAGCCGACGTGACGCGGCCCCTCTCCGAGCTTGACGCTCCGTGCCTGGCTCGCCACGCTCGGCACATGTTCCGGTCCGGGCTCCGGATGCTTGCGCTGGTTACGCTGCTAGGAGCCTGCTCGACCGGCGGTGGCGGTGGCGGCTCGCATCCAGGCGCGAATCGGTCTTCCGCGCCAGTCGACACGCAGGGCCCCGCTTCGGGACGGCCGTTGATCATTGACACGGACATGGCAGCCGACGATTGGATGGCGATCCTGTTCCTGCTCTGGCGGCGCGACATCCGCGTTGAAGCGATCACCGTCACCGACGCGGGCGAGGCCCACTGCGGGCCCGGGGTTACGAACGCTCTCGGGCTGGTCGCGCTGGCCGGCCGCCCCGAGATTCCCGTCGCGTGCGGCCGTGAGGTGCCGCTTGCGGGCACGCACGCCTTTCCTGGCGAATGGCGCGCCGGCGTCGATCAGCTTCTGGGGCTAACGCTCCCAGCCAACGCGAACAAGGCCGCGTCCGGATCCGCCGTCGAGCTCTTGGCCGCGACCCTGCGGGCGTCGACCGAGAAGGTGACGATCCTTACACTCGGGCCATTGACGAATCCGGCCCAGCTGTTAGGCGACTCCCCGGATCTGAAGGATCGCATCGCGGCCGTTTTCGTCATGGGTGGCGCAGTCGACGTTCCCGGCAACGTGTTGCTGCCCGACCTGCCTCCCCAGCCGGTCGCCGAGTGGAATGTCTACGTCGACCCCACTGCGGCGAGGTTGGTGCTCGGCTCCAGCGTGCCGGTCACGCTCGTTCCCCTGGATGCGACGAACCACGTTCCGATCACGACCGCCTTCGCGAACGGCTACAGGAGCGGGGCTACGACCGCAAGCGCCCGATTCACCGGCGACGTGCTCGCCAAGCTTGGCGATTCGATCGCGCGAGGCGATTACTTCTTCTGGGATCCATTCGCAGCCGCCGTCGTCGCCGATGAGAGCGTGGCGTCATTTGGGCGTCGCCACCTGAATGTCGTGACCGACGAGGGCCCCGGGGTCGGCCAGATCGTCGTCGCAGCTCAAGGTCCCGAAGCGCGATACGCGCTTTCGGCCGATCCCAGCCGCTACGAGGACCTCTTCCTCAGGACCCTGAACGGCCGCCCCGGCTGACGCGGGGCGCGCCGAACGACGGAATCGGGGTTGGGTGGTGGGCGACACTGGACTCGAACCAGTGACCTCTTGCATGTCAAGCAAGTGCTCTAACCAGCTGAGCTAGCCGCCCGCGATCATTGGCGAATGTAGCAGACGCCCCCGAGCTCGTCACTCCGGCCGACGTGGAGACGAACTGGCCAGGTTCCTCGCGCGCAGCCGGACTTACCTTCCGAACACTTCGGCCAACATCGCGAGGACACCCGGTGTCTGCGAGGTCGTAACGAGCTGGTCGTTGTGGTAGGCGCCGGGGACCAGGGTGTAGGTCGAGGTTGCTCCGGCGCTTTCAGGGCGGTGTTGAGAAGCTCGGACTGCTCATGCGGGATCAGGCAGTCGGAATCACCTGCCGCGAGCGAGAAGACCGGCAGCGTTTTCGCCGTCGCGATGTAGGTGATCGGGTTCGTCGCCTTCGCCACCGACGCGACAGTCTGGATCGCCCCTCCCGGGTAGATGGATTCGGGCGAGTTGGCAGGATTGTGCGGCTCGGTCTGGCCAAGGCAGCCGGCCGGCGTGGTTCGCCTCCATCTCGCTGCGCCAGTAGCTCAACGCGGTCTGGGCGACTCGAATATGGGCCGCGCTTCAACGCCACCCGTGAATTTCAGCCTCGATCGGGCGAGTCTGCACGGGCTGTCAGAGGAGCGCATTACAAGTCGTCATGAAGTGGAACTTTGACCATTTCCACGGCCGGCGAGCGCCTCGCGGCACGACCTCATCTCCGCGAGCGGGCCTCGAGGATCCTGATCACCGCCCGCTCCTCGGCGAGTGTCGGCAACGGCGGGTGGTCTGGCGCGGGCTCCGAGCCAGTCGGACCGCTGGGCTTCGCGGCATCGGGATCGCCTGTCTTAGGCCCGCTCCCCTTGGCCGCCGTTTCGCGGAGGCGGCCGAGCAGGTAGGCATCGAGGATGGCGGGATCGACGTAGCTTCGCCGACAAACCGCCGGCGTGTTGCGCAGGCGGATGGACGTTTCGCGGATGGCGACGACAACGTTGTGGCGGGCCTCGGTCTCGTTCTCGGCGGGTCCCAGCTCTCGGAGAGAGCGCGGTAGGCGAGGAGCGTGCCGGCCCACGTCCGGAAGTCCTTGGCGGTGAAGTCACCGCCCATCGCCTCGCGCAGAAAGTCGTTGACGTCGTCCGATGCCACGTCGGTAGCAGCGCCCTGCTCGTCCACCCACTGGAATAGAGGCTGGCCGGGAAGATCGAGACACCGGGCGACGATCCGTGCGAGCTGTCGATCGCGAATGCCCACCTCGTGATCCACTCCACCTTTGCCGCGGAAACGAAATCGGACGCGGCTGCCGCTCACATGGGCGTGACGACCCCGCAGGGTCGTGAGCCCGAACGATTGATTCAGGCGTGCGTACTTGTCGTTGCCGACCCGGATCAGGGTCAGCTCGGGGAGCCGGACGATCGCGGCCAGAATCTTCCGGCGTGGCAGGCCACGGGCAGCGAGATCGCGCTGGACTCGCCGGTGGAGCTTTGGGAGTGCCCGGGCAAAAGCGACCAACCGATCGAACTTCGTGGCGTCCCGCCAGGATCTCCACTTCGGGTGGTAGCGGTACTGCTTGCGGCCGCGGGCATCGCGGCCGGTCGCCTGGATGTGACCCCTCGGGTCGGTCGAGATCCAGACCTCGGTCCACGCCGGCGGGATGGCGATGCTGCGGATCCGGGCGAGGGTGGTGTCGTCGCCCACTCGCGTCCCGTCCACGCCTCGGTAGACGAAGCCTCGGCCGGAGCGGAGTCGACGGATGCCTGGCCGGGAATCGGTTGAATAGCGCAGGCCGGCGTCGGTGGCGTCGACTTCGGCTACCGTTGCGCTGGCTTCCGCACCGCTGGGCTCCGACATGGGGCCGAGCCTACGACGCTCCGGCTGGCAGCGTCGTGCAGGATCCGCGAGACCGCCTCGCACCTTCGTGGCGCGCTACGATCGAACGGGCCCGCTCCGTCGACGGAACCGACGGGGCGGGCCCATCGATCTGCAGCCGGTCATTCGTGGCGCGCGACCACGCAGTCACTGATCGCCGCCCTTCCCCGGTGCGGGCTATTTGAACAACGTGGTCATCCAGCGCCACCGCCGGGGCGTCTGAGGCGGGTCGGCACACGCGGCCGCCAGCTCGGCGATGTGCGGCGCCAAGAGCGCTTCGAGCGCGCGGGTCGCCGTTCTCGCGGCCGCATGCTCGGCGGGAGTGTCCGGCTCGAGCGGGGTCTCGACGCCCGCGAGGGCGAGTGCCGTTGTCGGAGGCAGGATGCCGAGCGCAATCCGCCGGCCACGGTACAGCTCGATCGTGCCGGCCAATGCCATCGGGACGATGGTCGCGCCTGTCCGCAGGCCGACGAGACCGACCCCGCGCCGGAACGCCTCGGGCGCGGCAGCTTCGCCCCGGCGGCTGCCTTCGGGGAAGATCCCGAAGACGGCGCCTGCACCGATGACCGCCGCGGCCGCATCGACATGGACGTCGATGTCGAGACCCCCGCGATAGACCGGCAGGATGCCGCCGATCCGCCGAAGGAGCCACTCGACCCACCGCGACCGGAACGCCGCGACGCCGCTGCCCAGGTACCAGATTCGCGGCTCCTGCGGAAGCAGCGCGACGAGCAGTGGCGCATCGATCCAGTTCCGATGGATTGCGCAGGCGGCGATGTAGCCGCCGGTCTTCGGGAGGTTATCCGCCCCTTCAACGTGCCAGCGGAGGTCGCAGACGCGGCGCGCGACGAAGGAACCAACTGCCACGAGAGTACGGAGCAGCAGGCCCGGTCGGGCCGTCGGCCGACCGCGGAGCCAAGCCAGTCCTTCGGGGGGCTCGGATTTGGGCGCGGGCTTTGGCTCGGGCTTGGGCTCGCGCTTGGACTCCGGGTTGGCCTCGCGTTTGGCCGGACCGACCGATTCGGATCGGCCCATGTCGGATGGCTCCGCGCTCATCGGCTGTGGTCCCTCATCGCAATCGGTCGACGCGCGGCGATCTCCGATGTTGCATCGTGCGCTCGATCAGCCTGCGCCCGCCCGACTCGGCAACGACGGACTTCAGCGCAGGTGACCCGACCGCAGATGACCCATCATCGTCCGATGCCTGAGGCGAGCGACGTGGTTCTCATCGACGCCGGCGATGGCCGCCGGCTGGAGCGCTTCGGATCGCGCCTGGTCGATCGGCCAAGCCCCGCTGCCTCGGACCCACGGCGTCGTCCCGAGGCGTGGTCGGCGTCGGATCTCCGCTTCGAACGCGGACGTGGCTGGACGGCCACTGACCCGATGTTGACCGAGCCGTGGTCCGTCGAGGCTGCCGGACTGACCATGCGCCTGAAACCAGCTCCCTCGGGACAGGTCGGGATGTTTCCTGAACATCTGCGCATGCTGCCATGGCTCGAGGCGCAGATCGCGCGTCACTGTCGGGCCGACCTGCCAGACCAACCGTCCGGCGATCCGCCGTCGAGCTCACGGCCGCCTCCGACCGTGCTGAACCTCTTTGCATCGACCGGTCTCGCTACGCTCGCGGCCGCCCGGTCGGGTGCCGCCGTCACCCATGTGGACGCGGCCCGATCCGCCGTCTCGATGGCGCGGGCCAATGCCGTCCTGTCAGGACTCGGCGACCACCCGATACGGTGGATCGTCGACGACGCCGCCAGGTTCGCTGATCGTGAGGCTCGGCGGGGGCGAGTCTACGACGGCCTCATTCTCGACCCGCCCTCCTACGGTCACGGACCGGACGGAAGGGCCTGGCGCATCGAGGACGACCTGCCCTCACTCCTGGCCGCGTGTGAAAACCTCTTCGCGCCCGGAGGCTTCGTCCTGCTGACCTCTCACATAACTGACGTTCGTCCGGCCGACCTCGGGGGCATCCTCGTCGACACGCTCCATGCGATTCCCTCCGCCGTCGAGGCCGGCTCTCTCGCAATGATCGCGACCAGCGGCGCGCGGTTGCCGGCCGGGGCGTTTGCCCGCGTCGCCGCAATGCCGGCTCGGCCCCCTTCGACCGCGCCAACACGCGGCGGAGCCGCTCAACAGTCGTCAGGCTCATGAACAGTCGTCAGGATGACGGGGTGGAGATCAGCAGCCCGTCGAATCCGCGCGTCCGCGCCGCGGCTCGACTTCGGGACCGCCGGGAGCGGACGGCCCGGGGCCTGACGATCATCGATGGGGTCCGCGAGATCGGCCGGGCGATCGACGCCGGCGTCGCCATCGAAGAGGTCTTTCTCTGCCGACCCCTGCTCTCTGTGGGCGCGGGGACGGCGCTTCTCGAGCGGCTCGAGGCGGCGGGACTGCGACCGGCCGAGGTCAGCGAAGCTGCCTTCGAGAAGATGGCCTACGGGGATCGGTTCGAGGGGATCGTTGCGGTCGCCCGCGCGCCCATGACGGGACTGGATGCGATCGTCCTCGGGCCCGAGCCGTTGCTGGTGGTGACCGAGGACGTCGAGAAACCCGGCAACGTCGGCGCGATCCTGCGCTCGGCAGATGGAGCCGGAGCTGACGCCGTCATCGTCGCCGCGCCCGGAACCGACCTGTTCAATCCCAACGTGATCCGAGCGAGTGTCGGCACCGTGTTCTCCGTCCCGGCGGCCGTCGCGACCGCCGAGGCGACGATCCGTTGGCTGCGAGACCGGGCCATCCGGATCGTCGCGGCCCGTCTTGACGGGACGTTCTCGCCGTGGGAGGTCGACCTGACCGAGCCGACGGCGCTCGTCCTCGGGAGTGAGCGCGAGGGGCTGAGCGGCATCTGGTCCGACCCCGACGTCGTCGCAGTGCGGTTGCCGATGCTCGGGGCGGCCGACAGCCTCAATGTTTCGGCGACCGCCGCGGTACTCCTCTACGAAGCCCGCCGCCAGCGGGATCAGCGCTCCACGACGACCTGACCCTCGACGAGGACCAGGCGCGGCCGGACCCGACCGAGCGGCCCGCCGACCTCCACGGGCTCGGCCAGCGCGGCCACTGGGATCACGATGAGATCGGCCGGGGAACGAGGCCGCAGACGTCCTCGCCGGCTCTCCCCCGCCGCGACCGCGGCCCCGACACATGCCGCGCGCAGGATGCGTTCGAGTGCGAGCGCCTGGGCCGGCCCGAACGGCGGGGTGCCCTCCGGCCAGTCAGGACTTCGCCGGGTCGCGGCGAGCTCGAGGCCGGGCCAGGGGTCGATCGTCTCGACGGGTGCGTCGCTCCCGAAGGCGAGCGTGGCGCCGGCCGCCGCGAGCGCGCCGTATGGATACCCGTCGGCCTCCGCGCGCTCGCCCCATTCCGCCCGGGCCGGCGCGGCGTCAGTTCGGAGATGGCTGGGTTGGACCGAGGCCACGATCCCCGCGGTTGCGAACCGGCTGACGTCGGCGGGATGGAGGAGCTGGACATGCTCGATCCGAGGCCGGATGTTCGACCGGCCGGCGATCGGTTCGAGGGCCCCGAGCGCGGCCCTGACCGCCGCATCGCCGATCGCGTGAATCTGGCTCGCAATGCCGGCGTCGACGGCCTCGCGTGCGAGCTCCGCCAGCTCGCCGGGTTGGGTAACGAAGATCCGGGATCCGTCACCCGGACTCCCAGCGGGACTCCCGCCCTGGGGTCCGAGGAGCGCCGCGGTCCGTGACCCGAGGGCGCCGTCGGCGAAGAGCTTGAGCCAGCCCATGTGGGCGCGCGGCTCGGGCGTCGATCCGATGGGGCGTGGCGACGATCCCCTGGGTCGAGGCATCGACCCGATGGGTTCACCCGATCGGAGGCTCCGCGACCGAGCCGCGGCGAGCCCGTCGCGCCGGATCGAGAGGTGGACGCGGATCGGGAGCTCGCCTCGGTCGCTCAGATGGCCGAATGCGACGACGGCCCGCTCAAGGCGGGGATCGGGCAGCAGCGAGCCCGGGTCATGAACGGCGGCGATGCCAAGCTCGAGAAGCTCCCTGGCGAGGGCTGGAACCTCGAGCTCCAGGGCCTCCACCGTTGGCGGCGGAATCGCCGACGCCGCAAGGGTTGCGGCGTTCTCGAGGAGGACGCCCTCGGGGCGACCGTCGGGATCGCGCCGGATGCGCCCACCTGGCGGGTCGACGGTGCGCTCCCCCACCCCTGCGGCCGTAAGTCCCTCGGGGCTCGCCCAGATCGCGTGGTGATCGCGCGACCAGAGCGCGATGCGGCGACCAGGGGCGATGGTGGCCAGATCCGTGGCCGTCGGCCAGGCACCGAAGTGATCGATGTCCCAGCCGGCGCCCACGAGCCAGGCGCCGTCGTCGCGGGCCCTGGCGTGAGCCTCGCCGATCAGCGACAGCGCCCCGTCCAGGGACAGGTCGGTGAGGTCGATCTCCGATCGAGCGATCGCGGCGTCGCCGAGGTGCAGGTGCGCGTCCGTGAGCGCCGGAATCGCAACCTCGTCAGCCTGAAGCAGGATCCGGCGCGTCCGCGGGCCGGTCATGCCCTGCAGGTCAGCCAGCTTGCCGGCCGCGATCACGTTCCCGCCGCTGATCGCGAGCGCTTCGACCCAAGCGAACCCGGCCGGTCCGGCGAGTGTCGCGATCCGGCCGACGACCAACCGCTCGACCTGTGGCGAGCTCACCGAGGCACCCGCACTCTACGTCGCGATCGGATCGGCGAAGAGGCGCTCCATCGATACGCGATCGAGGCCGGCGCCCAACGCCAGGGCCACGGCGACTCGCGCCTTCGGCCCGCCCAGGTAGCCCGCCAGGAGCGCACCCGCCCGGACCCAGGTCGCGCCACCACCGGGAAATGCGTACGCCGTCCCGGCGCGACCCGCCGGGCAACGCGTCGTGAGCACGACCGGGATCCCCGCGGCCATCGTCCTCGCCGCGGCGTCGAGGAGGCCTGCGGACGTGTTGCCGCTGCCGGTCGCCTCGACGACCAACCCTTCGAGGCCCAACCCGACCATGACCTCGACGATCGATGGGCCCATGCCGACGACCGCGGTCACCAGGCCGACCCGCTCGCTGGCGCGCTCGGTCGCGACGTGGCGCCGTCCCGCCCGCCGCCGGCTCACGACGACGCGGTCACCTTCGATCCGTCCGAGCGAACCGAAATTGAGGCTGCGGAACGCCTCGAGCGACGAGGTATGCGTCTTGGTCACGTCGTCGGCCGCCTCGATCGACGCCGCCAGGACGACGAGAACCCCTTCGCCCCGTAGGTCGTCCGACGCCGCGCACCGCACGGCATCGCGGAGGTTGGCCGGTCCGTCATAGCCGGCCTCGCTCGCGGAGCGCATCGCGCCGGTGACGATCACGGGCTTCGGCGTGTCGAGGACGAGGTCCCAGCAGAAGGCGGTCTCCTCGATCGTGTCCGTTCCCTGGACGACGACGACGCCGTCGATCGACGGGTCGGCCGCGGCGTCCGAGATGCTCCCGGCGATGGAGAGCAGATCCGTGAATGAGAAGTGGCTGGCGGGCGTAAGTCCGAGGTCGACCGGGACGACCTCAGCGATCGCATCGAGCCCCGGGGTTCGGGCGAGGATCGCCGCTCCGTCCAGTGTGGGGACGTTGCCGCCCGCGACGTCGTCGGCAACCATGCTGATCGTCCCTCCCGTGAAGACGACCGCGACGCGCGTCATCCGGGCGCCTCGAACCAGCCCGTCACCCAGTCGCCTCGAGAGATCTCCCGGTGCCCACGTGGGGCATCTTGTCGTATCCGACTGGGCCGCGACGCGTCGCCAGCCGCCACATCGAGACGGGGACGGCAGCGAGCCACACGGAGCTGAACAGGGCGCCGAGGATCGACCGTCGCAGGCGATCCGGGACGGCCAGTGACCGTCCCGAGGCTCCGCTTTCCCAGCGCAGGGCGTCGAACAGAAGCGTCGCCAGGAAGGCGAAATAGCCCGCGAACAGCGAAACGCCCGCCTGCGGCCTCCGGCCGGCCGCGCCGACGGCCAGGGCGCCGAGCAGGATTGGCGGCGCGAAGAGCTGGCCGGCGTACGCCGCAAAATCGAGCCTCGATGGGACCGGAAGGGATGCGCTTCGCAGGACGGCCGGGCCATGCTCGAGGACGCGTCGCAGCCCGCCCTCGGCCCAGCGCAGCCGCTGTCGCCAGAGGGCGGGCCACGTTGTCACGGGCTGCTCCCAGACCTGCGCATCGAGCGCCCAGGCGACCGTGACACCGGTCTGTGCGGCCACTCGGCTCGAGAGATCGAGGTCCTCCGTCAGCGCCTCCGCGCGCCAGCCGCCGACTGCTGCGAGGAGCTTCCGGTCGACGACGATCCCGTTGCCCCGAAACTCCGAGCAGCCGCCCATCGACCAGCGCGCCCGCTGCAGTTCGCCATCGAGCGTCTGCTCGTCGGCTTGCACCTGGGCCATCAGTGACATCCCCGCGTCGAGCGTGCGGCGCCGCGGGGTGATCGCGCCGGCGCCGCGTTCGACGTAGCCGGCAAGCGTGGACAGGAAGGTCGGGCTTACACGCGCGTCGGCGTCCAGGACGACGACGACGTCGCCGGTACAGTCCCCTGGTTGGCAGGCGGTCAGCGCGGCGCCCTTGCCGTCGGGAAGGTCGTCGCCGTCGCGCCGCATCACGCGCGTGACGGCGCCCAGTCCGGCGCTGTTCGCGGCCTGCCGAGCGGCTCCTGCGGTTCCATCGGTCGAACGGTCGTCGATGACGACCAGCTCGAAGCACGGCTCGCCCGCTGCGTCGCGATGGTCCTGGGCCGCGATGTCGGCGATGACGTGGGGCAGGACGAGTGCCTCATCGCGCGCCGCGACGATGACGCTGAACGTGGGCCGGACGGCCGCGGGCGACGGGGTCGAGGCGTCCAGCGTGGAGGCCAGGGCGGTAGGCTGAAGCGGCGGTCGACGGCTGGCACGGGCGATGGCGCCGATCGTGAGTCCGGCCGCGGCGAGGACCGCAGATGTCAGGCCGCGCGGATGACCCGACGCAAGCCGGCCGCCGATGACGAAACCGCCCGCAAGGATCGCCAACGAGGCGACGCGCCACGATCCTGGTGTGCCGGGACGGGACTCGGCCAGCGTACCGGGCAGGACCGCGGCTTTGGCGAGTGTCGTCATCGCGAACGCCGCGAACGGCCCCCCGGCGCGTCTCCGGATTGGACGGCGTCGTCACGCGGCCCGCGCCCTTGCCCAGCGCCATCGGTGCTCCCGGCCAGGTCGGTGTGAGTCCGCATCGCCACGCCGATCGGGTCCATCGCACGTCCGGGCAACCTCGTCCCAGCCCTCGCCTGCCGATCCGCCGGGGCCAGCGGCCCGCGCCGCACGATCGACGCGATGCCCGAAAAGAGGACGAGCCCAGCCACGATGAGAATGACCGTGGTCGTGCTCACGAGGTCGGAGATCGGTCCGACGACGATGATCGGCAGGAAGCTCGCCACCGAGACAAGCATGTTCAGGACGCCGAAGACGCGGCCCCGGACCTCCTCTGGCAGGGACTCGGAAAGCTGCGTCTGGCTGGAGATGGCCACGATGCCGTAGGCGATACCAGCGAGGTACGCGATCACGACGACGACCGTCAGGAGCGAGGTCAGCGACTGCAGCTCGCTGATGCCCGTGACCGGCGCGGCCTGCTGCAGGAAGCGGCTCACCGGCCCGGCGATCGTCAGCAGGGCAAGAAGGATCCCGAGGCCGATCAGGCCGCCCTCGATCGCTCGTCGCCTGGGGATGTACTTGCCGTATGAGTTGAGGAAAAGGATGCCGGTCACAATTCCAAGGCCGAGCGGGAGGACCACGACGACGAGGTCCTTCGCGTCGAGGCCGAGCGTCGCCTTGGCGAACGACGGCCCCAGGACGCCGATGACGCCGACCAGCGAGGCGGCGATCCCGAGGTAATAGAGCGACCAGCTGATCGTTCGGTGCCCGCGGATGTAGTCGATGCCCTCCTTGAGCTGACTGAAGGTGCCCGTGACAGCCCGCCCGGCGACGACGGCGGTGTGCGAGAGCGCATCGCCGACTTCGACAGCGGGTGCCCTCGGCAGGGTCGCACAGAAGAGCGCCGCGACGAGGTACAGCGCGGCAACGATCAGGATCAGTTCATCGGGACCGAAGAGGGTGACGATCAGCGGCCCCAGCAGCGCGAAACCCAGGGCGAAGGCGCCGTTGAGCGTAAGCGTGAACAGGCCGTTGGCCGACACGAGGTGGTTCTTGGGCACGAGGAACGGGATCATCGCAGCCTCGGCCGGCGCGAAGAAGACCGTGACGATCGAGGCGAAGATGGTGAGCGCCAGGATCGTCGGCAGCTCCGGCTCGAGCCGGACCTTGACGACGAGGAAGATCGCGGCGAAGGCTGCGGCCCGCAGCACGTTGGTGACGACGAGAATCAGCCGGCGATCGACACGGTCGACAAAGACGCCCGCGACCGCGGACAGGAGGACGGCAGGAACGAGGAATGTCAGGAAGAGGGCGCTGACCGCCGAGTTCGAGGACGTCTCGTTGCGGACGATGATGACCAGTCCGTAGAGCACCATGTTGGAGCCGATCTGGGTCGCCACCTGTGACAGCCATAGCAGCGTGAACGACCGGTTGCCGAGGACCGCCAGGCCGCCGGCCGCGCCGTTGGCGGGATGCGCCGCCGTGGTCACGAGGGCCGCGTCGCCTCAGCGGACGCGTCGACGGCGGCCGTGATCGCAGGGTCGCCGCGCGCAACGAACGCGACCAGGCGACGCTCGAGGTCCCGGCGACCGAGGAGGACATGGCGCCCACACGTCCGGCACCGCAGCCCGATGTCGGCGCCGAGACGGTCGACCAGCCAATCGGTGCCGCCGCACGGATGGGGCCTGCGGAGCCGCACCACATCGCCGAGCAGGAACGGGACGGGCGAACGCTCGGTCATGGCTGGGCGGGGTCCGTCATGGTCCGGCGGAGGGTATCAGAGCCGCGGCGTACCGTCGGCCGGAACGAGGCTCTGGTACGTCACCGGAATGTCAACCCGATCGACCGGGGTGACGGTCATCACGACGCCGGGATTCGTCGCCGCGAGTTGGGCGATCATGCCTCCGACCCGAGTCAGCGAACCGGTGAGGGTCTCGGAGCTGCCGATCGCCTTGACTTCGAACGAAGGGCCCAGCGAGAAACCTCCCACGCGAAGGCCGCCCGCGGGCCCCTCCACCTCGGTCGCCGCGACAATGCGAATGCCGCCGACCGAGATGGCTTCCGACCCGGCATTTCGGAGCTCGTTGATCAGGTCCTGCACGGCGACACCCTCGATCGGGCCGGCCACGTCCACCGTAACACCCGGGCCGGTGACCGGCTCGAGGCCGGCCCACGCCCTGACCCGCGCCAGGTCCGCGCGAATCTGGTCGACCGACGATTGCCCGCGGCTCTGGGTCGCCTGGAACTGGCTGAGCTGGCCGCTGAGCGTCGCCACCTCGGTTCGGAGCTCGTCGTTTCGCGTGTTGAGGTTGGCGACGAGGACCGTCAGTTCCTGTGCCGACAGGGCACTCAGGCCGGGCGACACCTGTTGGGTGCGGAGCTGAACGATCGCCAGCAGGCCCAGGGCAAAAGCGACGGCGGAGATGGTCAGCTGGTCGCGGCGGCGATGCATTTCGGGCGCGATCGCTACGGGCTGGGGCTGGGGCTGGGGCCGGGACCGATTCGGGCATAGCGCAGGTTGATCGTCCCGGCGAAGGCGGGAATGTCGACGGATGGCGGCTCGGCGAACGACAGCTTGATGCCGAACGTCTCGCTTCGGGAGCGGACGAACGCCACGAACTCAGGCGACGCCGACAGTCGCGAGTAGAGGTTCTTGGGGCCGATCGCGGACACCTGGTACGGCGGGGCAAGGTAGGCCGAGTTGACGAGGATGGAACCGCCGATATCGATGATCGCCGTCGACTGGATCACCCGTTCGCCGTTGACCGCAACCGCCTCGGCGCCAGTCAGCCACAGCTGGGCGACCAGGATCCGGACGTCGTCCGCGGACACGAGATAGTCGCTGGGATTGCCGCTTGTCGGAACTCGCCGGGGCGAATCCTCGACCTGAAACACGATCCCGGGTCCCTTGAGCGCGATGAGCCCGGCCGCGATTCGCGCCTGGTCCAGCTCGTCGTTGAGTTGCTGGACGAGCGCCTGTGAACCCTGCCCTTCCTGCTCGAGGGCCTGGATCCGAGCGCGCAGGTCGAGGATCTGGGATTTGAGCGCGTCCTGCTGCGACTGCAGGGTCTGGACCGTCTCCACGAGCGGCACCCGCTCCTGGGTCGTGTAGCGCACTCGCGGCGGCTCGGACGCCAGCTGGGCGGCGACGAGAAATCCGAGCGCGGCGAGAGCGATTCCGAGCGTGACCTGCCAGCTCGGGATCGTGCGGATCCGTTGGACCACGGCGCTCATTCGCGGTCCTGTCCCGGAGCGCGACGCTGCCGCAGGACGACCAACACCACGAGGAGGATCACGATGGCAAGGATGATCGCGGCAATGATCGCCGGCAACTGGAAACCGCTTGCGCCGCCCGAGCCGCTGGCCGGGGCCGAGGATGCCTCCGGAGATAGCGACCCACCCGTGGCGGGCTGGACGGTGGCCCCTGTACC
>DATCPH010000185.1:0-7007 GCA_036570185.1 Candidatus Limnocylindrales bacterium | reverse complement strand
CGTACGCAGCGCTCGATTCAGTCCAGTACGAGCCGAGATCGAACTCCTCCGGCCGCTGGAAACGTTCGTCCAGCTGGGCCACGGATGCCACGCGGGACACGCGGTACGTGCGAACCTGGTCCTCGGACCGGGCGATGAGGTACCAGACACCGGCCTTCAGCACCAGGCCGAGAGGCTCGAGCACTCGTTCGACGGTGCGGTCGCCACGCTCGTAGTCGATCCGGATCCGCTGGCTCTCCCAGACGGCTTCGGACAGAGCCGGCAGATGGGGCACTTCTTCGCCCGCCTGGAACCAGCCACTCGGATCGAGATGAAAGCGCTCCACGATGCGCGACGCGCGGCCGCGCAGCTCGGTCGGCAGGGCGGCAAGGACCTTGAGCCTGGCTGCGGCGACGACCGTGCCCAGCCCGAGCTCGGCCGCCGGACCGGGCAACCCTGACAGGAAAACGGCCTGGGCCTCCTCGGCCGTCATTCCCGTCAGGCGGGTGCGGTAACCCTCGACGAGGCGGATCCCACCCTGCGGGCCGCGGTCGGCGTAGATTGGGACGCCGGCCTCGCTCAGCGCCTCGACGTCCCGGTGGACGGTTCGCATCGAGACCTCGAGCTCCCGCGCGAGCTCGGCAGCGGTCATCCCGCCACGGGTTTGGAGCAGCAGGAGCAACGAGACAAGCCGCGATGCGCGCATCGCCCCCTAGTCTACGCGCGTACCTGACAAAAGTTGTCAGCAATCGCCCGATTCTCGCTTGCCGGGCTTGCCGGCGCGGGCATTCGGCCTCGGGCGTCGTTTGGGTCTCCCGGGGTCGCCGAGCGCAACCGGCTACGATGACAACTCCCGAGATCGGCGCATGCAAGCCGGAGATGACGTGGTTCGAATCCTCCTGTACACGGGCAAGGGCGGTGTCGGCAAGACGAGCATTGCCGCCGCCAGCGCGATCCTGTGCGCCGCCCGTGGCTACCGGACGATCGTCCTCTCGACCGACATCGCGCACAGCCTTGCCGACGCGCTCGAGATCCCCCTCGGCCCGGAGCCGACCGAGATCATCCCCAACCTGTGGGCCCAGGAGCCCGACGTCTATTTCAACATCGGTCGCTACTGGCGGACGATCCAGACCTACGTCGCCGAGCTGTTCAGCTGGCACGGCCTCGACGAGGTTCTCGCCGAGGAGATGAGCGTGCTGCCCGGGATGGACGAGCTGGGCAACCTACTGTGGATCGCCGACCACGTGGACAGCGGCAAGTTCGATGTGATCGTCGTCGACGCGGCGCCAACCGGCGAGACCCTGCGTCTCCTGTCACTGCCGGAGGCCAGTCGCTGGTGGGTCGAGCGGATCGCGCCCATCGGCCGCCGGATGTCCCGGATGGGCGGCCCCGTGCTCCAGAAGATACTCGGCGTGCCCATGCCGCGCGACGACGTTTTCCTCGCAGCGGAGCGTCTCCTCAATCGGCTCCAGAAACTTCACGGCCTCCTGGCCGACCCGAAGCAGTCGACGGTCCGCGTGGTCCTCGCGCTCGAGAAGCTTTCGATCGCCGAAGCTCAGCGTTCATTCACCTATTTCCACCTGTTCGGCTACCCGAGCGACCTGGTCGTCGCCAACCGCGTCCTGCCAGAGAATGTCGGAGGCTACTTCGCGGAAATGCGGACGATGCAGCAGCGCTACCTGCCGATGGTCGAGCAGGAGTTCGGGCCGGTGCCCGTCCGCACGGTCCCGTTCTTCGACCGCGAGATGGTCGGCGTCGAGCGCCTGCGCGAAGTCGGACATGCGCTCTTCGGTGACCGGGACCCAACCGAGATCCTGTACCGCGGGCGTCCCTACGAGGTCCTGCGGGACGACGGCACGTATACCCTCAAGCTGGAGCTTCCATTCGCGTCGCGCGAGGAGGTCCGCCTGACTCGGACCGGCGAGGAGCTGGTCCTGCATGTCGGGTCCTGGCGCAGAACGCTCGTCCTGCCTCGGGTCCTCTTGGACGCCGAGACCGGAGGGGCGAAGATGAACGGCACAACGCTGCGCATCCAGTTCATTCCGAGAGTGCCAGTCACTCACCGCTCAGCACAAGGAGGGCGACGATGACCGAAGACCGAGACGCGATGTCCGGCCGCATGGCCGAGCTGGAGGCCCGGCTCCGCGACCTCGAAGGTGCGCCCAGCCTGCGCGAGCGGGGGCGCGGCTTCATGTCCCGGATCGTGCCGCCGGAAGCTGGTCGTCACTTCCGGAACGCGGGACGGGAGCAACTCCTCGGCGTGCGCGCGATCGTCGATTTTTGGATCCAGCACGTCGAGGATTCGGAAAGCTCACCGTCGGGCAGTCGTCGCGAGACGATCAAGATCGACTGACGGCTCGGCCGCTTGGCTGCTCTCTGCGTAGGCGCGCCGCAGCCAGTTCTCGACCTCGTCGTCGACCTCGTCGTCGACCTCGTCGACAGACATCAGGCCGATCCGGGCCGTCATCGAACTCTGGCCGATGCTCGCCGCCGATTCGAGTCTTCCTTCGAAGACCGGAGCCTCGATCCGGAGGCCAAGATCGACCCGCCGCTTCGTGGTCGGCTGCACCGACGCGAACGTTCGCCGCGGCGAGATCAGGGTCACGTACAGGTGGCCTTCCGGGTCCCGGGTGCAGCACCGCACCTCGCCCCGGAGCCGGCGGTCACCAGATCGTCGCCACCGGACGGTTAGGCATCAATTGTCACTCCTGGCGGCGTCCTTCAGCCGACGAATGCGAGACCTGAACAGGAGAACCCGGGCGTGGTCCGGCCGACATCGTCCCGCGCGGCAGGAATTTGCTCGAAGCGTCGCCACACGACGATCTGGTGAGAGATTCAGCCGACCTGCCCGATAAGCGTCGGCACACGACGAAATGGAAAAAATCGATCGGCTCGTCACGCGCCAGATGAATGGCCAGATGGATGGCCATATGGTCACGGGAGGATCGTTAGGCCGAGCCCGGCCGAGCGTTGCCCCACCATGCGGCTCGTAAGCGGCCGCTCCGTGCACGAACCGAGGGGTTCCACTGCCGATCGCCGGCCGCGAACCTGCGAAGCAGCGGCCGAGCGGTCACCCCATGACAATTTGGCCGGCTTGCGTGTCAACCACCCGCTTTGCTGGCACCCGGCGACAATCTGGCCGCTCTGCTCCGCCCCGAGCCGGACCCGGGTTTTGACGGATCTCGGGGTTGTTGACGCAGCAACTATATTGGAGAAGGCCTCACAGAACCCAGAGCCGTCGACAAAGGAATCCGATGCCCGCTGCCACCGCCCCCGACCTCCTCGTCCTGCCCCGGATCCCGCGGCCCGACCCCGCCCGCACGACGTTCCGCCCGGTCCGCCAGATCATCACGGCGCCGTCGTACCTCGAAGGCGCCGGCTTTCCCGTTCGCCGCCCCTTCCCAGGGCCTTGGGGAAACATCGCCGACCCGTTCCTGCTCCTCGATCAGATCGGAGCGATCGAATACGCGCCCGGCGAAGCCAAAGGCGCCCCGTGGCATCCGCACCGCGGCTTCGAAACGGTCACCTACATCATCGACGGCGCGCTCCAGCACACGGATTCGAACGGCGGCGGCGGCATCATCACCGACGGCGCGACCCAATGGATGACGGCCGGCGCCGGCATCCTGCATGACGAGCTACCGACCGAGGAGCTCGTGATCAAGGGTGGCTTCTTCCACGGCATCCAGCTCTGGGTCAACCTGCCGGCCGCATTGAAATGGTCGCCGCCGCGTTACCAGGACATCCGGCCCGACAAGCTCACGCTGCTCGCCTCCGACGATGGCGGCTCGCTGGTCCGCGTCATCGCCGGCGAGGTCGCCGGCCACAGCGGTCCGGGCGTGACCTGGACGCCGATCTCCTATGCCCATGCGACGCTCAGCGCTGGTGCACGGCTGGCGATCCCGTGGAACCCGGAATACAACGCCCTAGTCTACGTCCTGGACGGCTGGGGCACGGTGGGTTCCGACGACCAGCCGATCCACGAAGGGCAGCTCGCGGTGCTCGGGCCTGGCAACGCCCTCACCCTGGCGGCCAATCTCGAGCAGGACGCGAAGGCCCCGAACCTCGATGTCCTCCTCCTCGGCGGCCGCCCGATCGGCGAGCCGGTCGTGAGCTACGGCCCGTTCGTGATGAACACGAGGGAGGAGATCATCCAGGCGATCACCGATTACCAGGCTGGCAGGATGGGCGTCATTCCCGCGCGACACCTTTCGCCGGAGATGGGCGAGCCGAGGTAGGCCGCCCGAGGTAGCCCGGCCCCCGGCAACGCCGCTCACTGCTCGGCGCGCGTCGCCCGCCCCGGGGCTCAGTTCAGCAGCCCGCCGCCGCTGCTGCTCTGACCGCCCCGATCCCGCAGGAATCGCTCGATCTCGCTGATCAGCTCGTCGCCTGCAGGCAGGCGAGCCTCGTCGACCATCGACTCCAGCCGCTGGATGTATTCGCGCGTCGCCTCGTCGGCGGCCGCGGCCGCGTCCAGACGCGTCCGGAGTTGGGCTGCCTCGAACGCCAGGGAGCCCAGCGGCACGTCCACCCCGAGATGTGTCCCAACGGCCTTCAGCAGCTCGACGGTTGCCGGCGCATACGGTCCGGAGACGTAGTGGGGGACTTGGGCGAAATAGCCGACCGCCGGAATGCCCGACTTCGACACGGCCATCTCGATGACCGACAGCGCAGCCGACGGCACGCGCAGTACGCCGGCCGGACCGGGCGGGACGTGGCCCTTCAGGAGGCCGGGCTGGGAGGCCGTGCCCAGCATCGGCACGGGACGAGTGTGTGGCACGGCCGCGGGAATCGCGCCAAGACTGATCCACTGGGCGATGTCGAGCCGGCGAGCGAGCTCGACGATTCCGGCCGAGAACTCCTGCCACCGAAAATCCGGTTCGGCGCTGCCGAGGATCAGGATGTCGCGGTCCTCGAGGCGGCCCCGCCGGATCGAGAGCTCGGGCCAGGTCAGCCCCGAGAGCGTGCCGTCGACGATCTCGAGGGTCGGGCGCCGCGATCGGTAGTCGAAGAGGACGTCATTGTCGAACGTCGCCACGACGCCGCCGTTGGCGAGCTGCGACGTCGCCGTCGTTGCCGCCGATCCTGCGTCGACCCAGCCATCGAACGCCGCGATCAGCGTCGGCGCGACGAGATCATCCGCGTCCTCGAGGTGATAGAGCGCCACGACCGAAGGATAGGTCAGCGCTCGCAGCGCGTGATTCGCCGCGATCGCCTGGCGACCCACCCGACGCCCTCAGCGGAGGGCGAACCAGATCGTCTTCTTCTCGGTGTACTGGTCAAACGCCTCGAGGCCCTTGTCGCGGCCACCGAAGCCCGACTCCTTGTAGCCGCCGAACGGGGTCGAGACGTCGCCCTCGGAGTAGGCATTGACGCTGACCGTGCCGGCCCTGATCGATCGCGCGACCCGCATCGCCGTGTCGATGTTCGTGGTGTACAAAGAAGCGGCCAGGCCATACGAGGTGTCGTTGGCGAGGCGGATCGCCTCCTCCTCGGAGTCGAACGGAATGGTCGAGATCACGGGACCGAAGATCTCCTCGCGAGCGATCTTCATCGAGTTGCGGACGTCGTCGAAGACCGTCGGCGCGACGAAGTAGCCGCCGTTTCCGTCAGGACCCGCTCGCCACCCGTGATGACCCGGGCGCCCTCGGCGCGCCCGGCTGCGATGTAGGCGAGCACCTTCTCCAGGTGGGGCTTCTCGATCATCGGGCCGATGCGGGTCTCGGGGTCCAGCGGATCGCCCACGCGCCACTCGCCGATGCGATCGGTGATGCGCTCCAGGAGGGCATCGCGCACCGAGCGGTGAACGATCAACCGCGACCCGCACGAGCAGTTCTCGCCCTGGTTCGCGAAGCCCGCGATCAGGACCTGCTCGGCGACGATGTCAAGGTCAGGTGGGTCGGCCAGGACGACCTGCGGGCTCTTGCCGCCGCACTCGAGGACGACCTGCTTGAGATTGCTCTCCGCGGCGTACTTGAGGAACAGCCGCCCCACCTCGGTCGAGCCGGTGAAGGACACCATGTCGACGTCCGGGTGACGCCCGAGGGCCTGGCCGGCCGTCTCGCCCAGCCCCGGAACGACGTTGAGGACGCCGTCCGGAAGGCCCGCCTCCATCGCAAGCTCGGCCAGCCGGATGGTGCTGAGCGACGTCAACTCCGCAGGCTTGATGATCATCGAGTTGCCGGCCGCCAAGGCGGGTGCGGCCTTCCAGGCGGCCATCAGGATCGGGAAATTCCAGGGCAGCACCGCGCCAACGACCCCGATCGGCTCGCGAACGATCAGTCCCAGCGCTTCGGGCCCGGTCGGGGCGATCGCGTCGAATACCTTGTCGACCGCTTCGGCGTACCAGCGGAAGATCCGGATGGTGTCGGGCAGGTCGACCTCACGGCAGTCGGTGATCGGCTTGCCCGCCTCCAACGCGTCGAGGGTCGCAAGGTCCTCGAGATCGGCCTCGATCAGGTCGGCGAAGCGGAGGAGAACGGCCTTGCGCTCGGCCGGCGACCGCCGAGACCAGCGGCCGTCGTCGAAGGCGCGTCGAGCGGCGCTGACGGCGGCATCGATATCGACGGCGTCGCCCGCGGCAACTTCCGCGATGGGACGGCCGGTCGCGGGATTCTCGGTGGTGAACGTGAGCCCGGAGGCGGCCGGACGGAAGTCGCCATCGATGAGTGCCATCGTGCGAAGCGCCGGGAGGGTTGCTGCGACCATCTGTCCTCCTGATTGGGCTCGCCTGAATGGGCTCGCCGGAAGGGGCTCGCCGGGCCCTGCCAATCGTCCGGCGATGATACCGCGGCAGATTCCGCGATCCTGAAATCCGGAGGCGCGAGGATCAGCGACCTTCGCGGAGCAGCGCCAGACCGAGTCCGACGGTGTTGAACGCGGCCGCCCTCTCGATCCGCTCGTCGAGCGCCTGGCTGGGAGATGATGGTCGGACGCTATGTTTCGACGGGGCGCCTCACCCGAACGTCGTTGACCGCGCGTTAACGGTCGAGCCGTACGTTCGCAGTCCCGCGCCCAACCACGGACCC
>DATCPH010000184.1:0-19856 GCA_036570185.1 Candidatus Limnocylindrales bacterium | reverse complement strand
GCGTCACGCCCGCCAGCGTGACCGAGCCATCGGGATGGATCTCGACCTCACCCTCGCGGGCCGCTGCCATCACCGCGGGAATGACCGCTCCCAGCTTCTTGCCGATCTTTGGGAGGAGCGGCTTGACGCGGCGATCGAGGAGGTTCGACCCGTCGCCGATGATCTCGACCGACTTGACGTTGACCTCCGCGGCGATGAGGTCGACGAGGGCCTCGCGCTCCGGCAGGTCACCCCCCGGAAGGGCCACCCACATCCGGGCGAGTGGCTGCCGGGTGCGGATGCCCGCCTCGGAGCGGAGTGTCCTTGCCAGGTCGACGGTGCGCCGGATGGTCGCCATCGATGCCACGAGCTCGGGGTCCCGGAACCGGTCGATTTCAGTGGAGGGCCAGCGCGTCAAGTGCACGCTGTCCGGCGCCGCCGGATCGACCCCGACGATCAGGTTCCCGTAGATGGTCTCGCTCAGGAAGGGCAGCAGCGGGGCCATGATCCGGCTGATCGTCACCAGGGCGGCGTGGAGAGTGGCAAACGCCGGCTCGCGGTCGGCCTGCGCGGCGTCTCGGCGCATGCGCTCGCGGGACAGGCGCAGGTACCACACCGAGAGGTCGTCGATGAAGACCCCGATCGATCGCGCCGCGCCCAGCGCGTCGTATTCGCCAAGACGATCCCCAACGACGCCCGCGGTTTCGGCGGCGCGGGCCAGGATCCAGCGATCGAGGGCCGGCCAGCGGTCCGTCGCCGCATCGACCGCAGCGGCAATCCCCTGCTCCGGCTTCCAACCCGACACGCTGGCGTACGTGACGAGGAACGAGTGGACGTTCCAGAGGACCAGCAGCTCGCGCCTGGCTTCGTCGGCCGCATGCCAGCCGAACAGGATGTTGTCGTCCGGGCGGGCATTGACGAACATCCAGCGCATGACGTCGACGCCCATCCGCTCGGCAGCCTCGTCGAACTCGATGGCATTGCCCCAGCTCTTGTGCATCGGCCGGCCATCCTCGCCGAAGAGCGTCGCGTACCCGAACAACGTCCTGAACGGCGGCTCTCGACGCAGGACGGTCGACATCGCCAGGAGGGCGTAGAACCAGTTGCGAAATTGACCGGGGAAACTCTCGGTCACGAAGTCGGCCGGGAACCACTGCCGCCAATAGTCAGGCTCCTCCCGGAAGTGGAGCGTGGAGAACGGCACGATGCCGGCGTCGAGCCACGGATTCCCGACGTCGGCGATGCGCGAAACGGTCGCACCGCAAGAGCGGCAGGCGATCTTGACCTTGTCGACCCAGGGCCGGTGAGGGGTATGGCCCTCGAAGGTCTCCCAGCCCTCGACCGCGCGCTCGCGCAGCTCGTCCCGCCCGTCGATCACCTCGAAGTTGCCGCACTCCTGGCAGTCGTAGATCGGCAGCGCCAGCCCGTAATAGCGCTTCTTGCTGATCATCCAGTCCCGCATGTTCAGGAGCCAGTCGAGCTCCCGCTCATAGCCGAACGAGGGGATCCACCGGATCTTGTCGACGCCTTCCATGATCTGGTAGCGAAGGCTGGCGTCGAGCTCGTCCTTCGTCAGCTGGTCACGCGGCTTGTCGTAGACCGGGCCCATGCTGATGAACCATTCGTCGACCAGGCGGAACAGGAGGGGCGTTCCGCATCGCCAGCAATGCGGGTAGCGGTGTGAATACGGCTCGAGGTGATAGAAGAATCCACGCCGCTCGAGCTCGTCCACGATCTCTCCGGCGACGTTCGGTGCATCGCGACCGCTGAGCCAGCCAAATCCCGGGTAGTAGACCCCGTCCTCGTCGATGGGGCCGATCACCGGCAGGCCGAGCGCCTTGCCGAGCTGGAAGTCCTCGGCGCCGCAGCCCGGCGCGATATGGACGATCCCCGTCCCCTCCTCTTCGCCGACCTCGTCCCAGGCGATGACCCGGTGCTCGTACGGCCGCTCCGGCTCGTCGCGGGTTCCCTTCGCGAATGCCTCGGCGACCGCCGGCAGCGCGTCGAATGGACCCGTGTAGCGCCAGCCCACGAGCTCCGAGCCCGGCTTCTCTTCGAGGACCTCGAAGGGCCCCACGAGCGCCTGCTTCAGCGTGCCGCGGCCCACCCAGAAGACGCCGTCCCCCTGCCGTACCTTGACGTACCGCAGGTCCGGCCCGACCGCCGCCGCCACGTTGGCTGCCAGCGTCCACGGCGTTGTCGTCCAGACGAGGAGCGCCTCTCCGGGGCGATCGACCAGCGGCAGGCGAACGGTGAGGCCGGGATCCTCGCGGTCCTGGTAGCCCTCGTTCATCTCCATCTGGGAGAGTCCGGTCCCGCAGCGAGGGCACCAGGGCATTGAGTCGTGGCCCTTGTAGATCCAGCCGTGCCGATGGCATTCGGCAAGGAAGTGCCAGATCAGGTCGTTGTTCTCGTTGCTGAACGTGAAATAGCTGCCCCCGAGCTCGGGCGTGCCGAGCCGGCCGACGACCATCTCGACGGTGTCGGTCACCGGTCCGCCTGGACCCTCGACCGTGACTTCCTGGGCGGGATCGGAGGCCAGCAGATCCCGCAGCCGTCGAAGCTCGTCCGGGTCGTTCCAGTCCATCCAGTAGCCGAGCCGGATTGACTGCTCGGTCTGGCGGGCGGCGTAGGTCAGGACGCGCTGCTTGCAGAGGCTCACGAACTCGGCGACGCCGTAGGCCTCGATGTCGCGCTTGTTCGTGAAACCGAGGTCGCGCTCCACGTTGACCTCGACCCACAGGCCCTGGCAGTCGAAGCCGTTCTGCCAGCGCTCGGCTTCGCCCAGCATGGCGTGAAAGCGGCAGAAGACGTCTTTGTAGGTTCTGCCCCAGGCGTGGTGAACGCCCATCGGGTTGTTGGCGGTGATCGGCCCGTCGAGGAAGCTCCAGCGCGGTCCGGTCGCGTTCTGAGCCTGAAGCCTGGCGAAGGTCCGGCGGTCCGCCCACACCTGCAGCACCTCGTGCTCCTGGGCGACGAAGTCGGGGCGTCGTGGGACGGGTCGGAACATCGCTCCTCGGGTGTGCTGGGCGGGTCCGAGTATCCTACCCGCGATGCACTCAGCGCAGGATGTGCGGCCGCGCACGCGGTCGTCGTTCGTTGCGGCCGCGCTCTCCCTGATCTTCCCGGGGCTGGGTCACGCCTACGCGGGGGCCTGGTCGCGCGCAGTGGCGTTCGCCGCCCTGCCGTTTCTGCTCCTGGCGTTCGCGGTCGGGCTTGCCCTCCGCGTCGACAAGTTCACGCTGGCCGGGATCGCCGTTCAAACGTGGTTCCTGAGCCTCGTCTTCGTCGGCAACCTCGTCCTGCTCGTCTACCGGCTCGTCGCCGTGGTCGACGCCTGGCGCGTCGCCCGCTACCTGAACGCCAGCGAGGGTGGCGACGACGGCCGCGGAGCCGCGAGGCTCGCCCTCGGTCCGCTGTCGGTCGCCGGCCTTCTGGCCGTGATCCTCGTGATGGCCGGCGGCCACGTCGCCGTCGCTCGCTACGACCTCCTGGCGTCGAGCCTGGCCGACTGCGTCTTCGACTCATCGGGCAATGCCGACTGCACCGGGAGCGCTGCCGGCGCGTCAGGAGCTCCGGCGGGATCGACGGACCCGGGAGATTCGACTGCAAGCCTGCCGCCACAGGGCAGTGCTCTCCCGGCGGCCAGCGCCGCGGCATGGACCGGAAAGCCCGGCGAACGCCTCAATATTCTGCTCTTGGGGATCGATCAACGCCCGGCCGATAGCACCTTCAACACGGACACGATGATCGTAGTTTCGATTGACCCCTCGACCAAACGCGTAGCCATGTTCAGCATCCCACGGGATACCGTGAACGTGCCCCTACCCCCCGGTCCGCTTCGATCCGCCTTTGGCCTGACCTATGGGCAGAAGATCAACAGCTTTTTCACAACGGTCAGGGACCGGGCGGACCTCTGTTCCGGCACCAGCGCCAGCCGAGGCTACACTTGCCTCAAGTCCGTTCTCGGCTATCTCTACGGACTCGACGTCCAGTACTACATCCAGGTCAACTTCGACGGATTCAAGAAGGTCGTCGACGCCCTCGGGGGTCTGACGATCAACGTTCAGTCGCCGGTCATCGACGACACCTATCCGAGCGATGTCGGATCCACTCTCCGGATCTACATTCCGTCCGGGATTCAGCACATGACGGGCGCCCAAGCCCTGATCTATGCCCGCTCCCGGCACGGCTCGAGCGACTTTGACCGCAGCGCACGCCAGCAACGAGTGATCACGTCGGTCCTCGCTCAGACTGACATCGCGGCAATTCTGCGCCGCATTGACGACCTTGCGGCGGCATTCAAGCAGACTGTGCGCACCGACATTCCTCGAGAGATCGTGCCCCAGCTCCTTGGACTCGCGCAGGGGATAGACGTCAAGGCCATCCGCTCCTTCGTCTTCGCCCCGCCCCTGTATGAGACCGAGGACTACGTCCCGGGCGTTCACGATTTCCTGTATCCGCTGGTCTCGAAGATCCGCGCGGCCGTCAAGACAGCATTCACCGTCGACCCTAACTTCGAGGCGCAGCGGGAGAAGATCGCCCAGGAGCTCGGAATCGTCTGGGTCCTCAACGGTTCCAGCAGGCCGACGGAGGGCGATGACGTGGCCGGCTACCTCGAATACCTCGGCGTCAATGCCACCGCGCCCAACCAGAAAACGGCAGCCCTGGCAACGCCCCAGATCGTCGTCTACAACGGGGCCGAAACCCGGCTGACGGCAACGCTCCAGGCCCTCCAGACGCTGTTCAAGGTGACGCCGGTGCTCAAGGCGGATCCGTCGGTCCACGTCGACGTCATCGTGACTCTCGGCAAGGCCACGCCGGACCTGACACCGACGCCACTCCCGTAGCCTCGATCATTCCTTCGCCGCGGCGACCCCTCCTGCGGAGGGAGGTCTTCCATTCCCGGGGCTAGGTCTTCTCCGTCACTTGGTACTCGAGGTAGCGCCCGGTCATGAGGCGGGTCTGCGCGTCGAGGGCCGGCAGGTTCGAGAACACCAGGCCAACCAACGGCAGCAGCAGCCATTGGGCGCGTGAAACGGCGTTCCGGACGACGCCCCACTCCGGCGGCCGCGGCGGCGCAATCCGCTCCTCGACGTACATGAGGATGGCGAGGCAGCAGAACGCACCGGTGAGCAGCCACGAGGCATACAGCGGGAGGTTCTGGCCGAGCGTCGTTTGTGCGAAGGCCGGGTTCAAGAGAAGCGGCAGGTTCGACCCGAAGATGATGACGAACGGGGCGATCGCCCAGTTGATGTGGTCGAGCCACAGATCGAGCAGGCGCCGGACCTTCAGCCTCCGCGGGATCTCGGGGTGGGCGAAGGCGTTGCGGATGAAGTACGGGATATCGGTGATGCCCCAGGCCCAGCGTCGGATTTGCAGGTATTGCGCAACGAGGGTCCGCGGATATGACTTTGCCCGCACCGCGTCGCCGTAGATGGGGATGAACAGCGGCACCGCCTGGAACTCGCCGCTGTAGCGGAAGAACGACTTCCAGTAGAAGCGGCTGTCTTCGGGGATTGCGTCGGTCGCCCAATAGTCCACCTCGTGGACGGTCTGCAGCGGCACCGAATACGACGAAAAGCTGATGAGCTTCTCGGGTGTCAGTAATCGCCACATCTGGACGTGGGTCGCACCGATCGCCACGAGGCGGACCGGCATCGGCGTCTGCCACAGGTTGTTGTGGAACATGGGCACCGGCTGGTAGAGCCGCCTGTAGCGGTCCGGGTCGGTGAGGAAATGCCAGCTGACGTAGCCGAAGTACTGCGGATGGACGCGGTAGTCGGAGTCGAGGTCGGTGACGATGATCTCCCGTGGATCGAAGCCGCGCCCGACGAGCTCGCGATACAGCCACCGTCCCCCGTACGCCATGGCACTGGACTTGCCTACGACAATGCCCGGCTCGAGCGGGTCCAGGATGTTGAAGAAGTGGAGGAATTGATCCCCGAAGATCTCGCGGAGGCGGGCGACGTTCCGCTGCCCCTCGACGTCCGACTGGCGGGTGATAATGGCAACCATCTTCCGGTCACGCGGCCAGTCAGCCTCGGCCAGGGCCTTGACAGTCTCGAACAGGATGTTGAACGGCTCGGTGTAGGTCGGAACGAGCGCGACGTGCCACAGGCGCTGTGGGTCCGGCATCGGGGCGCCCCGCCGGGCGAGCAAGCGCTCGATGGCCCGCCTCTCTTCGACGAGACGGCCCAGCTCCCGGCGTCCACCGTCCGCCGCCAGCCGCTCGCCGCGCGCATTGAGCTCGGCAATTCGGGAGCGAATGATCGGCATCCGCCGGTCCAGCTCGTCACGGCGACCATCGAGATCGCTCAGCATCAGTGCTCGCGTTCGCCAATCGACGCCCATCCCCGATCGCAGCCGCGTGTACGAGAGGACGACGCTGCCGGTGAGCATCACGGCCTTGTACAGCCAGTAGAAGTCGAAGGTCAGGACGAACCACGCGACGACCTGGGGCCACCGGAGTGAGAGGGCGATCGGAGCCAGGATGAGCAACCAGGTCACCAGGCCCGGCACGATCTCGAGGAGGCGCTCGCCCGGCGAGGCGGCGGGGCGTATGGGCGCGATGGCCCCGTCCGGCTTCGCCGCGCCCGCCGGGCGCGCCGGCCCCGCGGCGGAAGGGCGCGCTGGAATGGCTGTGGCAACTTCCCGGACCGCGACGGTCGCCCGAGACTGCGCTCCCGCCGGTTCGATCGTCGGAGCCTTGGCCAATGTGGATCTGGCGCTCAATCGCCCTCGGGGATCGGCGTGAGCCAGTGGCGGTACGCTGGCAGTCGACCGCGGACCGCATCGAAATACCGCTCGCGAAGCAGGCGCGTGATCGGCCCCATCTGACCGGATCCCACCTGCCGGTGGTCGAGCTCCAGGACCGGCGAGATCTGGACGCCCGTTCCGCACAGGAACATCTCGTCCGCGACATAGATCTCGGATCGATCGATCGACCGGACTTCGACCGGGAGGCCCTCATCGCGAGCGATCTCCATGATCGCCTTGCGGGTGACCCCTTCGAGGATGTCGTCGGAGACCGGCGGCGTGATCGTCACTCCGTCGCGAATGACGAACATGTTGGCCGCCGAGGCCTCCGAAGCATGTCCATCCGGTGTCAGGACCAACGCCTCGTCGAATCCATTGAGCTCCGCCTCGGACTTCTGGAAGGCCATGTTGACGTAGCCACCCACGATCTTGCCTCGAGCGGGAAGCGCCTCGTCCGCGTTCCGTCGCCACGACGACGTCATGAGGCGGCACCCGGAGGTATCGACGTAGTCGCCAAAGGGCAGGGTCACGATGTACAGCTGGTGCTCGAGGTCGTGGAGCCGCACCCCGATGGCCCGCGTCGACTTGTAGAACGACGGCCGGACGTAGATGTCCTCACGGAAGTGATTCCGTCGGACCGTTTCAACGATCAGCCCGGTCAACTCGTCGACCGACGGGAGGTCCTCCATGAGGAGCATCCGTGCGTTGTCACGAATCCGCTCGACGTGGTCCCGAACGCGGAGGGCGAACAGGGTCTGCTGCTCGGCGTTCCAGTAGCCGCGGATCCCCTCGAACACGGCCGTCCCGTACATGAAGGCGTGGGTCATGATGTTGACCCGGGCATCCTTCAGCGCGACGTAGTCGCCCTCGAAATAGCAGACCAGCTCGTCGACACGAGCGGCGCCGGCCGCAGCGTGCGGCTTCGTCGCAGCGGGGGTTTCAGGCGACGCGGTTTCAGACGGGTTCTTGGTGAGCATGCCAGCGACTCCGGGCGGGTCGGCGGCCGGGGAACCGCCTCTGAGGAAATCGGGATGAGGTCGACCGAGTATACCAACGAGCCCCTCATGCCCCCGCTCGCTCACCGATGGTGGTGGCCACCAGGAAGATCACGTAACCGACGTAGAGCACGCCGCCGACCAGCAGCCCGCGCCCGCGCAGCCTCCCGCTGCGCCATAACGGACCGAAGATCAGGGCACAGGCAAGGAAGGCAACCGCCGCGGAAGCAAACGCCGGCCGGTCGCCAGGCGCGATCGCCCAGGACGAAGAGGCGAACAGGAGCGCCACGACGGTCGGGATTGTCGCCTGGAACACCATCGCTCCGGTGATGTTGCCCATCGCCAGGGTCTCCTTGTCCTGGCGGACCCAGATGATCGCGTTGATGGCCTCGGGCAACTCGGTTGCCATCGGGGCCACGATGAGGGCCAGGATTGCCTCATCCACCCCGATGTCCTTGGCGATGTGCTCGACGACGTTCACGAACAGGAACGCGCCGATCACGATCAGCCCCAGCGCCGCGAGCACCTGGACGTTGACGATTCGAAGCGCCGGGACACCCGGGTTCGCCGGGTTGCCGCCGCGGTCAAAGCGGTGAAATCGAAGCGGAGCAAGGTCGCCCGGCCTGACGGTCGGGTCGGCGTCGAAATGACCCTTCACATACCAGGCGTAGGTTCCCAGCAGCACGAGAGCAACTACCCATCGAGGCGGAGCCAGATCGGCAGGCAGGAAGGCTGTCGCGATCGCGAGGGCGTAAGCGACGACGAACGTCCTCACGTCGTGGACGAGCACCTCGCGGTCGACCGTCAGGGTGTCCCCCGCCGGGCGCGATCGGCCGGCGATCAGCACGACGACGCCGGTCACGAACATGGCCAGGGTCGACAACATGAAGGGAGCACCGAGGATCGCGCCCACGCCGATCCGGTTCGAGGCCGATTGGCTGGCCCCGCCCGCGAACAGGATGGCGACGATCGGCACCATCGTCTCGGGCAACGCGGTACCGACCGCGGCAAGGACGGAGCCGACGGCGCCTTCAGCCAGCTCGAGCTTTCGCCCGAACCACTCGATGCCGTTGGTGAAGAGTTCGGCCCCGACGATGATCGACACGAACGCCAGGACGAGAACCGCCGCGTCCATCGGTCAGTTGGGCCTCACTGCTCGGGAGCTCACGTCAGTCGTGAGGTCGGGCCCCGTTGGGTCGTTCCGAACTCGGGGCGGCCGCTGCTTCAGGGGCGGAGGTGCTGCGGCGCGTACGGCAGCAGGGCGACGTGTCGGGCGCGCTTGAGCGCTACCGCCAGCTCGCGCTGGTGCCCGGCACACGTTCCGGTCTTGCGCCGGGGCTCGATCTTTGCGCGCTCCGAGAGATATCGCCGAAGGCGGTTGACTTCCTTGTAGTCGATCACGACCGTCTTGTCCGCGCAGAACGCGCAAACCTTTCGGCGACGTCGGTCGCGGTAGTAATCGTCTCGCTTCTTGGATCGGATCGGCGGCATAGCGTCAGGTTCTCCTCGGGAGCCGCGCGGCGGTCGCGTGGCCTTGGTGCATCAGAAGGGAAGGTCGTCGAGTTCGGTGTCGTCGGACGGCGGGTTCGCAGGTCGACTCGCGCCGGCCGGTCGCTCGCTCGGAGCCGCAAACGTCCCCTCGCCGTCCTCGCGGGCTCGACGTTCCAGGTTGACGAGACTGTCGGCGGTGATCTCGAGCGAGGTCCGTTTCTGCCCGTCGCGTCCCTCGAACTCTCGTGTCCGGAAGCGGCCCTCCACGAAGACCTTGTTGCCCTTGCGCAGGTTCTCCGCGGCGCGCTCCGCGCGGTCGCCCCAGATGCTGACGCGGAACCAGTCGGTCGCCTCCGTCCAGTCGCCCGTCTGCTGGTTCTTCTGACTCTGATTGACGGCTACGTTGAACTGGGTCACCGGGCGGCCGTTGGGCGTGTAGCGCATCTCCGGGTCGGCCCCGAGATTGCCGATGATCATGACCTTGCAGAGCGCCATCTGGCCCGCCTCTCAATCGATGGCGGCCGGGGCCGCTTCGCTCTCGGATTCGTCGATCCGCTCGGAGTCCTCTTGCTCCTCCTCCTCGTCGACAGGCGGGAGCTGGACATCCTCGGGGATATCGCCGTCTTCGCGCTGTGCGGCCCGGACGGGCCGCTCGCTCCGCGTCACGAGATGGCGCAGGACTTCCTCGGTGATCAGAAGGCTGCGCTCGAGCTCGGCAATGGCCTCGGCCGGGGCATCGAAGAGGACAATGTGGTAGGCGCCCTCGCGCTGGCGATCGATGGGGTATGCCAGGCGCCGACGCCCCCAGGGAACGACCTTCACGATTTCGCCGCCGGACGAAACGATCTGCCGGGTGGTCCGGTCGATCACAGCCTGGCTGCGGTCGTCAGGCGCGTCGGGGCGAAGGACGAGCATCAATTCGTAACGGCGCATGGGCCGACCTACTCCTTCCAATGGGGAATGCCCCGCTGACGGCGACGCCGGCACGGAGCCGAAAGGAAACAGGCGGAGTCTAGCATGGCAGCCGTGGCTCCGGCCGTGCAGGCTCGAGCCCGGAGCAAGCCGTTGTATCCTTCCCATCCTGCCCCGCGCAGGCTGAGCTCCCACCGGAGGCTGTATGCCGCCGAATACCATCCTTCTGCTCGATCACGACCAGGCCTCGGCTCGACGGATCGTCCGAGTCCTGAAGCGCGCCCGCCGGGCGGTGACCGTGGTCACCGACCCGGGCCAGGCGATCCGGCCGGCGAGCGAGCCGCAGTTGATCGTCATGGACGTCATTCAGGGCCGCGTTTCGGCAGTCGAGGTCTGTCGCGAGATCCGCGCATCAGTCGCGCTCGTCGCCGTTCCGGTCATGGTCGTCGCCCAGACCGCTTCGGTCGAGGAACGCATCCGGTTCCTCGAGGCGGGGGCCGACGACGTGATCGCGAAGCCCTTCGACGACCGCGAGTTCGAGGCCCGCATCGAGGCGCTGCTGCTGCGCTTCCACCGCTCCAAGGGTCTCGTCCCGACGGCCACAGCCACTGAGCGCGAGCAGGCGAGGGAAGTCAACCTGGTCGCCGTGTACTCGCCCAAGGGCGGCTCCGGAACGACGACGATCGCGACGAATCTGGCTGCGGCCATGGCGCAGAGTCATCCCGATCGGGTCGCCCTCGTCGATCTCGACCTCCAGTTCGGTGCCGTCGCGACGCACATGAATATCAGCGACGAACGCTCGCTATCAGACGCAGCGCAGGATCCTGTTGCCCTGCACGAGCCGGGCGTCATTCGAAGCTACGGGGTGCGCCACGACAGCGGCGTCCACGTCTTTCCGGCGCCCCGCAGTCCCGAGCTCGCGGAGCACATCTCTGCCGACGACGTGCCGGTCCTGCTGGCAACGTTGCTCACCGCCTACGAGCTGGTCGTGGTCGACGCGGGTTCGACCCTTGACGATCGGACGCTCGCCGCCCTCGAGGCGGCGGATGCGGTCATCCTGCCCTTCTACCCGGAGATCCCCTCGCTGAAGGCCGTCAACGTCCTCGTCGACTATCTCGACGCGACCGGTTCGATCGCGGCCAAGACGACGTTCGTGGTCAACCACCTGTTCGCCCGCGAGATCGTCAAGATGCGCGACGTCGAGCAGGCGCTCGGGACGAAGATCGGCTTCGAGATCCCGTATGACGGCTTCCTGTACGTGAAGGCCGTCAACGAGGGCGCGCCGCTCGTCCTGAGCGCCCCGAAATCGCAGGCCGCCCAGCGCCTCGTGAAGTTGGCCCAGGAGACCTTCCGCGGGACTCGATCGCAGGACGCCAAACGGGCGCGACCGCCCTCGCGCGGGCTGGTGGGGCTGCTCCGCCGCTCCTGACGCCGCTGCGAGGCGGCGGGAGTTTGGGCTTGCCGGTCACATCGTTGGCGGAGGCCCGAGCCGCGGGAGCAGCGCGTAGAGCGGTTCAGCGAGGGGTCGCGCGTAGGTCGCCGTCAGGTGACCCTCGCCGCGGCAGATGAGGAACCGGCCGAAAATCGCCGGGCACGGGTCGGTGGGGTCGGTCATCGGCAAAGCGTGCCGCATCACAGCATCAGCCGCATTTTGGGCTCGTGGCCAAGCAACCATGGCCACGAGAAGACCCAATCGAGGGTGCGGCCAGCTTGCTGCTGCGTTATTGCCATCCTGGTGCCGAAGGCGAGATTTGAACTCGCACGGGGTCGCCCCCAGCCGATTTTAAGTCGGCCGCGTCTGCCGGTTCCGCCACTTCGGCCCTTGCCACAGCGTAGCGCGCGCCATGGCGCGCGCCGGGTCCCACCGCGACTCGACTCAAAGACAAGGAGGATGGAGGCGACGACCGGATTCGAACCGGTGAATAGAGGTTTTGCAGACCTCCCCCTTAACCACTTGGGTACGTCGCCTCGGAGTGTCGCCGGTCGGCCGGCCTCGCACGGACCGGTCGTCTCGCTCGACCATTGGTGCGTAGATGTTGGCTGCCCCTCGAGGATTCGAACCTCGGTTCACGGATCCAAAGTCCGCTGTCCTACCACTAGACGAAGGGGCAGCGGGTTCGCCCTCGAGTCGGCAGTTGCGGCTCCGGCAGTTGCGCCTCCGGCGACCCGCGCCCGAGGTGCCCGGACAAAGAAATGGAGCGGAAGACGGGACTCGAACCCGCGACCCTCACCTTGGCAAGGTGATGCTCTACCAACTGAGCCACTTCCGCCCGATTGCGACCACCTGTCTTGGTGGTGCCGAGAGCCAGAATCGAACTGGCGACACCGCGATTTTCAGTCGCGTGCTCTACCAACTGAGCTATCTCGGCCCGATCGACCAGCGTTGGCTGCCCGCCGGCGCCCCGGAGAATACCACGGGCCCGATCGGCCCCTCAACACGCCTCGAAGCGGCGACATGCGCCGCCGGCCAAGCTAGTCGACGCCGTCGAGCGGGGCCGCCTCGGCTGCGGGCAACGGGCCCTCCCCAGTCAATGCACGGATGCGGTTGATGCGGTCGACGATCGGCGGGTGGGTGTCGAACATGGAGCTCGCGCGCTGTTCGAACTTCTTGATCGGATTCGTGAAATAGAGGTGTTGAGTCGCTCCATTTGCGACCTCCAGCACCTCCGGATCGGCGGCAATCTTGGCCAGCGCTCGTTCGAGTCCGTACGGGTTGCGGGTGAGCTCGACCGAAGACGCGTCGGCCAGGTACTCGCGCTGCCGGCTCACCGCCAGCTGGACGAGCCTGGCCATGATCGGGGCAAGAATCGAAAGGACGATTGCCAGGAGAAGGGCGATCACCGCCAGCCCGCCGCCCCCACCGCGACGATTGCCGCCTCCGCCGCCACCCCAGAAGGTGAACCTCAGGAAGAACTGGGCGAGGATGGCGATCGAGCCCACGAGAACTGCGAGAAGGAGCGCGAAGCGGATATCGAAGTTCCGCACGTGTGAGAGCTCATGACCCAGCACTCCCTGGAGCTCTTCGCGATCGAGCTTTTCGAGAAGCCCGGTTGTGATCGCGACGGACGCATGCTCCGGGTCGCGTCCCGTGGCGAACGCGTTCGGAGCGCTGTCTTCGATCACGTAGACCTTCGGCATCGGGACCCCGGCTGCCACCGACATCTCCCGCACGACGTCGACGAGCTGCGGGGCCGATCGCTCGTCGACCTCGCGGGCGCCCGAGGTCGCCAGAAGGAGCTTGTCGCCGCCGAAATAGGAGCCCAGTGACAGTAGGGCGCCCAGGATCACGGCACCGACGGTCACGACCAATCCGCCCGCGGCGGCACCGCTCGTCGCATAGCCAATCGTGAAGCCGAGTGCCGCCAAGATGACGACCACGATCAGGACCAGCAAGACGGAACTGCGCCGGTTCGCCGCCTCCTGATCGAAGAACGTGGCGCGCGCGCTCATCTGGGGATCCGCGCTCAGGCAGGCGTCAGGGAAGGGTCAGCTGAGGCTGAGGTCGACCGTCGGGACAGCCGCGGCCTCGGGCTCGGCCTCGAAGAAGTCCCGCTTGGTGAAGCCCAACATGCTGGCAAAGATGACGTTGGGAAACGTCTGAATGCCGTTGTTGTAGTCGAGCACCGTCGCGTTGTAGTGCTGTCGTGAAAACGAGATCTGGTTCTCGGTCGTCGTCAGCTGCTCCTGGAGTGAGAGGACGTTCTGGTTCGCCTTCAGCTCCGGGTAATTCTCGACGACCGCGAACAGTGAACGAAGCGCCGAGGTCAGCACTCCCTCTGCCTGGGCCTGGGCTGGGACGCCCTGAGCCCCGGCCGACACTGCCGCCGCTCGCGCGTTGGTCACGTCGGTCAGGACCTTCTGCTCGAACTGCATGTAGCCCTTGACCGCCTCAACCAGGTTCGGGATGAGGTCGTGGCGGCGCTTGAGCTGGACCTGGATCTGCGACAGCGCCTCGTCGACGCGATTGCGCCGACCCACGAGACCGTTGTAGATCCCGACGAGGATCAGCGCGATGACGACGACGATGACGACGACGACGATGAGCGGCTGCATTCGGTGAGCTCCCCTACCCCGCCGACGAACGTGGCGAGTTTCGATTGAGTCTAGCAGCGGGCTGGTGGGCGGTGAGGGACTCGAACCCCCGACTTCCTCGGTGTAAGCGAGGCGCTCTGACCAGCTGAGCTAACCGCCCTGGCGGCTTAGGGTACCGCGCGACGCCGACGGGACGGCGCGCGGCGCGGACGGGACGGCGCGCGACCCAGCCGAAACGTCGATCCGGCGCGCGACACAAACGTTGCCCCCAGCGTCCTTGGCGTTGGTATGCAGCAAACATCGCTATCCGGGTCAGCCGCAGATCGGCATCCAAGCGTGAAACGGGAGCCAACGGCCCGCGGAAGCGCCCGATTTTTCGCGTACCATCGCTGGAGGCGCTAAGGCGCGCGCGAAACGCCTCGATCGATCCCCCACCGGGCGGAGGCGCACTGACCCTGGCGGTCAATTGCAGGCGAGGAGTGGTGCCCAGGCCGGGACTTGAACCCGGATGAGTTGCCTCATACGCCCCTCAAACGTACGCGTATACCAATTCCGCCACCTGGGCAGGTGTCTCGCTCGAAGGTGTCGATGTCGACGCTTGGGTGAGGGTTGAGGTGGTGGTACCGAGGAAGGGATTTGAACCCATACGCCCTTGCGGGCACTAGCTCCTGAAGCTAGCGCGTCTGCCAGTTCCGCCACCTCGGCGTCGACGATCGGGACCGGCCACCGAAGCTTACCGGTTCGAAGCGAGGCGCCATGTTAGCACATCCCAAAATCGGTCCGAGGAGTCCCCGAGGGGTCGGATGACGGGCCCCGCGAGCGTGTTTCGAGCCACCACAGTGTTGTCGCGATAGGCAATCGGGAGGAGGTAGACGCTGTCGGCCAGCTTGGCCTGGAGGGCCGCGTAGGCCGCGATCCGGGCTTCTGTGTTGCCGGGGGCGCGGGCTGCCGCGAGCAGCCGATCGAGGGCCGGGTCCTGCAGCCCGCTGACGTTGGAGCCACCGCTCAGCGTCTGGGTCGACGCGAGGTATGGGTACAGGTCGGGATCCAGGCCGATGTTGATGGCGATGACGGCCGCGGCGAAGTTGCCCGTGCGCAGGCGGCTCGATGCGAGGTCGGTCGGCGCCATTCCAACGTGGGTGACGGCAAGCCCGATCTTCCGCCAGTCCTGGGCAACCGACTCGGCGACCGAGAAGACCACGGGACTCGTGTCCTTGTCGGCGCTGACGAGCTCCACCCCGGTCGCGTCCGTCGCACCGGGCAGCTTCCAGCTGCCGCCGACCGACGTCCAACCGCCTTTCGCGAGAGCCTTCTCTGCCGCTGTCACGTCAAATGGCACCGGCTTGTTGCTGGCGGAGCTGTACGCCCACGACCAGGGCGGGAGGAGCCCGTCGGCGCGGGTGCCCAGCCCGCTGAGGTCATTGGCCACGATGACGTCGCGATCGATCGCTTCCAGCAAACCGCGCCGGACCGACGCATCCCGAAACTCCTGGTGCGTCGAGCGGAGGTCCAGGACGACCGCGAGCAGGGTGGTCCCCGGATACCGGAGCAACCGTGAGCCCTGGGTCTCGGACAGCGCGACGGCGGCGTCGGGTGGAAGGCCCGACGCGGCGTCCAATCCTCCTGCCTTGTACGCCGTCGAAAGCGAGGCCGCATCGGGAAAGAACTGGAATTCGAGCATGGGGATGTAGGGTCGGGCGAAGCCGCCGATTGACGCGGGGGAGGGAATCGCCAGAGCGTCGGTCGGTGCAGCGACAGGCGTCACGACCGGCACCTCGCCCTGATTCCCTTCGGCCGACGGGACGAGGACCGCGCCGTGATCGTCGAGCGATGTGAGGCGGTACGATCCGGAGCCGACCGGGGCCCGGTTGAAGGCATCGTCGCCCAGTGAATCCACGGCGACGTCGCGAAGCAGATGGGCAGGGACGATCGGCTGGGTCGCCGCCTGGAGGAAACCGCCGAGCGGCGTTGCCAGGCGGAATGCGACCGTGCGATCGTCGGGCGCGGTCACAGTCACCTCATCCCACGAGCTGCTACCGGGGCCGCTGTAGTTGGGATCCTGGAGCGTCTTGATCGTGAAGACGACATCCGCCGAGGTGAGTGGAGCGCCATCCTGCCAAACGGTCCCGGGCCGCAGATGGAACGTCCAGACGGCGCCGGTCGAATCGACCTGCCATCGATCGGCCAGGTCAGGCAGGAGCGTCTGGTCGGGCCCGAGCCTGACCAATCCGCTGAACACCAGCGCGACGAGGTCGCGGTCGATCCGCGAGCGGGCCGCGAGCGGGCTGACCTCCGTCGCGGCGCCGATCGTGCCCTCGACGTAGACGCCAGGCGCCGCCGACGCAGCCGGCGACCCGGACGCCGACGCCGCCCCGGTCAGGGGCGATAACGATGGGATGCCGATCGACACGGCGATGACAAGCAGAAGCGCGACGAGAGCGCCGAGGATGGCCTGATCGCGGCGGTTCACGACGCTCGAGTTGGCTCGTCCGGGAGAGCCCCGGCCCCGATCACGCCGTCGGCGCGAAGACGAACGAGGCCAGCGAGAACAGGACGAAGAGGACCGTCAGCACGATCGTGAACTGCCACAAGCGCCGTTCCACGCCACGACGACTCCGGTAGACGGACGAATCGCCACCGAACGTGCCGGACAGGCCGGTACCGCGCGACTGCAGCAGAACCGATGCAATGAGGGCGATGCTGACGACCAGCTGGCCGGCGACAAGGAACGGATTCACGCGCGAGAGGACCTCCAGGGATTGCGGCGACGGATCGTAGCACAGGGCCTTGGTCTCGCCCCGGTGTCAGGGCTCGAGGAGGCTCCGCCCCGTGATCGACGGCCACGGCTTGAGACCGGCGACCGACAGGATTGTCGGAGCGACGTCGGCGAGGACACCGTCGCGGAGCTCTCGGCCCTTCGCGCTGCGCCCGAGGGCCAGGATCGGCACCGGATTGAGCGAATGCGCGGTGACGATGGCGCCTGTCGCGTCGCGCATCTCGTCGGCGTTGCCGTGGTCTGCAGTGATGAGCACAAATGCCCCGGGGCCGCGTGGATCTCGATCCTCGACCGCTTGGACGGCGTTGACGATCCGCGTCAGGCAGGTGTCGAGAACCTCGACGGCGGCGACGGCTGCGCTCCACACGCCGGTGTGGCCGACCATGTCGGCGTTGGCAAAGTTCGCCACCAGGAAGTCGTACTTCCCGGATTCGATTGCGTCGACCAACGCGTCGGTGACGCCTGACGCGCTCATCGCCGGCACCAGGTCATAGGTCGCAACCTTCTGGCTCGGGACGAGGACCCGGTCCTCCCCGGCGAATGGCGCTTCACGGCCCCCATTCAGGAAATACGTGACGTGGGCGTACTTCTCGGTCTCAGCCACGTGGAACTGCTGCCAGCCTGCCTCCGAGAACGCTGCGGCCAACGATCGGGCCTGCTCCGGGGGGAAGGCGACTTCAACGGGCAGACCGGCTTCGTACTCGGTCATGGTCACGATCAGGAGGCCGACCGGCGCCGGACGGCCGTCGGGGCTGGTTCGGTCGAATTCCGAAAAATCGGCGTCGGCCAGCGCGTGCGTCAGCTGGCGCGCCCGGTCGGCCCGGAAGTTGGCGACGATGATCGGGTCGCCTTCACGGACGACGCCGTCGACGCCCTGGATCACGGTCGGCCGGACGAACTCGTCGTTCTCGCCGCGAGCGTAGGCCGCCTCGATTGCGCTGATCGCCGTCGGTGCCCGCGCGCCGACTCCGTGCACGATCGCGTCGTAGCCGATCTCCGTCCGATCCCAGCGCTTGTCGCGGTCCATCGCGTAGTAGCGCCCGCCGACGGACGCAACGCGGACATCCGGATGGACCGCCGCCAGTCGGGCCTCGAGGTCGAACATGAACGCGACCGCCGACCGCGGCGGCGTGTCTCGCCCGTCGAGGAGGGCATGGAGGCGGACGCTCGGGACGGCGCGGCGGGCGGCGAGCGCGACGGTGGCGACGATGTGGCGATCATTGGCGTGGACCCCGCCCGGGCCGATGAGGCCGGCGATGTGGAGGCGGCCGTCCGGCTTCGCGGCTCGGTCGCAGGCATTGAGGAGCGCAGGTCGTTCGAAGAAGCTGCCGTCGGCGATGGCCGCGTCGAGTCGCGGCAGATCCTGCAGGATGGGGCGCCCCGCGCCGATATTCAGGTGGCCGACCTCCGAGTTGCCCATCTGCCCGGGAGGCAGCCCGACCGAGCCCTCGGAGGCCCCGAGCCGGGCGTGCGGCCATCGTTCCAGGAGACCTCGCCATGTGGGCATCGACGCCGAGGCGATGGCGTCGTCCGCGGGCCGCGAGCCGATGCCGAAACCGTCGAGGATGACGAGAACGATCGGGCGCGGTCGAGCCGCGGGCGACGCTCGTGGAATTGCCTCGGCGGGCGCGTCAGTCAGGGGAGGGGTTGTCACGAAGTCGTGGCATCGGCCTGGCGGGCACGAGCCGTGAGCCCGGCCCGACCGACGATGCCGGCCATTTCGTCGGGCTTGAGGCTGGCGCCACCGACCAAGGCTCCATCGATCGACGGTTCCGCCAGGAATTCGCCGATGTTTGATGCGGTGACGCTTCCGCCATAGAGGACCGGAACGTCGGCCGAGGCGTTCCGTCCCCAGCCGATGTCGGCCATCGCGGCTCGAATCGCGGTGGCCATCTGCGCGGCGTCTGTGCCGCTGGCGTTGCGACCGGTCCCGATCGCCCAAACGGGCTCGTACGCGATCACCAGGCCGGAGGCCGCGAGAGCGTCCGGATCGTGCCCCTGCAGGCAGCCGCGAAGCTGCCGATCGACGGTGGCGACCGCCTGCCCGGCCTCCCGCTCCTCGAGCTGCTCGCCGACACACAGGATCGGCCGCAGGCCGGCCTCGAGGGCGCGGTGGAGCTTGCGGCCGATCAGGTCGTCGCTTTCCCCGGCGTCGCGGCGGCGCTCCGAGTGACCCACGATGACCCAGGTCGCAAGTCCGACCAGCATCGGCCCACTCACCTCGCCGGTGTAGGCCCCGGCGATCTCGTGATGGAGGTTCTGCGCGCCAACGGCGATATCTGGATCAGCGCTCGCGAGGGCATCGCGAACGGCCTCGAGACACACAAAGGGCGGGCAGATCACGCGATCGACGGCGGGTTCACGAGATCGTGAGGCGAGCTCGCGAGCCAGATCCCCGGCATCGGCCGGGGTCGTGTTCATCTTCCAGTTGGCGGCGATGATGACCGGGCGCACGGTGGGATCATGCCAGAGCAGGCCGTCGACGGAGAGCTCGCGCGCCTCTTCGACCGGCGAAGCTTCGATCGTCGTCGCGCGGATGCAGGGCCAGTGACTCGATCCGCTGCAGAGCCCGCTGCACGGCCGACCGATGGATCCCCAGCCGCTCGGCGATTTCGGTGAACGTCGCCTCGGGCGTCTCCCGTCGCGCGGCGGCGATGAGGCGGACGACATCCGGCTGCTCCGCAAGCTCGCCGTCGCGCTCCAGGGACTCGATTGCCGCAAGCTGGCGTCCGGCGGCACCGACGATCCGCTGCAGGTTCGCCGACTCAGCGTTGATCACGCGATTCAGGTCGCCGCGCATTGCCCGCGAAACCCTCCGCGCCTCGAGCTCGAGGAGGGCACCACCGGCGCCGATCCGTCGAAGGAACGTCTCGACGGCGTCGGCGCTCTTCCACGTCACCACTCCCCTGCCC
>DATCPH010000183.1:0-12806 GCA_036570185.1 Candidatus Limnocylindrales bacterium | reverse complement strand
CCAATCGCTCGATCCCGAGCTCGTCCAGCAGCCGCCACTGCGCGCGCGCCTGGTCGCGGATCGTGACCGATGGAAACGAGGTGCCGTACGGTCGCCCCGTCCGCGGGTCACGCGATGTCGGGCCGGTCGTCCCGTAGCGACCTCCGAGGAGGTTCGCGCAGAGGACACCGACCCGCGTCGTATCGAAGGCACGGCCCTCGCCGATCAGCGGCTCCCACCAGTCGCCGGCCGCGTCGGCCGAGCCGGTCAGAGCGTGAACGACGAGGACCTGGGGTGCCTCGCCCGGCGGGGGACCGTCGTGCCGGTAGCCCACGGTGAGCGACGGCAGGACGATCCCCGACTCGAGCTCGAATGAGCCGAGCGGCACGAACTCGAGGCGGCCGGTTCCCGTTGGGAGCCGGTCAATCCGCTCGAGGGCTTGCCGCTCGGCGACCATCAGCGAGCCTCCGCCAGATCGGCCTCGGTGGACGCTCCATTCCGGGACGCCGCGGTCGTCTGGTCGATGTCGCCGGCGACTGCGGCCTTGAGGGCCTGGTCGAGGTCGGCGATCAGGTCGTCGACGTTCTCGAGGCCCACCGAGAGGCGGATGAGCTCCGGGGAGACGCCGGTTGAAGCCTGCTCTTCAGGGTCCAGCTGGGAGTGCGTCGTCGATGCGGGATGGATGATCAGCGACTTGGCATCCCCGACGTTGGCCAGGAGGCTGAAGATCTGGGTCGAGTCGATCAGCCGTCGGCCGGCGTCGACGCCGCCCTTCACGCCGAACGTCACGATCCCGCCGAAGCCGCCCTTCAGGTAGCGAACGGCCTGGCGATACGAGGGATGGGACTCGAGGCCCGGGTAATTGACCCAGGTCACCTCGTCGCGAGTCTCGAGCCAGCGGGCGATGGCAAGCGCATTCTCGCTGTGGCGCTGGATCCGGACGGGGAGCGTTTCGAGGCCCTGGAGGAAGAGGAACGAGTTGAAGGGCGAGAGCGCCGGGCCGATGTCCCGGAGCCCCTGGACGCGGAGCTTGATGATGAACGCCGCGGGCCCGAATGCCTTCGTGTAGCTGACGCCGTGGTAGCTCGGGTCGGGGTCGACCAAGTCCTGCTGGAAGCGGGGAACGTCCGCCCACGGGAACGTCCCGCCGTCGACCACCACGCCGCCGATCGCCGTTCCGTGGCCGCCGATCCATTTCGTCGCCGAGTGGATCACGATGTCGGCACCGTGCTCGATCGGCTTCGAAAGAAGCGGGGCGAAGGTGTTGTCGACGATGACCGGTACGCCCTTGGCATGCGCGATGTCCGCAATCGCGGCGAGATCGTGCACGTCGAGGCGGGGATTACCGATGAGCTCGAGGAAGACGCCCTTGGTGTGGTCGTCGATCGCGCGCCCGAACGCCGCCGGGTCGCTGCCGTCGACGTAACGGGTCGTGATGCCAACTTTGGGCAGGGTGTGGGTGAACAGGTTATACGTGCCGCCGTAGAGGCTCGACGACGACACGATGTTGTCGCCGCTGCGGGCGAGATTGAGGATCGTCAGCGTTTCGGCGGCCTGGCCCGAGGCGACGCCGAGAGCTGCGACGCCACCCTCGAGAGCGGCGACCCGCTGCTCGAAGACGTCCGTCGTCGGATTCATGATCCGGGTGTAGATGTTCCCGAACTCCTGGAGCCCGAAGAGCCGCGCAGCGTGGGCCGCGTCGTCGAAGACGTAGCTGGTCGTGGCGTAGATCGGGACGGCTCGTGCCTTGGTCGTCGGATCCGGCTTCTGGCCGGCGTGCAGGGCGAGGGTCTCGGGTCGGAAGGCTGACTGGTCGAGCTCGGTCATCTTGTTGCTCCTAGCTGCGTGCGGATGGGGATGAAGGTGCGTGGTTGCCGGAACTCGGCCGGCGTCGGAAACGGGTCGTCGGGTCGTCGGTGGGTCGGTGGTGGGTCGGTCGTCCCGTCGGCCGGTGAGGCCGGTGGGGCCCGCGAGGCCCGTGGGTTTGGGCGGTCGTCCCGTCGTGTCGGTCGGAGGAAAACAAATAGCCGCGGGTCCATCGTTTGGATCCGCGGCCCCGGGACCTCGTCTGTGGTCCCGCTCCTACCTCTCCGTCGTCAGGCTGCGCGAGACCTCAGACCCCATCCTCCGCACGGCGGGGCCGCCAGCGCATACACATCGACCAGGAGACGCACGTGTGATTCACGGTCTGCGCATGGTGGGGGATTTCGGCGGCGCTCGTCAACGATTTCGGGCGCGCGTTGACGAACCGACCCCGAACGGCAACGTTGGTAGCATCGGTCGGTGAGCCGGCTGCCGCCCTCGTTCCGCGCCTTCGTCGCCGAACGGCAAGGCGAGCACGTCGAGGCTGGCGTCCGGGATTTCGCCGCAATCGACCTGCCGCCGGGTGAGGTCGACATCCGGATCGAATGGTCGAGCGTCAACTACAAGGACGCGCTCGCCACGCGGCCCGACGGCAAGGTCGCGCGGATCAGTCCCCTGATTCCGGGCATTGACATGGCCGGTCGCGTCATTGCCTCGCGCGACGCTGCTTTCGCTCCTGGCGACGCCGTGCTCGCCCATGGCTATGACCTCGGGATGTCGCGCCACGGGGGCTTCGCGGAATACGAGCGCGTGCCGGCCGGTTGGGTCGTTCCCCTCCCGCTGGGGCTCGACGCTCGCGAGACGATGGCCATCGGGACCGCGGGGTTCACCGCGGGGCTGTCGATCGTGAGGCTCGAGGAGCGCGGACTGGAGCCGGACTCGGGGCCGGTCCTGGTCACTGGGGCGACGGGCGGGGTCGGCTCGACGGCCGTTGCGATCCTCGCCGACCGTGGTTACGAGGTCTGGGCATTGACTGGCAAGGCCGATGAGCATGCCTGGCTCGAAACGCTCGGCGCGGTCGGGTTCCTGTCTCGGGAAGACGCGTCGGGGGAGGGACGGCCGCTGGAGCACGAGCGATGGGCGGCCGTGGTGGACGCTGTCGGCGCGGCCACGCTGCCGTACGCGCTGCGGACACTGAAGTACGGCGGCGCCGTCGCGGCGTCGGGCAATGCCGGCGGGCCGACATTCGCCACGACGGTCTTCCCATTCATCCTGCGCGGCGTGGCCCTGTTGGGAATCGATTCCGCGGCGCTGCCGATCACCGAACGGCGCCGGATCTGGGACCGCCTCGCGACGGATCTTCGGCCGCGCTCACTCGGCGAGCGGATCTCAGAGGTGACGCTGGAGACGCTGCCCTCTGCTCTCGACGCCATCCTGGCCGGCGAGGCTCGGGGCCGCTGGATCGTCCGGATCGGAGCGTAGGCCGGGGCCGGAAGTCCGCCGCCTGCCTCGATACCTGCCCGGATACCTGCCTGGATATCAGCCGCAAGCGTAACCAGCATGCTCGGCGCCCCGATTGAGCTCTGCCGACCGCCGATGGGCGCTCGGATATGAGCGCGATTCGGAAGTGATATTCGTGGTGGCAAGGGCACGAGCAGCGTCGTTCTCGGCGCCGATCACAGGCCCGAAGCCGGGATCGCGGGCGCGATGGCGGCCCGGTAAGAATGGGGGTAATTAACGCGGCGGGTGGGGCGTGCCGCGACGCGGGGCTGCAAGACACGTGGCGTCGTCAGTCCAGGTCGCCGCGGAGCTGAGCGAGGGCCCGTTCGAGCGGCTGCCGGGAAGCGGCCGCGGGATACGGCGAGGTGGCCACCGCGTCTTCGAAGGTGAGCTCACCTCGCTGGACCCGACCGGCGAGATCGGCCAGCGCCGTGAAGCCTGCGAGTTGCGATGCCGCGAACTCCTTTCCGGCGTGTGTCCCGTGACCCGGCACCACGATCCCGTCGATCAGGCCGAGCAGGGTCTCAACCGTCGAGGGCCAGTCGAGCGGGAACCCGTCTCCGAAAAAGGGCGTCGCCCCGTTTTCGAGGAGATCCCCGGCAAAGACCACCGCGGCGCCGAACGGCATGACCACGATGTCATTGTCGGTGTGGCCCCGGCCGAGGTAGCGAAGGTCGAGTGGTCGGCCGGCGAGGCTCAGCGTGACGCGCTCCTCGAAGGTCCGGTCCGGGGGATCGATGACGAGCGACCGAAGGTCAGCTGCCATCTCGGGAAAGGCCTCGATCAGTCCTGCGCGCTGCCGCTCGCCCGTCGCCGTCAGCATCGCCGCACAGCGGACATGCCCCCAGATCGTCGCCGGCCGGAAGATAGAATTGCCGAAGCAGTGGTCGGAATGGCCGTGCGTATCGACGACGACCGACACGGGCGCCCGGGTCAACTCCCTGAGATCGGTCCGGATTTCCTCGGCGTGGCGCGGCGTCGTCCGGGTATCGACGACGAGCACGCCGGGATCATCTGAACCGCCGTCGCCGAGCACGACCCCGATGTTCTGGTTGAAAAACCGGTAGCGTCGGACGAAGACCCGGTCGCCGAGCTCCCTCCACGTTGGCATCTGCGGATCGTAGCGGGGTACCCTGCGGGCATGCCGTCCACCCTGGCCTCCACGCCAGCCCGCGACGGACTCGTCCTGGCCACCAGACAGTGGCCGGCGGATCCATCGGCCGGTCCGCCATGGGCGGCCGTGCTGCTCGTCCACGGTCTCGGCGAACACAGCGGACGGTACGAGCACGTCGGGGACGAACTGGCCCGGGCGGGCCTCGACGTTCATGCCTACGACCATCGTGGTTTCGGGGCGTCGGCCGGCAGGCGAGCGTGGGTCCGGAATTGGAATGACGTGTATTCGGACCTTGGATCGCGCCTGGAGGCGGTTCGGGCCGCGTCTTCCGGGGTGCCCCTGGTGCTCTATGGCCACTCCCTGGGCGCCCTGATCGCGCTCGGGTATGTGCTTCGAGGCGGTCGTGACGGTCCGCTCCCGAACCTCCTGGTTCTCTCAGCTCCCGGTCTCGAGGACAACGTGGCCCGCTGGAAGCACAGTCTCGCCCGGGTCCTCGATCGGATCGTGCCTGGCGTGCGAATCGCCAACGGGATCGGTCGCGAGCAGCTCGCCGCCCGACCCCAAGAGGGATTCGGGTATGGGGAGGATCCGCTGGTCGAAAACCGCAGCACCGTCCATTTCGGTGCAGAGGCGTTCGCCGCGCAGGCCGCCGTTCGCGACGCCGCAGGCGGGCTGGCGTCGATGCCAATTCCCACGCTCGTCCTTCACGGTGGGGAGGATTCCATCGTCCCGCCGTCGGCCACCGAGGGCCTCGAGGGCCTGAGAGGAGTGACCCGGCGCCTGTATCCGGGATTCCGACACGAAATCCACAACGAGGCGGACAGCCCGGTGATTGCCGACATGGTCGCCTGGCTTCGCGGGCAAATCGACGTGCTCGGAAAGAGTTCGAACGATGCGCCCGACGGTGCTACGATCGGCTGACAACTGAAGATCGCCTCCGGGGAGCGCGCGAGCGCTGAGAGTGCGGAACGGGACCACATCGGCCCCGCGGATCCGCAGACCCGCCGAACCTGATCTGGCTCGTACCAGCGAAGGAAGCAGGCCCGATGTCTCGACGCCGTCCCCTCATCCGGTGGCGGCGCTCGACATGCATTGGAGGTCTTCGTCGATGACCGTCTCGTCACCAGCCCGCCCGGCCGGAATCGCGACCCTTTCCGGCCGCGACACCCGCTGGCGGACCCGCGACATCGTGATCGTTGCGATCATCGGGGTGGCATTCGGAGTCGTCTTCTGGGCGTGGAACCTCGCCTGGACACCGCTCGCCGCGGTCTTCGCCTTTGCCCCGTGGGCGCAGGACCTCCTCTATGCCGTCTGGCTGGTTCCGGCGGTGCTCGCGCCGCTGATCGTCCGCAAGCCAGGGGCAGCGCTGTTCGCCGAAATGGTCGCCGCGGGCGTTGAGGCGTACATGGGCGGCCAGTGGGGCGCCGACACGTTGCTGTCGGGCTTCGTGCAGGGCGCGGCCGCCGAGCTGATCTTCGCGTTCACCCTGTACCGCTCGTGGTCGTACCCGGTCATTGCGGTTGCCGCGCTCGCCAGCGCCGCTGCGGCCTGGATCCACGATTGGGCCATCTACTACGCGGATGTCGCGGTTCAGGTCCAGCTGGTCCGAGGCCTGATGATGGGGATCTCGGCCGTCGTCATCGTGGCCGGTGGGTCGGTGCTCCTCGTGCGATCGCTGCGCGCAGCCGGGGTTCTCGAAGGCTTCCCCGCGGGGACGGCCGATCCCGGCGATGACCCGGGCGCCGCGGCCGCGGCCGGGACCACGGGGGCCGGCCTCGCCTGACGGCTCGGCTCACATGACGGCGCTCGCCTCGGCCGGCGTCCCATCCGGTCGGCCGGCCGAGTTGCGGGCGCATGACCTCGGCTTTCGCTACCAGGGCGCCCCTCGCCCGGCGCTCGATGGCGTGGGCTTCGAGCTCGCGGCCGGCCAGTGCCTGCTCGTGCTGGGGCCATCCGGCTCCGGCAAGAGCACCCTCGCCCTGGCGATCGCCGGGCTCGTCCCACGCGAGATTCCAGGCACGTGGCGCGGCTCGCTGAAGATCGACGGGACCGAGATCAGTGGCCTTGGCCGCGAGGCCCTGGGCGCTCGAGTCGGAATCGTCTTCCAGGATCCGCGGCGGCAGCTGGTGATGGACCGCGTCGAGGACGATGTCGCCTTCGGGTTGGAGAACCGGGCCTGGCCGGTCGACGCGATGCGCATCCGAGTCCCCGAAGTCCTCGCCGAAGTCGGACTCCACGGCCTCGAGCGCCGGCGGCCGACGACGCTGTCGGGCGGCCAGCAGCAACGGCTGGCGCTGGCCGGGGTCCTGGCGCCCGAGCCAGGGGTCCTCGTTTTCGACGAGCCGACCGGGAGCCTCGATCCCGACGGCACCTCAGCTTTGTTCGACCGGCTGGCCGCGATCCGCGAACGGCGCGCAGCGACGATCGTGCTCGTCGAGCACCGCGTCGAGCTCGCGTGGCCGCTCGCCGATCGGATCCTCGCGCTCGGCCTCGACGGCCGACCGATCGACGAGGGCCGCCCCGACGAAGTCCTCGCCCGATCGGGCGCCCGCATGCGTGACGCGGGGATCTGGCTGCCGGCGACGATCGAGGCGAAGCTGGCTGGGAAGGCGGAGCGCCGCCGCCGCGAGCCGCGGCCAGGAATCGGCCTTCCGCCGGCGTCGGGACCCGCCTGTGCCGTCGCGACGGGCCTCTCGTTTGCGTACGATCGCCGCCCGGCGGTCTGCGATGTCGATCTCGAGGTCGCCGCGGGCGAACGCGTGGCCCTCGGGGGGCCCAACGGAAGCGGCAAGTCCACGCTCTGCCGCCTCCTCGTCGGGCTGCTCCGGCCCGATCTGGGTAGCGTCAGGCTCGATGGCCGCGATCCGCGCGCGATGCGTGCTCCCGAGCTCGCCCGCCAGGCTGCGTACGTCTTCCAGGAACCCGAACTCGGGTTCGTAACCGAGCGGGTTGCCGACGAGATCGTCTTGGGCCTGCCGCGCGCCGAGCATCCGGCTGCGCTGGAGCTCCTGGAGCGCTTCGGGCTGCCTCCGGCGACGTTCGCCGAGCGGAATCCGTACCGGCTCTCGGGCGGCGAGGCCCGCCGGCTCTCGGTCGCCGTGGCGCTCGTCCGACGCCCCCACCTCCTGGTCCTTGACGAACCCACGTTCGGTCAGGACCGACTCGGCTACGAGGCCCTCGTGGACATCCTTCTGGAGCGGGTCGACAGCGGCGCGGCTGTCATCGCGGCTACCCATGACGAGCGGCTCGTTGCGGACTTCGCCGGGCGGCGGCTCGAGATGGGGGAGGGGAGGCTCGTCAGCGATGAGCTTCTCGGGAGAGGGTGACGGCGATGATGCCGCTCGAGATTCCCGACATCGTGCTCGAGAGTCCGCTTGGCCGGACCAGCCCGGTCGTCAAGCTCGGCGTCAGCGTCGCGTGGCTGGTGGCCCTGGCCTTCACGCTCGACCCTCGGCCTCCGCTCCTCCTCACTGCCTTCGCCCTGTTCGCCGGGCTCGGGCTCGGCCGGATCCAGCCACCGCGCCTCCTCAGAGGACTTGCCCCGCTCCTCGTCGCGGCGGCGGCGATCGGGCTGTTCAACGCCCTCCTTTCGGGCTCCAATGGGGACCCGACCGCGCCGCTCCTCGTCGCCGCCGGACCGCTCCATATCACCGCGTCGGCTGCCTCGGTCGGCCTGTCGCTCGCGGCCCGGATCCTCGCGATCGCCAGCGTCGGTGTGGTCTTCAGCCAGACGACCGACTCGACACGGCTCGTCGACGGTCTCGTCCGCCAGGCGCGCCTGTCTCCTCGCTTCGGCTACGGGGCTCTCGCCGCGTACCAGGCGATTCCCGGATTCGGCCGCGATCTCGCCGACCTCGGGGCGGCGCGTCGCATCCGGGGTCTCCGGACCAGCTGGCATCCGCGGATCCTGGTCGGACTGCTCGTGCGCGCCATCCGCCACGGAGATGCGCTGGCGCTCGCAATGGACGCGCGCGGGTTCGGGTACGGGCCGCGAACATGGTTCCGGGACCTGAGCTGGGGCTGGCTCGACCTGGCGATGGCGCTGGGCGGTGCCGCGGCCCTCGTCATCGCGTTCGTAGCGGCACGATGAGACCGGCGGGTCTCGCGTCCGGCCGTTTCCGCGTGCACAATCAGGCCCAACGAAACGTCCGCATCGCCGGTAGGCATGCCCTTCTCCGAGGAGAGACACCCGATGACCGAGACCCTCGAACGAGTTGAGACTCACCAGCAGTTCATCGATGGTCAGTGGGTCGACAGCGCCGATGGCCGGACGCTTGCCGTCGAAAACCCGGCGACGGGCGAGGTCATCGCCAACGTCCAGGCAAGCGGTCCAGAGGACGTCGATCGAGCCGTCAGCGCGGCGGCCAAGGCCTACGACGCCGGCTGGAAGGACAGCACTCCGCAGGACCGCAGCCTGATGCTCCTCCGGTTGGCCGACGCGATTGAGGCCCGCGCCGACGAACTGGGCCGGCTCGAGTCGCGCAACGCCGGCAAGCCGGTGGGGGCCGCCATCGACGAGATCCCCGTTGTAGTCGACAACCTTCGCTTCTTCGCCGGCGCGGCGCGGCTGATGGAAGGCAAGGCCGCCAACGAGTACCTGGCCGGCCATACCTCGTTCGTCCGCCGTGAGCCGGTCGGGGTAGTGGGATCGATCGCGCCCTGGAACTACCCCTTGATGATGGCCGGCTGGAAGGTTGGCCCGGCGCTCGCGGCCGGCAATACGGTCGTCCTCAAGCCGTCGGCGCGGACGCCCTTGACCGCCATCAAGCTCGCCGAGATCGCCGCGGGCATCCTGCCGCCTGGGGTCCTCAACGTCATCACCGGGACCGGCGAGGTCGTCGGACCTGCGCTCGTTGCCCACCCGAAGGTCGGGATGATCTCGGTCACCGGCGATACCGACACCGGCAAGAAGATCGCGCGTCTAGCTGCCGACGGCGTCAAGCGCCTCCACCTCGAGCTGGGTGGCAAGGCTCCGGTGATCGTCTTCGATGATGCCGATCTCGACCTCGTCGCCGAGCAGATCCGCTGGTTCGGCTACTGGAACGCGGGCCAGGACTGCACGGCCGCGACTCGCATCATCAGCGGCCCGAAGGTCTACGAGAACCTCGTTTCGAAGCTGGCCGAACAGGTCGGTCAGATCAAGTGGGGCGACCCGGCGGAGTCAGGGGACATCGAGATGGGCTCGCTCATCGCCCGGGCCCAGGTCGACAAGGTCGCCGGGATGGTCGACCGCGCAAGGACGGGCGCCGAGGTCGTCGTCGGTGGACGCACCCCCGATCGAAACGGCTACTACTACGAGCCGACCGTCGTCGCGGGGCCCGACCAGAAAAGCGAGATCGTCCAGGACGAGGTCTTCGGGCCGGTCGTCACCGTCCAGCGCTTCGCCGACGAGGAGACGGCTGTGGCCTGGGCCAACGACGTTCGGTTCGGGCTCGCGGCATCCGTGTTCACGGCGGACATCGGTCGGGCGATGCGGGTCGCCAAGGCGATCCAGTTCGGCACGGTCTGGATCAACGAGCACTTCACCCTCGTGTCGGAGATGCCCCACGGAGGTTTCAAGGAGTCCGGCTACGGCAAGGACCAGTCGATGTACGCCGTCGAGGACTACTCGGTCGTCAAGCACGTGATGATCAAGATCTGATCTCGACCTGGGCTCGGACGCGGCGCCCAGCCAGGCAAGCCGACCCCGTCAGGCGAGACGGGCGCGGACCTCGGGTAGACGGTCGATGGTTTCGTCGTCGAAGGGCGCCCGGAAGATCCACATGACCTCGGCGACGCCGAGCTCGGCGAAGGGCCGCAGGTAGTCGGCTACGAGGTCGGGCGGTCCGCCGGCGTTGAGGCCGCGCGGCGTCCCATTGGAAAAGGCGCGACCCGCGAGGCCGTGCCGCGCCGAGATCTCGGCGAACTTGGCCTCCGCGGCATCGGCCGTGTCGCGAATGACGACATCCATCGTCACCGTCCGGGCGATGGCGTCGAATGGCCGTCCAATCTCGGCACATCGTTCGCGGAGGACCGCTGATGTCGCCTCAATTCGCTGCGCCTCGCCGTAGCCGTTCCACATGTCGGCGAACCGGGCGGTCGTTCGGAGCGTCTTTGTCGGACCCGAGCCGCCGATCATGATCGGCACGTGGTCCTGCAGCGGCCGAGGCAGGCAGACCGCGTCGCGCATCTGATAGAAGCGTCCGTCGTGGGTCACCCGTTCGCCGTCGAGCAGGCGCCGAAGGAGCATGACGGCCTCGTCCAGCCGATCGAGGCGCTCGCCGAAGCCGCGTCCGAACGGAAGTCCGAACGCCTCATGCTCGCGCGCGAACCAGCCTCCGCCGATGCCCAGGATGGCGCGCCCGCCCGAGACGTGATCGAGCGTCGTCGCCAGCTTCGCGGTCAAGCCAGGGTTCCGGAAGGTGTTCGCTCCGACCAGCAGCCCGAGCCGCACCTTGCTCGTTATCGAGGCCAGGGCCGCTAGCGTTGCCGAGCCTTCGAGCTTGGCGTCGGTCCAGTCCCCCTCGTCAGCGAGCAGATGGTCGTCGACCAAGACGGTCTCGAACCCGGCTTCCTCTGCGGCTCTGCACGCGTCGCGCAGGTCGGGCCAGCCCGTCCGATGAGTCCAGAAGGCGGCACCGAAGTTCATCCGCGGCGTCCGCGAGGTCGGCGTTGCCCGCCGGATGGGCGTTGTCCGCCAGATCGGGGAGTCGCGCGGATCGCCCGGCTATCGTAGGCGGGTGCCGACACCCTTGGATGCGAGCTCGGACCGTCGCGGGATGGATCGGCCGGTCGCGGTGGCAGAAGAAATGCAAGAGGCGGTCCTTGCCTGGTACGCGGCCCATGGTCGCGCGTTGCCATTTCGGGCGACGCACGACCCGTACGCGATCCTCGTTTCCGAGGCGATGTCCCAGCAGACCCAGGTTTCGCGGGTCTCGGAGGCCTGGTCAGGGTTCATCGCTCGCTTCCCAACGGTCGCCGTCCTCGCCGCCTCGACGCCGGCCGACGTCCTCCGGCAGTGGCGAGGACTTGGGTACAACCGGCGCGCTCTCGCTCTCCGTCGGGCCGCGATCGAGATCAGGGATCGGCACGGTGCCGTCGTGCCTGCATCGATCGTCGACCTCGAGGCGCTTGCCGGTGTCGGGCCGTACACGGCCCGAGCCGTGGCTGCCATCGGTTTTGGCGCACCGGTTGCGGCGGTCGACACGAACGTCAGGCGCGTTCTCCGTCGCGTCGTTTTCGGTGGAGATGAGCCGTCCGGCCCCGAGCTGCAGGCGGTGGCCGATGCTGCGGTTCCGGCCGACCGGGCGGGCGAGTGGACCCACGCGCTGATGGACGTCGGTGCAATGCTCTGCAGGCCGCGCGATCCCGGCTGCGAGACATGCCCAGCCCGCCCTTGGTGCCGGTTCGCCGCGCTTGATCACGGGTCAGCCAAGGGATCGTCACCCGCCCGCCGGCGGCAGGCGAGGCGCAGGCGGTCGACGAGCGGGCGGCCGGCGAGCTCGCACCGGGTCGGTGAGGCTCCGATCCCCTTCGAGGCAACTTCGCGCTGGCTGCGCGGCAAGATTCTCGACCGCCTCCGCGACGCGGCCGATGGCGAGTGGCTCGGTCTCGACGCTCCGATCGGCCGGCACCCGCAGCCCGCCGTCGCCGCGGCCCTCATTGCGCTCGCCCGGGAGGGCCTCGCCGAGCTCAATCCATTAGACCCGCTGCAGGCCCGACTGCCGCTCGGCTGCGTTCCGAACCAAGAGGACAGCGAAGTAAGCGCGAGTGAATGGCCGCCTGCCACGATCGACTTGTGTCTGAGCGGGGATCGAGCCGGGTCGAAGTCCAGGGGACCCGAGAGTCAAGGACACTCGCCGGGACGCTTGGACGCGAGATGGGGGTCGACCGGCGACGTCAAAGGTTGACGCTGGAACGCCTGGCCGACCGCATGGGTATCTCGCGATCCCGCGTTGCCGAAATCGAACGCGGCAAAGGCGACACCACTCCGCTTTCGACCTGGGTCAAAATCGGCCTGGCGCTGGGGCGCCCGCTCGCGTTGAGTTTTTCACGCAGCATGGCTGTCACTTCGCTTTCGCATGCTGGCCATCTCGCCGCTCAGGCGCTTGTACTACGTCTTGCTCGAGGACTCGGGCGGCGAGCCTCCTTCGAACTCGCGATTCGACCCTATGACCCGGCGCAGTCGATCGACGTCTGCGTGCGGGACGATCGGCGACGCACGCTCGATGTGATCGAGATTTTTCAACAGAGTTACCGACATGGGGGCGGCGGCCCGAAGCTCCGATCGTAAGCCCCGATCCACCGAGCCTTCGGCCCGCTGAGGCTGCGCAAAGACCGAATCAGGTGCCCATCTGAACTGGGAAGATGGCGTTGAGAAACACCCATCGAGCCCAGGAGAGGAGCACCTGATTGATGCGATCATCGCACA
>DATCPH010000182.1:0-1786 GCA_036570185.1 Candidatus Limnocylindrales bacterium | reverse complement strand
CTCGAGCCGCACGTCCGGGTCGTGCTCGCCAACCCCAAGGCGACGAAGGCCGCGACGCGGCTCCGGGCGAAGACCGACCGGATTGACGCCCGGACCCTCGCCCAGCTCCTCGCCTCGGGCTTCCTGCCCGACGTCTGGCAGCCCGATCCCGCGACGGCCGTCCTGCGCCGCCAGGTCAGCCGGCGGGCCCATCTCGTGAAGCAGCGGACCAGGGCCAAGAACCAGGTTCACGCCGCGCTCATCCGGAACCTCGTCGGACGGCCACCGGCGAGCGACCTGTTCGGACGACGGGGACGGGAGTGGCTGGCCGGGGTCGACCTGCCGGCCGATGAGCGCGACGGCGTCGAGGCCAGTCTCCGGGCCATCGACTTCCTGGACGCCGAGGTCGCCCGCCTCGACGCGGTCCTGGCCATGGCGGTCCTGGGCTCCGCCCGAGATGCGCCGGCTGATGACCCTGCCGGGCGTGAGTGGGACCACCGCCGCGACCCTCGTCGCGGTCATCGGTGATGTCCACCGCTTCCCGGCGCCCGGCCGGCTCGTCGCATACCTCGGGCTCGATCCGCGGGTGAGCCAGTCGGGCGAGGACGCTGCCCGCCACGGCCGGATCAGCAAGCAGGGCGCCGCGGTCGCCCGTCAGGTCCTCGTCGAGGCGGCCTGGGTCGCCACCCGGACGGCCGGTCCGCTGCGGGCCTTCGCCCAACGGCTCGCCGGCCGGCGCGGCTGGAACGTCGCGATCGTGGCCGTCGCTCGCAAGCTGGCCGTCATCGCCTGGCACCTTCTGAGTCGGGAGGAGGAGTACGCATACGGTCGACCGTCGCGGCTCCGCCTCAAGCTCCGGGCACTCGAGCTCCGGACCGGCAGCGAGCGAGTCCAGGGTCGCTCGATCGGACTGACCAGCACCGACGCGCAGCGGCGTCTCGAGCGCGAGCGGGCCGAGCAGGCCGAAGCCGCATACCGGCGGCTGGTGGCCGAGCGCTCGACGAGCGGGAGCGGTGCGGGCGACGCAACTGGGGCGCGCATCTCACGACGCTAAGCGTCAACCAACGCGGCAGGGATCAGCCCCGGCCCTGCTCTTCGGTTCGGCGATCACCCGCACCATGGCGATTCTGCTCCGGCCGATCGGGCGCGGCAAGCAACTTGACTTTCATCCGTAGGGCGGCCGTGGTGACGGCCGGAGGCACGCTCAAGTTCGTGCGAGCGAACCTCGTAGACTTTCCGCGTGCCGACGATCCGGGCCAACGGCCTCGACATCGCCTACGACGCCCACGGCGCGGGCCCGCCGCTCGTCCTGCTCCACGGCGCCACATCGTCCGGTCGCGAGGACTTCGCAGCGCAAATCCCGCTCTTCTCGCGCGCCTTCCGGCTCTACCTGCCCGACGCCCGCGGCCACGGCGGAACGCGCTGGGACGCCACCGACGGGTTCCGCTACGACTGGCTGGTCGACGACCTCGCCGCGTTCGTCGACGCGGTCGGGCTGGAGACGTTCCATGTCGTCGGGTTTTCGATGGGGGCGATGACCGCCCTCCAGTACGCGGTTCGCAACGCTGACCGGCTCCGCACGCTGACGGTCGTCGGGATCACGACCCAACGGGAGCCGCGAGCGTCGGTGGCGCGGCGACTCATGGACCCGGACCGGGCTGATCGCGACGACCCCGCCTGGGCCGCGCTCCTCGGACGTCGCCACGATCCGGGTCAGGGCGAGGGCGCCTGGCGTCGCCTCCTGCCGGCAATCGCCGCCGACGTCGCCGAGGCGATCGCGACGGCAGCCGCGGAGGTCGCCGAGGGA
>DATCPH010000181.1:0-6133 GCA_036570185.1 Candidatus Limnocylindrales bacterium | reverse complement strand
GCCGTTCGCCGATCTTCGAGGCCGGTCTCGAGGAGGCCATCCGCAGCCGCCTCGACAGCGCCGCTCTTCGCTTCACCTCGGACCCGACGCCAGGCCGCGACATCAAGGTAGCCATCGTCTGCGTTCCCACTCCGATGAGCGCCGACGGGTTGTTGGACACCGTCCACGTTGAGTCGGTGGTGGCCCGGCTGCTGAGAGAAATGCCGGCAGACGGCACGATCGCCGTGCGCTCCACGCTCCCGCTCCATGGTCCAGATCGCCTCGAGGTCATCGCGGCGGATCATCCGCGTCGATCCGCCATCGTCGTGAATCCCGAGTTCATGCGCGAAGGCCGCGCGCTCGCCGACTTCGCGTCGCCGTCGCGCGTCGTGGTCGGCTACCTTGGAGCAGGAGATCGGCCTGCGGCCGAACAGTTCGCGACCTTATATGAGCCGCTGCGGGCGCCCCTGCTCGTCGCAGACGCGCCGTCTGTCGTCCTCATCAAGCTCGCCTCGAACGTCTTCCTTGGCGCAAAGATCGCGTTCGCGAACGAGCTAGCGCGCCTCTCCGACGCTCTTGGTGCGGACGTCTCCACGGTGGCGGACGGCATCGGGCTCGACCCCCGAATCGGTCGTGCTTTCCTGGACTCCGGGCCGGGCTTCGGGGGCTCATGCCTTCCGGAGCAGGCGGAGGCTATCGCAATCGAAACGTCGCGACGAGGGGTCAATACCCCGTTCCTCGCGGCGATCGCGACGTCCAACAGGGTTCACCAGGAAGCGCTGGTGTCCGCCGTGGAGCGAAGCCTCACGGGAGGTCTGCAAGGGGCGAGGATCGCGCTACTCGGGCTGGCGTTCAAAGCTCAAACCGATGACGTGCGCCGCTCGCCAGCGCTCGCCCTCGCGCGCGACCTGCGCGCACGTGGCGCCCGCGTCATTGGCTACGACCCCGTCGCGAATGGGACCGCGTGTCTTGCGGACCCGGAGCTTTTGACAGCACCGACAGCGGCCCAGGCGATCGCGGGTGCGGATGCGATCGTTGTCGCAACCGAGTGGCCTGACTTCGCCACCCTCGACTGGCACAGCCTCGCCCCAACCATGCGTGGCGATCTGGTCTACGACACCCGCCGGAGCCTCGCCGGCGATGCCGTGCGCAACGCGGGTCTCCGGTACGTGGCCTTAGGGCAGGCCCGCTCACAGGCGGACGAATCCACGCCCAAGGGCTGACCGTCGTCCCTTCCCTGGAACGAAGAAGGGACGCACCGCGATCCTAGATCGAATCAAGGTCCCGGAAGAAGAAGACTGCCCGCCCGGCACGACCCTCCGCATTCGGCCGCGTGGCCCTCTCGATCGCCGCGGCGACCGTTGTCTCATCGAATGATCCCGGCGGATGGGCCCACAATGACGCCGGGTCGCACCACGGGATATCCGGGAGGATCTGGGTCGCGTTCCGGGTGGCATGGACCCGACATCTCTGCCAGGCGGCACCGAGCAGGAGCGAGCGGACGGCCGGCACGAGCCCGGGATGGGCATCGCTGATGACCGGGCGGACGCCGGCGAGGCCGCGCTCGAGCAGGCCGTGCAGGAACGGCGCCCAGGCGTTGCCGTCGTCGTTGCCAGCAGCGAGTTCGAGTCCCAGGATCCGGCGCTCGCCGCTCGCCGCTCGCCGCCACTCCGACTGCCACGAGCACCGCCATCGAGACGACTCTGCCACCGTCACCGACCTTGACGTACGTGGCGTCGAGCCAGAGATAGGGATAGCGCTCACCGACCAGGCTGCGGTTCCCGAAGGCGGCCACCTCGGCATCGAGTGCCGCGCAGATCCGGCTGACCTCGCTCCTGCTCAGGCTCGCGATCCCGAGCGCCTCGACGAGGCTCTCGACCCGGCGCGTACTGACTCCGGCGACATACGCCTCCTTGACGACCGCCAGGAGGGCCCGCTCGGCCCGACGCCGGGGCTCGAGCAGGCTCGGGAAGTACGAGCCGTGGCGGACCTTCGGGATCGATAGGCCGATCGTGCCGACGCGCGTGTCCCAGCGCCGCTCGCGATACCCCGTTGCGGTTGGTCAGTCGACGCTCCGGGGTCCGTTCGCCCTTGGGCAGCCCGGTGAGTTCGGACACCTCGGCTTCCATGATCGCCTCGGCGAGGATCCGGACTCTTTCCCGGACGAAGTCGGTATCGCCATCTGCGCCAGCCTTGCGCAGCAGCTCGAGCACGGCCATTCTGCCCTCGGCCGTCGTTGAACTCCTTCGTGTCGTCGGTTCTCACTTCCAACAACGCGAGGATGACGGGATGGCCGACTTCGCCGTCGACCGGTTCAGCTGTTACACCACGTTACGGGACGCGACCCCATTCCGGTGGACGGGCCCATCCCTCTCGGCCTGTACGGTCCGCGGTGAGGAGATGTTCGAAGCTTGACGCTGACCACCGGCAGGGAATGGTGCCCCCGTTCTCGCCCGGATCCGGGCGCATCGGCTCCTGGCCTGACCGCGGCCGCCAGGTCACAGCTCTGGACAGGTCAGGCCGGAAAAAGGAGCAAGTGCCCCATCAAGGGGGGCCGGCACCCGCGGGGGCTGCGCGGAGCCTGACGACGACCAGCCGGGGGCCCGGCTGCCCCAGCTGCGGCCGGAGGTCCAGGACGATGGGCTCGGCCAGCAGCGAACGGTAGAACGCATCCCAGAGAGGCTCGTGCCCCCAGTACCTGTTGAACTGGCTCGTGACCACGTACTCGAAGCCGGCGGACCGGTACCACTCCAGCGGCTCGTACGCAAGAAGGTACCCCGCGAACCCAACCCTGTACGCGGAGTTGGGGATCTGTGGCGTGTATTCCTCCCGAGCGATGGTGGCTCCGTGGGGGATGTTGGCCTCGATCCAGTCCAAGGCGATGGTGCGAGTGTCTGGCTCACGGAGCAGCCGATCGCTCGCGACGGCCACCGAAAACGACGGCGTGGCCGCCACGGCGATCACGGCGAGACCAACTGCGATCGAGGGGATCTGTCTCAGGTGGATAGTGATCTGTCTCAGGTGGACGGTCAGGAAGTCGACCAGCCAGCCGACCGCCCTGCCTGCCAGGACCGCCAGGAATGGCATCAGCGGGAGGAGGTTACGGTCGTAGCGCACCGGCGGCAGAGAGATCAGAACGTAGTAGGCAATTACGAAGGACAGCACGGCAAGATCAGCTCGCCGATGCTGGACTACGGAGATGAGCAAGCCCAACGCTGCCAGGATCGACAGGCCGGGGCCGAGCCCGTTTCCTCCCCACAAGACCCGCAGGAAGTAGATGGAGTTGTCCGACCCCTCCGCTCCGGGGTGCCCGCCAGAGTAGAGCTGGAACGCGCCGAGGATCCCTCCTGTCCACACGTGGGACGCGTCGAACACGACGGCAGGTGTGAGCAGGGCGAAGCCCGCCATGGACGCGAGGACTATCAGGCCTGCGGTCGTCAGGGTGGGCCTTCGCAGCAACTGTCTGGGCGGGCATGAAGTCAACAGCACGACTAGCGGAACGATGACGACCAGCCCGCCGTTGTACTTCGTCGATGCAGCCAGACCAGCGGCGAAGCCTGCCGCCAGGAGCCACCGTCTGCCGCCCGTCAGACCGCGCAGGGACAGCCATAGGGTCAGGGCGGCCAGCGCAGCGGTTGGGACATCTGTCGTGAGATAGTGCGAGTTCAGGACGGCGAGGGGAGCTACGGCGATCGCCGCCGCCGCAGCAATGCCGCCGACGGCGTTAGAAGCCGAACGTGCCGCGAGGTAGATGGGCAGCGCCATGAAGGCGCCAACCATGGCGACGAAGGCTCGCCCCACGTAAAAGTAGGGGAACTGCTCGATGAGGGCGTTGCGTCCTCCGCGCCAGGGCAGGCCTGCATACCCGGCCGTCGACGCGGTCGCCAGCGAGACCGTGGGGTCCATCTGGTGGAGGACTGCGATGATGAAGCGCTCCACGTAGATCAGCCCGGACGGATATATGAACAAGTGGGGATCCAATGACCCGGTCCGAACCATCTCCATCGCGGGGTTGGCCACCGCCCACTCGTCCGGATGGTAGACGAACGGTCGCCCCCAACCCAGGCCAACGAAACGCAACGCCAAGGCCACGATGACTATGGCAACAAGGAGTGCCAGCGTTCCGATCCTGGCCCAGCTGATCCGCCGGGTCCACGGCGTTACCACGGGCGGAGGCTCGGTCCATGCCTCGTCCAGGATGTAGGCGATGATCGCGGCGATCTTGCCGCTCATGGCGCTGTAGCGCTCGGGATGGAGCTTCTCGGCGAGGGCCACGCCGACAGAGTAGCCCGACGTGTCTGGGCCAGGCGGGGTAACTGGACGACCTACAGCAGGGTGATCTCGCGCCCCGAATGGGGGCAGTCGGCCGCTCGCCTCGTACACCCGATCGACGAGCGCTAGGGCCAGGGCATTCTCGGCGTCGCTCATCTGCGCGATGGGCTTGGGCGGCTTGACGGTGAAGAGCGTGCGTCGCGACGTCATCGCGCGATCCGATGGGCCATCTTTCCGGCCGATAGCCGGCCGTAGATGGACAGAATCCGATCCGGCGCGGCCGTGAAACGATCCAATAGCTCAAAGCCCGTCGCGTACGGTTGGGCAGCGAGCCAGGCGTCCTCCGATCGGCCACCGCAACTTTCGGACCGCGACGAGTCGCACAGGACGACCAGTACCGATGCCCGATCGGGCGTCACCGGTGTTACGCCATCGAGAACGAGCGGGAACCCGTAGGCGTCGGTGCTCCTGTCGTTCGGCAGCCCAACGAGCGCGATCGACTGCCCAGCGGCATCCCGTTCGATCCGGTTAGCGGCGGTGTGAGCCACAGACCAGCTTGAGGGGTTCGGGCCAGCCGGCCACTCCGCAGAGCTGTGGTACACGGAAGCGGATAGGGCCGCGATGCACAGAACGCGGCCAGACGATCTCACCCAGCTGCTGCGGCCGTTAAGTCGCCACAGTGAGCCCAGAAGAATGCCGGCTGCAACGATGACAAACGGGTCGGCGACGATGTGGTACTGCTCGGTTAGGTCTGGTCCGATCTCCGACGTGTTGCTCATGCCGAGGCCCAGGGCAACGATCAGCGCGCCCAGGCAGCCAGCCACGAGCCAGGGGCCGTCCCGCTCCCGCGCCCGCGGACCGACGGAAGTCGTGAACACCTCGGCCGCAATGTTCTCGGGCCCGGGCGCCGGCCGCAGGTGCGGCAATGCCGTAGCTACGAGGCGCCAACCCAGGCCCGCCACGAGGGCTCCGGCGACACCGATCGCCAGGGGGAGATTGGGCTTCTCGCCCCAGATTGGCCAGCCGGTCAGCGGCCAGGCCACGATGCGAACGCCGCTCACGGCAAGACGGTATGCGGGACCATGCGACGCTTGCCCGCCCGGGCCCGTCAGGAAGCCCAGGATTGCGCGCGTCTCCGCGAAGTCGTGACGGACTTCGTACAGGATGAAGGGGATGTACGTCGCGACGATCAAGGCCGCGGCCGCAACTCCCCAGAGCGCGATCCGGCGCCGCTGCCCGGCCGGACCGCGCCACAGCAGGGCTATCAGGATCACGCTCATGGGCAGGACGAGCACTCCGGCTGCGATGTGGGCTTGCGTGGCCGTGGCCGCTCCGGCGGCTGCAGCCAACAGCCAGGCTGGATTTCGACTGGACCAGGCCTGCCACGCTCCGAGCAAGGCAAGAGCTGTGCCCGGCTCTATTAGCGTGGGGTTCCAAATGAAGGTCGAGAAGCCGACCAGCCCGCCAGAGGTGGCGGCAAGGATGGCTGCCGCCAGTCCAGCAGCGGGGCCCCCGATCGACCGTGCCACCCGCCACACCATCGGCACGACCGACAGGCCGGCGAGTGCGATCTCGAGTAGCACCCATGTCGGAGCGCCTCCATCCAGCCACGCCCCGGGAAGCATCAGATCGTAGTAGAAGGCGCCGTGGTGAAAGCTACCAAAGCTACCCGTGCGCGCCAGCGGACCGAGCTGTGGGATCGTGCCTGAATGGAGCGCGTTCCAGAGCGCCAACATCTCGCTGCCCTGGTCGGAGTCCCACCCGGCGCGCGATTGCAGGTCGTTGAACCGTAAGAACGCGGCCACGAGCAGAACCGCAGCAAGACAGATCGCCTCGGGCCAATCGGCTGCCATCCGGGCGCGGATCCGCGAGAGGGGCGGGG
>DATCPH010000180.1:0-12320 GCA_036570185.1 Candidatus Limnocylindrales bacterium | reverse complement strand
CGATGGCGTCCCGGGCGATCTCGAAGTAGCGATCGAGGGTGTCCCGGACCTCCTCCGCATCGCGCGCCTCGCTGTACGGCGTGAAGCCGACGAGATCGGCAAAGAGGACCGACACGAGGCGCCGCTCCACGGCCGGCTCCGGTTTCGCGGGTGCCTTGGGTGTGAGGGCTTTCTCCGCCGCGTCGACGGCAACGGGCGTCCCGCACTCGCCACAGAACTTGGCATCCGGCGACAGAGGTTTCCCACACGATGAACAGGTGAGCGCCAGCTCGTGTCCGCACTCCTTGCAGAACTTGGTCCCAGTCGGGTTCTCGGTCCCGCAGTTCGGACAGGTCACGCCGCGCCCCTCCTTTTCCGTCGGCGTCAGATGTCTGATGTGGGTGGCAGGGACTGGCCGTATCCGGTCGGAATCGCCAACTCGGCAAGGAGGTTCTGGGGCGGCGCGAAGTAGTAGGCACCGCTGACAGGCCGTGAGAACTCAGTGAGTCGGTCGTGGCGCCCGTCGCCGTCGGTTCCGAACATGCGGGCGAGCATCCGCTCGTAACGCGTCCGATCGGCAGAGAACGCCACGAAGTACAGGCCGGCCTCGTCGACGGTGCCATACGGAACGCTGCGCCGGTAGATCGGCAGCTCGTTGCCTGCCTCGTCGTCGATTTCGACCCTGGCGATGTGCGCCGTTGGCGGTTTCGCGTCCCCTTCGAGCTCGATGCTTGTCCGTTTCGTTCGACCAAAGACGCGTTCCTGATCCGCGGTGGTGAGTCCCGCGAAGGAGTCGAGGTTGTGGACCCATCGCATTGCGAGCACGTGACTGCCTCCGGCCCCCGGTTGACCGTCGGCCACCAGGGCAGCCGCCGGAGCCTCAGCCAGCGTCGGGTTCGCCGTCCCATCGATGAAGCCGGTGAGATCACGGCTGTCGCGGTGAACGAACGCCACCTGCTCGTTCGCCAGCGCCGCGACGTCCTGAACGGCCTGTGCGGCGGCGCGAGCGTGCTCGAAGACGACGTCCTGCGAACCGCCGTTGATCCAGAGCCACAGATCGTGCTGCGTCGCCGGTGCGTGATAGCCGCCGAGAGTGCCGATCCGCGCGAACGGCCCCAGCCCAGCGGGCACGTGATCCGGGGCGAGCGCTCGCCAGAGTTCGCTCCCGAATGCAAGGACAAGATTCACGCCACCGGCCGACACGCTCGGGCCGCGCAGCCGTCCCAATACCTGGGCGGCTTCGTGCAGGTCGACGCCCGGACGCAGGTCCCATTCCACGAATGCGTGGGCGATCGTGCCCTGCGCGAAGATCCCAAACTGCGGGATCGTCACATTGCGCCGAAGTCGCTCGACAAGGGCCTGTACCACCTGGCGCGTAATCGTCGGGAACTCGTCCAGCAGAGAGTCGAATTCACCGTGATTCAGGACGAGCAGGCGAGCCGCTCCTTCCGCCCTGGCAGTGGCCGTCCGCGGGCGGCCGTCGAGCAGGGCGATTTCGCCAAGAAAATCACCGGTCCCCAGCCTCGCGATCGGCTGGCTGTCCCGCTCGACCACGACGTTGCCGGCAAGGACGACGAAGAACTCCTGCCCCGACTCGCCCTGCCGGATGAAGATCTGGCCGTCGGCTACGTCGACCTCGTTGGCCAGCTGGAGGAGGCGTTCGAACTCCAGCGGCCGAAGATGGCTGAACAGTGGCACGCCGCGGAGGAGTTCAAGCTTGTCCGTCCCGGCCATTGACCGCCCTCCGTTCCTTCCTCGGCGCCCAGCATAGCCATCGCGCCATTCCCTGCGAAGCTCGGGTCGGCTCGCCCTCAGGCCACGTCCACGCGAAGGCCTGAATCGTCCGCCGGTGGGCGCGCTCGACCGCCGCGACGCCCAAGCGCGATGTGCGATGCTCCCGGCGTGGACCCGCTCGTCATCGCCGTCATCGCCCTCGAGACGCTGCTGCTGGCGGCGTTGGCCGGCGTCGCGATCTCTCGCGGCCGCCGACTGAGCGAGATCCGGGCGCGACTCGACTCTGGTCGACCTGCCCAGGCCATCGAGATCGACCCGGCCGAATCGGTCCGCCGCCTGCGCCTCGAGCTCGACATGACCGAGCGAGAGCTCGCGAGGCAACGTCGGGACGCGGCGCGCCTCGCGGAGATGGTCGGCGCCGGTGTGATCCGGCTCGACGGCCACGGCCGTGTCGATGCCGCCAATCCGGCGGCACACCGGCTCCTTGCCCGGCCCCCCGCGTCGATGCTGGGGAGGACCCCGCTCGAAGCCTTCGCCGACACGAGGATCGAGCGGATCGTCGAGACGGCGATGGAGACCGGCTCGGCGTCCGGCGAGGTCACCAGCCGCGACGTGGACGGGGCCACGCTGCTCGTCCGGGCCAACCGCACGCCGGACGGTGAAGTCTGGGTGGTCCTGGAGGACGTCGGAGAGCTCCGTCGGCTGCAGAGGATCCGGGCAGAGTTCATCGACAACCTGTCCCATGAGCTCCGCACGCCGCTGACGACCGTGGGCCTCCTCGCCGAGACCCTGGTTCGCGACGCCGCGGCGGCCGGAGAGACGATCCCCCGGAAGATGCGGGACCGAATCGACAAGATCGAGGTCGAGACCGGCCACCTCGTCCAGATGGTCAGCGAGCTTCTCGACTTGTCGCGGATCGAGAGCGGCCGGGCGCCGCTCCAATTTGACGACGTCGATCTGGCGCGGTTGGCGATCGCCTCGACGGAGCGCCTCCGACTCTTTGCCGAGCGGCAGGGGGTACGGCTGGTCGTCGACGCTCCGGATTCAGTGCCGCCGGTCCGTGGGGATGAGGATCGGCTCGCCCAGGTGTTCGTGAACCTCCTCCACAACGCCGTCAAATTCAGTTCGCAGGGAGGGACGGTGACCGTTCGGGTCGCGACGGAAGGAGACGAGATCGTCGCCGCGGTCGTCGACGAGGGGATCGGCATCGCGAAGGCCGACCAGGCCCGGATTTTCGAGCGCTTCTACAAGGTCGACCGAGCACGAGTTCATGGCGGCGGCACGGGCCTGGGGCTGGCGATCGTTCGTCATGTGATCGAAGGCCACGGTGGGCGGGCGTGGGTCGAGTCGGAAGAGGGCAGGGGATCGGCGTTCTTCTTCACGCTGCCGGTCTCCTCCGCTGTCCCCGCAGTCGTGCCGGTCGGCGCAGCTTCGGCCTGACCGGAGTCTCGGTGGAATCGATTCACGTTGCCACGCTCAATATCCGCAACCTCGCAGACCGCTGGGACGAGCGGTTACCGCTGCTCCTGGCGGACATGGCGGCCCTCCAGCCGGACCTCCTCGGCCTCCAGGAAGTGGTCTATCCGCTCCAGCAGGATCGGCTCATCGGGGCGGCCGGCGCGGGGCACTACATCGCGCTCCGAGCTTGGGCTGGGCGTTCTGAGTACGGCAATGCACTCCTCGTCCGGTCCTCCCTCGAGAGCGTCGCGATCGACCGGCTAGACCTCGGCAACGCACGTTCGGCGCTCAACGCCGCGGTTCAGCTGCCGGGAGGCGGTCGGATCGCGATCGTCGTGACGCATCTTCACCACAAGGCGCTGGAGGAAGGCATTCGGGACGAGCAGGCGCGGCTTCTGCTCGACTGGATCGATCCGGGCTCTGCCGGGAACGAGAGCTCCGGCACGCCTCAAGTCGTCGTCGGCGATTTCAATGCGGGTCCAGATGAGCCGGCCTATCGGCGAATGCGGGCGGCGGGATTCCGGTCCGCCTACCTCGAGGCGAACGGCGCCGAACCTGCGGTCACGTGGCCGTCCGGTCTCGAGGCTCCCGGCAAGGACACCGATGGCGAGCCGGATTGCCTCGATTACGTCTGGGTCAGGGGTCCGCTCGAGGTTGAATCCGCCGGGCTCGCGTTCGATCGACCGGCGGTCGCCGACTCGACCCTTTACCCATCGGACCACCTGGGGCTCTCGGCGCGGCTTCGGCTCATCGAAGGGTGAGCACCCTGCGCCTGGCCCACCGCGGCGACTGGAGGCGGGCGCCGGAAAATAGCCTCGGCGCGTTCCGTGCAGCCCTGGCGATCCCCGGGTGCGACGGCCTCGAGTTCGACGTCCGCACGGCCGCCGACGGCACGCCCATGGTCATCCACGATGCGACCCTGAGACGGGTGCAGGATCGCTCTCGGCGAGTTGGCGCAACCTCTGCCCCGATCCTCGAGGCGCTCGGTGTGCCGACACTGGACTCGGTCCTCGCCGAGGCTCCCCGATCTGCATTCCTCGATATCGAACTCAAGGAGGATCCCGGGACGGCATTCGACGACGTGGTGGCGGCCGCCCGCGGCGATGGACTCGACGGCGCGGTTGTCTCCTCGTTCCACCCGGAGATCCTCGATCGCCTCGCGGCGGCGCGGCCCGAATGGCCACGCTGGCTCAACGTCCGGGATCTCAGTTCGTTCACGGTCGGGCTCGCGGTCGAGCTGCGCTGCGCCGGCATCGCCGTCCTGTGGCGAGCCATCACCGGCACCGGAATCCAGCGCGTGGCAGCGGCTGGACTCGACCTGGCGGCATTCACGGTGCACGATCCCGCGACCTATCGACGGCTGGAGGAAGCAGGGCTCGTGGCGATCGTCGCGGAGGGCCCGGCCCTCGACGGTTGACGCCCGGAAACGCCCTCGGTCAGCTTCGACTCTGATCGGGAAGCAGGTCGGGCGGCACGAGCCAGCGCAGCACCCCGGTGCCCTCGTCTATCCGTGCGTCGAGGTCGACGCGGGCAAGCGCCCCTTTCTTCATCGAGAGATCAGGGGCGCCGACGAGGTCGGCGAGGAGCTCTGAGAAATCCGGATCGTGCCCCACAAGGACAGGGCGGCTCGGCGAGCCTGCTTCGCGCAGGACGGTGCGCACGGCCTCGGCGTCGACCCCGCCGGCGAGCCGGTCATCCACATCGACTGAGCAGCCGATCGCGTCAGCGACGAGCTCCGCAGTCTCGAGCGCGCGAACCTTGGGCGAGCTGAGCATCGCGTCGGTGGTGAAGCCAATGGCAGCGAGGTGCCGCCCGAGCCGCTCGGCCTGCCGACGGCCCTTATCCGAGAGGGGACGCTGGGCGTCAGGTCCGTCCCATCGCGCGGGGTCGCCGGCGTCCGCATGCCGGATCAGGAAGAGCTGGATCGATTCTGCCTGGTCGCTCACGTGGCGATCATAGCTCCGCGGCCGAGCCGAATGGACGGGCGCGAGTTCGGAGCGGCGTGCGCGGACGGTACCGACACCGACGTGGCAGACTCCGCGGGACGCGGCATGCCCGCCTGGATCCCTCGTACGGAGGCACGCGATGGCGAAGAATTCGACGCCGGCAACGCAGACGGCCGGCGGCGGCGACGGTTCGCTGGCGGCCGGGGCCGAGGAGATCGTGGAGGCGGCCAGGCGAGAATTGCCGTCCCGCCGTCCCGCCGAGCGGCGTCGCCTCGAGAAGCTATCGCAGCGCCTGACCGCCGCCGGCGAAGTCGAGGCCAGGCGCCGCCGTCAGCTTGAGCGCGCCAACGAGACCGGCCGGAAGCGCAAGAAGCGCACGCGGCAGCTGGACAAGGCCGTCGCGCGCGTCGTCGGGCTCGTCCAGAAGATCGGCGACCTCGTCACCTCGGCGGCAGCCCGTGCTGCGCGCGTCCGCTCGAAGAGCGCGGCGACGTCGGAGGCCGTGTCCGTACGCGAGCGGCCGGCCCGTGCCGCCCGGAAAGCGGGGCCCCGATCCTCCGTCTCAGCGACATCGACTGCGAAGCCGGCGACGAAGGCCGCCCCGGCCAAGCCGGCACCGAAGGCCGCTACGGCCAAGCTTGCTACGAAGGACGCCCCGGCAAAGCCGACGCCGAGGGCCGCGACGGCCAAACCGGCCGCGAAGAGGGCGTCAGGTCCCGCCTCATCCAGCTCTCCGGCAGACGCGACTGCCGGAGCTGTTTCGAAGCCCCGTGTGTCCACGCGGCGCTCACGGAGGTCCCTTCGACCCGGTTCGCCGCCAGGCGGAGCCCCGGATTCCTGATCCGCCGGCTCGCGTCAACCCACCTCGATCGGTCGGGACGCGGTCGGCCCAGCGAGACAGTCGAACACCGGCCGGCTCGGCCGGCGGCAGCGTCGTCGTCGGAGCTGCGGTCGACGTCGGGTCCAATTCCGTCCACCTCCTGGCGGCTGTCGTCCGCGGCCACCGCCTCCAGCCGCTCGTCGACGAGTCCGTCTTCCTCGGACTCGGTGCCGCGGTCGAAGCTCGAGGCGAGCTCGGGGGCCCCCTGAGAGAGGCGCTCGCCGAGCAGTTGGCGCAATACGCAGAGGCGGCTCGCCAGCTCAACGCCGGCGTCATCACGTTCGTCGGGACCGATCCGTTTCGACGCGCATCCGACGCCGTGGAGTCGGCGAACCAGATCCTGGCCGCATCCCGGATCCCGCTGCAGATTGTCAGCCCCGAGGACGAAGCCCTCCTGACGTTGATCGGTGTGACATCGGGCAAGCCGGTTCTACGAGAGACCCTCGTCGTCGACATCGGCGGCGGGAGCAGCGAATTTCTCGATGTCGCCGCCGGTCACGAGCCCATCGCCGCCGGATTGCCTCTCGGATCGGCGCGACTGACGCGGGCCATCGTCCAGCACGATCCACCGACGCCGGGAGAGCTCGACCGGCTGCTGATGGAAGCGAGGTCGATCGTCGCGGGGGCCCCCACGGCGACGCCCGCCGAGATCGTGCTCGTCGGGGGCACCGCGTCGAACCTCCTGCGGGTGCTTCCGGAGTCGGTCCTCGATCGGTCCTTGACCCGTCGCCGAATCGCCAGCGTTCTCGCGGTATTGGCAACGGAGACAATCGACGTCGCAGCGGCTCATCACGGCATCCGCCCCGAGCGAGCTCGGATCCTCCCGGCCGGTGCCGCAATCGTCGCCGCCATCATGGAGCGCTACGGAGTCAACCGCGTCCACGTGTCGGAGGCGGGCATTCGCGAGGGCGCGGTGCTCGCGTCCGTCCACGCCGGAGCCGACTGGCCAGCAGGCCTGGCTTGGCTCGCCCATGGCTGGACGCGCTGACGCCGTTCCGCGGCTGCGAAGGCGAACAGGACCTCAGAGCGCGGCGGTGACCCTTCCGAGTCGACGCCTGAAGGCCAGGCCCGCGGCGGCTCGCCATGGCACGCCGACCGATCGGCGGAGCCGGAGGACGTCCTTCTCGGACGCGACGAGGTAGCGACCGATCGCTGCCGTCTGGAGCTCGCTCAGCCCTCCGACGTTTTCAACGAGGAAGCTGCGACCCATCGAAGCGGCGACGTCCGCGTCGTGGAGGTGCCCGACGTGATCCTGGAGGGCCGTCACCCGCTCGATCAATGGCGCGACATCCGGCCCGAGCGCTTCGCGCACGAATTCCATCGTGTACCGCAGCCACTTCGCGGCGATGCGAAGGTCGTGAAGGGTCGGTACGTCGGCCCAGCGAAGCACCGGCTCGTAGGCCCGAACGTGCTCGTAAGCGGCCCAGATCCGCTGCGGCGCCGTATCGCGAATCCGGTGCGGCTCGGTCGAAATGATCGGCAGGGCGCCGCTGCCGTCCGTTTGGACGAAGACCCGGAATTCCTCGACCCACCGAAGGTAGGCGTCCGAGTCGAGCTCACGGAGCAGGAGGGTCCTGGCGTCATCGCGGGCCCGATGCCACGACGCCATGAGGGGCTCCAGGGCCCGTCGTTCCGCGGCCGGCAACGCTTCACGGTGCTTCTCGGCCGCCTCGATCAGCACGTCGAGATCGCGGACCGCGCCGAGCCGGCTCGCGACCTCACGCAGTCGCTTGCGGTGGCGCTTCGTCCGACCCGGCCTGAAGCCGTCACCGAAGACGCGCCACGCGGCCCGCATCCGCCGCGTCGCGACGCGCATGTGGTGGAGCTCCTCCGGATCCCTGCCTTCGCGCGTCCCAGCCTCCGCCGCGAGCATCCGAGCCAGCTGGAACCGCAGCACCTTGCGGCCGGCCTCCCCGACCGAGTCGTCGGCGGTCACGCCAGGACTCTTGCCGACCACGAGGGGTGGCACGGACGCCGCTTCCGCGGACCGGGAGGTGATGTCGATCGATGCCGATCGCGAGGGTCCGCCGTCGCGGTCCTGGGACGAGCCAACTCGACCGTCCGATGACGCCACGATGCCGGATCGCGCCGCGTTCGTCGAGGAGGCGGCGTCGTTCCGCGAGGCGGGGGCGCTTGACGTCTGCTTGGCCCGCGAGGAGCGGTCGCTCGTCGACGAACCATCGGTCTTCGACGGACTCCTTCGCGCAGGCTTTCGATCGCGATCAGATGCCTCAGGTGCCCGGTCGACCGCAGCGATTGCCCGCTCAAGCTTTGATTCGATAGCGTCATCGAAGGCGGGATCGGCCGCGAGGATCGCCGACAGGCGATCGAGCTTGCCCTCGTCGCCCGACTTGAGCTCGGCCTCGAGCTCGACGAACCGCTCCAGGATGTCGCCGTGGGCGACGACGTCGACCTGATCGAGGCTCAGTTCCACGACAGTGTCGCCGTCGGCAAAGTCACGCTGGGTGCGAAGCTGCCGGATCGTCACCCGCTCGATCAGGGTCGCGTCGCCGGCCAGCTCCAGGACGAGCGACCGGGCCGCTGAAGACGGCCACTCAGCGGGGACCAGGCTGCGGCTTGCGGGAGACTCGACCTCGTCGCGACGGTGGACCCGGCCCGTCGAGCGGCGCACCGCGGACTTGACCGTGATGAGCGTTTCGTCGGGCGTTTGCCGCAGGCGTGCCGCGAAGCCGGCGCGGGCCATGGCACCGTCGGCGGTATCGACGTAGCGGTCCTCGATCTGGCGGCTCCGGATCGGGGAGGCCGCGCGGAAGTCGCCGAGAACATCGGACGTCACGGCGCGCAAGCCGGCGGCCGTGTCGTTGACGCGAAACTTGAGCTCGACCTCGACGGGCGTGCTCATGCCCGCGGGTCCATTGAACCGGTGCCGGCGCCGGGCCGGTGCGGCATCGAGGCGACGGCACCCACCGCGAGGGCCAGGTCCTCGAGCACTTCGTGCGTGTCGGTCGTTCCGGCGCGGCCCAGGATCGCCTCGGTTCGCCGCCAGGCCTGGTCGGGACCGAGCTGCCACGATCGGCGGTCGTCGGCGAGCATCGTGTTGATGATCTGGACGATGCGACTCTGCGCCTCGGCGTCCTCGACCGGGACCACGGCCTCGACGCGCCGGTCGAGGTTCCGGTCCATCAGGTCCGCCGATCCCATGTACCACTCGGTCGCGCCGCCGTTTTCGAAGCCCCAGATCCGGGAGTGCTCGAGGTACTTGCCGACGATGGAGCGGACCTTGATGGTCTCGGACCAGCCCTCGAGGCCCGGGAGGAGGGAGCATGCGGCCCGGATGATCAGGTCGATCGAGACGCCGGCCTGCGAGGCGCGGTAGAGGGCCTCGATGCAGGCGACGTCCACGATCGCATTGAGCTTGAGGACGATCCGAGCCGGACGGCCGGCCTTCGAATGCTCGATCTCCCGGTCGACGAGCTCCAGGAAGCGGCGCCGCAGGCTGAGCGGCGCGACGAGCAGGCGGCGGAACGAGCGCTGCCGCGAGAGGCCGGTCAGGACGTTGAACAGGTCCGTGACGTCCGCGCCGAGCTCGGGCCGGCACGAGAGGAGGCCCAGGTCGACGTACGTCCGGGCCGTGCGCTGGTTGTAGTTGCCCGTCCCGATGTGGACATATCGCCGGAGCCCGGAACCCTCCCGCCGGACCACGAGACACGTCTTGGAGTGGGTCTTCAGGCCGACGAGGCCGTACACGACGTGGGCGCCGGCCTGCTCGAGCTTGCGGGCCCAGACGATGTTCGCCTCCTCGTCGAAGCGAGCCTTGATCTCGACCAGGACCACCACCTGCTTGCCGCGCTCCGCCGCGCGGATGAGATCGCGGACGATCGGCGAGTCGCCCGACGTCCGGTACAGCGTCTGCTTGATCGTCAGGACCTCGGGGTCGTCGGCGGCCTGGGCGATGAACCGCTCGATCGAGGCCGTAAAGCTCTCGTACGGATGGTGGACGAGGATGTCGCCGGAGCGGATGGCTGCAAAGACGTCGGTCGGCTCGTCCTCGTCGGGCGGCATCAGCCGGGGGGGCGTGACGGGCGTCCACGGCTCGTCCTTGAGATCGGGGCGGTCGAGCTCCGCGATCTGGCGCAGACCCGTGAGATCGAGCATGCCCCGGATCTCGTAGGCGTCGTCCTCGCGGAGGCCGATGCCGCGCAACAGGATCTGGCGGGTGGCCGCCGGCATGGAGCGCTCGACCTCCAGGCGGACCGCTTCGCCGAACCGCCGCCGCCGGAGCTCCTCTTCGATGGCCATGAGGAGGTCGTCGGCCTCGTCTTCCTCGATCGCCAGGTCGGCGTTGCGTGTCACCCGGAAGAGGTGATGCTCGACGATCTCCATGCCCGAGAAGAGGAGGTCAAGGTTGGCCTCGATGACCTGGTCGATGAGCACGAAGCGACCGGGCTCGAGCTGGAGCAGGCGCGGCAGAACCGGCGGGACCTTCACTCGTGCGAAGCGGCGCTCGCCGTTCTCCGGATCTCGAAGTCCGATGGCGATCGAGAGGCTGAGCGTCGAGATATACGGGAACGGATGGCCGGGATCCACCGCCAGGGGCGTCAGCACCGGGAAGATCTCGTCGAGGAAGCGCTGCCGGAGCGCGGCATGGTGCTCCGGCACGTCGGCATAGCTGACGATCTCGATCCGCTCCTCGGCGAGCCGTGCGCGGACGTCGCCGTAGATGTCGCTGAGGTCCGAGACGAGCTGGAGGATCCGCTCCCGCGCAACCGTCAACTGCTCGGCCGCCGTCCGTCTGTCGGGCGAGGTCGCCACCGATCCTGCCTGGACCTGCTGACGAAGGCCGGCGATGCGGACCTGGAAGAACTCATCCATGTTGCTGGCGAAGATCGTCAGGAACTTGACCCGCTCGAGGAGGGGATTGCGCTCATCCCGAGCTTCGTGAAGGACGCGCGCGTTGAACTCGAGCCAGGACAGCTCCCGGTTGAGGTACGGCATCGGGGTCGCCGGTCGCGCCGCTCGGGACCGGGTCCGGGGCGCACCGTTCGTGCTCGTCACCGCGGATCGGACTGCGGTCATCGGGTCGAGTGGCGCTCCAGTCGCGTGCGGTGGCGTGCAGGGGCTCGGGCGGGCGAGGATAGCACGCGCGACGTCACACTTCGGCCACGTAGCGTCGCTCGCCGGTGCGTGCATTGATGAAGACGCGCATCCGATGCCCGCTGGAGGGGTCGACGAAGACCTCGTCCGTCCGGCTGAATGCCGCCGCGATGACCGGCTCCGCATCAGGGGTTTCGCCGCCGCCCGGACCTGCCGGGGCGTTGGCCTTCTCAGCGGCCTCCGACCGGTATCGGGCGCGCTCGATCACCGCCATGGCGACGAGAAAGAGCCCGGTCGCGACGCTCCAGAGTCCTGGTAATGCCATCTGCGGCCCGGCCGCCAACGCGACCAGCCCGCCGAGGGCGATCAGCCCACCGACCAGGACGAGTGCTCCACGAATCGTGGTTCTCATCGTCCTGCCACGCCTCCCCGGCTACTCGGTCGCCTGCGGCGCCTCGCCGTCGGGAGTCACCACGATCGATGTTCCGTAAGCAACGATCTCGGACATCGTGCCCGCCAGCTCCGAGCTGTCGAACCGCATCGAGATCACCGCATTGCCGCCCATGAGGGTGGCGTTCTGCACGAGCCGGTCGAGGGCCTGCCGGCGGGTGTCCTCGAGCAGCTCGGTGTATTCGTGAATCTCCCCGCCGCCGAGGGAGCGAAGGCCGGCGATGAGGTTCCCGGAAAAGCCCCGGCTTCGAACGACGAGGCCGAAAACCATCCCCTTCGTCTCGACGACGCGATGCCCGGCGATGAATGGAGCCGTGGAAACGATCACGAGGCCTCCTTCTCGGTGTTGTGAGCTGCGTGGCCCCCCGCGCGGTCGGGACGGTTCCCCGCAAGAGCGGCGCGGCGATCCGTGCACTCAAGGCACGGGCACCGGTCGCGCAACAGGTCGAACGTGTAGTAGCCCGTGTGGTGCCCGTCTCCCCAGCTCGGAGCGACCGCGTATGAGCCCACGAGCTGGATGTCGACCATCCGGGTCTGCTGGTCGGTCAGCGTCGGGGCAGAGTCGAGCCAGCCGGGCATGCCGGCCTCGCCGCGGCAGTAGGCGCACGGACAGAGCCACCGAAGCGGCGTGAATTCGTAGGTCGTGAGGTGTCCGTCGGCCCACTCGATGGCGAGCGTTCTCGCCTCGCGATCGGCGTGGATTCGGGTGGGCACGGCCGTTACAAGGGCCGCCGACTGGGCACGGGGGCCGGTGTCCGGCCGGGCAGATGAGGTCACCTCGCCATTGTATTCGCGACTGACGGCCCGCCCGCCCGCCC
>DATCPH010000179.1:0-2362 GCA_036570185.1 Candidatus Limnocylindrales bacterium | reverse complement strand
GCCCGCCCGCGTCATCGCGCGGAGGGCTTCAGCTTCGGACTCACTGACAGCCAACGGAGGAGCCGGATGAGCAGCCATGCTCCGGACAGTACGCCGACCCGATTCAAGAATCAAGTCCATTGCGGCGTGAGACACTAGGGCTTTTCAGCGGGGTGTGGCGCGCCGAGATAGGGGAACTCGTCGAGAAGGTCCTTGTGCGGCCCGACACCGTCGCTGGTTATCCGCCCCCTCGTCAGCAGGGCAGCGAGGAGGTCGGCGCTGTCATCGTGAGGCCCCGGCCGTTGGGATAGCCGGGCGGGCTGGACGGGTCGTACTCGAGCAGGTCGGGCAGGAACCCGAAGGCGAGCTCGTTCGCCTCCGTCTGGGGATAGCCCAGGGACCGGAGGAAGGCGACGAACCTGTCGCCGAAACGGGCACGCTGGTCCGCAGGAGGCGTCTCGTTGAACGCGAGTCGATCTTCGGAAACCGGAGATCGAGACGTCATCGAGGGTAGCGGAGAGCACCTGATGGCCAACGTCCTTCCGCGCACGCGACAAGCCCCGGGGATCGGTCCGGCCTTGTGGATGACGGACGGGTCGGGCGGAACGTTGAATGTGCTTGTTTTCGAGGACGAGGAAGCCGCACGAGCGGGGTTAGAACGAATACGTACCGCTCCCGTCCCGGCTTCATGAAGCTGGAGAGCGTTGACCTGTACAGGGTTCTTGCTCAGCTCTAACGGCGGTTCGCGCCGATAGGGCGACTGGAGATCGAGAATGTTTGCGGAGCGCGGTGACGGCGGTAAGGCGCTTCGCCGCGCAGGTGGGATGGGGCGTCAGATGTGGCGGCTGAGGAAGGTCCAGATCAGCTCGCTTGCGTCGAACTGCCGGGTCGTGACGCCGAATTCATCGGTGCTCCCCAGCGACTTGCCGCCTGGCCAGGGGCCGTGCCCCCTGGAGTGGTGGAATTTGAGCGCTCCGTCGTGATCCGCAGCGACGGTCTCAGCGGCGTCGCTCAGGACGCCAGCAGCAGGTTGTTGGCTCGCTCCACCTCCTTGGTCTGATCATCATCGGCGACCCGGTCAAGGAGGGCCATGGAGCCCTCGGCGAGATAGCGCCGCTCGGCCACCGCCCACTCGTCGTGGATCTCGAGCAGGACCGCCCCGGCGAGGCGGGTCACGGCAACCTCGTTGGGGAAGATCCCCACGACGTCGGTCCGGCGCTTGATCTCCTTGTTCACCCGCTCCAGCGGGTTCGTGCTCCAGATCTTCTTCCAGTGGCTGACCGGGAAGGCCGCGAATGCGGTCACCTCATCCTTCGCCGCGACGAGCATCGCCGCCACGACCGGGAAGCGGGGCTCGAGCTTGTCGGCGATCTCGTCGAGCTGGTCGCGCACGGCGAGGGCGTCAGGCTGCGCCCAGATCGTGCGGATCGCGGCGAGGACCATCTCGGCCGAACCCTTGGGGATGCGGGTCAGGACGTTGCGCAGGAAGTGGACTCTGCAGCGTTGCCAGGCCGCCCCCAGGAGGACGGCGCCGATCGCGCCCTTGAGGCCCTCGTGGGCGTCGCTGATGACGAGGCGCACGCCGGCGAGGCCCCGTGCCCGGAGCGAGCGCAGGAAGGCCGTCCAGAACGCGCCGTCCTCGCTGTCGCCGACGGCCAGCCCGAGGACCTCCCGGTCGCCGCTCGCGGTCACCCCCGTCGCGATGACGATCGCCTTACTCACGACCGACGCGCCCTCGTGCGCCTTGACGTAGGTCGCGTCGAGAAACACGTACGGGAAGCGGGTGTGAGCCAGGGAGCGGTCGCGGAAGGAAGCCACGACCGCATCGAGCTCCCCGCAGATCCGGGATACCTCGCTCTTGCTAATCCCGGCATCGATGCCCAACGCGGCGACGAGATCGTCGACCTTGCGGGTGCTGACGCCGTGGACGTAGGCCTCCATGACGACCGCCCAGAGGGCCCGGTCGATCCGTCGGCGTGGCTCCAGCAGCGAGGGCAGGAACGAGCCCGACCGGAGCTTCGGGATGCGCAGCTCGACGTCGCCGGCCTTCGTGCTGAGCAGGCGGCCTCGGGAGCCGTTGCGGTGGGTCGTGCGCTCGTCGGTCCGCTGGTATCGACCGGCGCCGATCGCCTGGGCGGCTTCGAACTCGATCAGCTCCTGGAGGATGAACGTCATCGCCTCGCGCATGACGTCGACCGATCCGCCCGCGCGGATGGCGTCGAGCAGTTCGGACAGGGCAGACTGTGACAGGGCCATCGGTTGGGTCTCCTCTGCGTGATCCTTGGTCGGAACACGCTGAGAATCACACCGGTGGCCTCTGGCTGTCCGGCTCAGCCGGCGTCAGGGGCCGCGCTCAATTCCCACCACTCGGGGGGACACTCCT
>DATCPH010000178.1:0-3848 GCA_036570185.1 Candidatus Limnocylindrales bacterium | reverse complement strand
CTCCGCAGGACCTCGTCGAGATCTGTGGCACGCACTGGCCGGAGTTCCGCGCAAAGACCGCCGACCGAGCACACTGGCTCGCCGTGCTGCGGGATAGCTCGCTCTGGTTCGAGGCCGTCGGGGCGCGGAGCTGAGCCTCCTCGCGGGTTGGGTGGAGATTTTGGGCGACATGGTGAAGACGACCAGCGAATGTTCGATCGAGGGGGTGCCCGACCCCCGCCATTGGCGCGCCGTCTATACGGCGGCGTCCTATCACTCCACCCGACCGGAGTGTCGGGTGCCGTCCAGTAGGGCGGGACAACGGCCCGCTGACCCTGGGTCGCGAGCTCGATGAAGAAGAAGGACGTAGATCGTCTTGAGCGTGATCGTCTCGACGGTGAAGAAGTCGGTCGCGAGGATCCCCGCCGCCTGTGACCGGAGGAACTCGGTCCACGTTGGGCCGGCCCGGCGGGGAGCAGGGTCCAGGCCGTGTCGCAGCAGGATCGTCCGGACCGTTGTCGCGGAGATCCGGATCTCGAGCTTCAGCAGCTCGCCGCGGATCCGCTGGTACCCCCAGCGGGGGTTCTCCCGGCCGAGGCGGACGATCAGGTCCCGGACGTCGGGCTCGATCGGCGGCCGGCCGGGCTGGCCCGTCCTCCGATAGGTCCACTTCTTCCTGACGAGTTCCCGATGCCAGCGGAGGAGGGTCTCCGGCCGCACCACGAACGAGGACCAGCGGCTCCTCGTCATCGCCCTGCTCGCCGCCGCCAACAGGACCCGGTCGAGACGGTTGAGTCGAGGGCGCTTCACCTGCCGCTGCAGCACCTTCACCTGGTGCCGGAGCACCAGGAGCTCGATGTCCTTCTCATCCTGTAGCCGACCTCCGGCTTCGACGAGACGGCGGGCCAGGAAGTACAGGAGCGAGAACAGCATGGCTCCTTCGGGTAGAGGGGAGCGCATGCTACCCGTGCCGCAGACCCCAAGTCGGGAAAATTGAACCCTTCAGGGTCGCTGACACCGTCGATCCGCCCTTCGAGCAGCTGACCGTCACCGGCCATGATCCAGCTGAGGTCCTCGACCCCACCTTCCAGGTCCAGCTGACGCTGCCGGCGGTCGTCTTCAACGCCATCTTCCCAGTTCAGATGGGCACCTGATTCGTCATCCATGAAGGCAATCACGCGTCAGCGATCGGTGGATCCGGGTTAAGGCGCCGCTCGATAGGCTCGGCGTCTCCTTTTTCGGAGCGTGGACAAAGATGCTGCAATAGCGTCACGGCCCGCGGTCGGACATCACGACTCAGGTAGCCGCCTGGACTGGCGGTTGTCAGGCTCCCTCGAGCCGTTGCCGAAGGTTCTCGACGAACAACGTGCTCCGGCGGGCCAGCAGGCGCTGCATGAACGGCGCGATCAGGCGGGTGAGGCCCGGGGTGTCTGCCTCGGCCTGGCGCGTGAAGCGGACAGACCCGCCGAGGTCCTCGAAGTGGTAGGTGATCCTGGGCTTGAGTCCAAACGGGCCGCTGTCGAAGTGGATCGCTTCCAGGTGCGGCGGTTCGAACGCGACGACCTCGCCGATCGACCTCGAGCGCCGACCCATGAACGGGAACACGTAGGCGATGTGGCTGCCCACCCCGATCGGACCAGCCGTGAGCGGCCGCGCCTCGGCCGCGTCGGTATGCCAGGCGGGCTCGTTCGTCGGATCGGTCACGTAGCTGAAGACGTCGGCGATGGGTCGCCGGATAGTCGTGCTGGCGTCGGCGTGGATCATGTCTCTCCCCGTACGCGTGTCGACGCAGCGTATACCGGGCCGATCCATGCCCGATGGCTCCGTCGCGGAGCTGAGGCCCAACCGCTGGCCGCAGCGGATGGCGGGAGCCTACTCAGCCGTGGGTTTCGGTAGCGTAACCAGCCGAACGGGCATGAGATTTGGGTAGAGGGCTAGGATGTGCATGGCCCCCGTTCCGCACGTCGACGGCGATCCCTTTGGGGGTTTGGTGAGATCGCGCCAACGGGGGCCTCTGCCGGGCGGCCAGGAAGGCTCCGGGTATCCGCCCATCACGACCGCCGAGTGGAGCGGCCGAGCTCCGCAGCAAATCGGCCCGGGCCGGGACAGCCACGATCTTGCCATCGTGCCCAGTCGACGGTCGCCGAGTTAGCGTCGACTGGCCGGTGTCTTCGGGCTGGGAGCTCGTAACGTTTCCGGGACGGCTGCCGACGATCATTCCGGCAATGGAGACGGAACGAGCTCTCCGTCGCACCGATTTCCGCCCACGGGCGCGCTCTCGCCCCTCGGCGGTCCCCGCCCTTGTCCAGCCGGGGTCGAGCGGGTGACCGGGGCGTGGACGCGCGAGCGAACCATGCAGCCGGCGTCGGCCTCGATCTGGCTACGCTCGGGCGACGGAGGTCGGCCCTGATGCGCCGATCGTCGATCGCGGCGACGCTTCTCGCCGGACTGGCACTGGTGATCGAGATCGGGACGGTCGTCGTCGTTGCCCGCACGATTACGTCCGGCCAACCGGTTCCCGTCTACACCTACGCCGTGGGCGGGTTCGTAAGCGGGGCGGCGTTTCCGATTGTCGGCTGGACCATTGCGTCGAGGCGACCTGAGAACGCGATCGGCTGGATCTTCCTCGTGATCGGCCTGTCACAGGCGCTCGACACGTTCAACGGTCAATACTCGGCCTACGGGCTCATCACGAATCTCGGGTCGTTGCCGTTCGCAGCCGAGGCGGCGTGGGCCGGCACATGGGACTGGGCGCCCGGCTACGTGTTGTTGCTAACGCTGTCCGTCCTGCTATTTCCCGACGGGCGTTTGCCGTCACGGCGCTGGCGCCCCGTGATCTGGATGACGGCGCTCGTTCTTGTGTTGATGGTCGCGCCCATCGCGATCGCGACGTGGCGGTTCCGGGGCGTGGCACTCATCGACTACCCCGGGCCGATCACCTCTGCCGATCCGGCGGTCGCGATCGCTGGGGCGCTGCAGTTAGGCGGCCTGCTCCTGCTGGTATTGGCGGCCCTTGCGTCCGTGGTCGGCCTGATCGCCCGCTTCCGGCGATCGCGCGCCATCGAGCGCCAACAACTCAAGTGGTTCACGTTCGCGGGCTCGATCGAGATCGTCGTGCTGGCCATCACGCCCTTCGTGCTGAACATCGATCCGGGCGTCGGCCCACTGGTCTCCATCGCATCGGTAGTCCTCTCACCGTTGCTGCCCATCGCAGCCGGCATCGCGATCCTCCGCTACCGCCTATACGAAATCGACCGCATCATCAGCCGGACGCTCGCGTACGCCGTCCTGACGGCGATCCTGGGAGCTGTCTACGTGGCCGGGTTCGTGGGGCTCCAGTCGGCTCTTGCACCGTTCACGGCCAACGGCGGTCCGGTCGCGGTAGCGGCGTCGACCCTCGTCGTCTTCGCGCTTTTCGCCCCGGTCCGGCGGCGGATCCAGGCGGTCGTCGATCGGCGTTTCTACCGCTCCCGCTACGACGCAGTGCGCGAGATCGAGAGCTTTGCCGCCCGGGTTCGAGACGAGGTCGAGGTCGACCGCCTGGCCGTCGCCCTCTCGACGACGCTGGAGCGGACGATGCACCCGGCGTCGTCGTCCATCTGGCTGCGCTCGGGCGGTTCGGTGGGGCAACGCTGATGCGCCGCCAATCGACACGAGCGTTCCGTAGTGTCTGGTCTAGCGATCGGCCAGTTGCCGCGTCCCCGTACGATCCGTTGCTGAGGATCGACTCCCGCGCTATCGCTTCGCCGCGGAGACCTGACACTCCCGTGGGTCGCGCTTGGGTCGGCCTCAGCGGCTGATCGCGACGCAGTTTCGGGGTGGGCGAGCTTGCCCTGTTCCCGCTACCGCTTCGAGACGTGCAGAGTCGC
>DATCPH010000177.1:0-1829 GCA_036570185.1 Candidatus Limnocylindrales bacterium | reverse complement strand
GCCTGACGGTTTCCCTCGTCTGGCTGGGTGCGCTGGTCTTCACATCGGCCACGGGGCTGGCGACCGTCATCGGGCTGGCTCTGGCCGCCTCCATCCAGCAGAACACACTCAGGCTGTTGCTTCCCAACCTTCTACCAACGCCGGGCTAGGTGGAAGTCCCGGCGATCCACACACCGGCCAACGCAATGAGCACACTCACCGATCCTCTCGACCCGGACTGCGCGCCGGCCGCATCCGATCCAGCCGTCTTCGGCGGCGTCGAGGCCGGTGGAACGAAGTGGGTGTGCGCCAAGGGCACCGGCCCAGTCGATCTCACCGAGGTCGAGGTCATCCCGACGACGACGCCACCCGAGACGCTGGGTCGCGTCGTCGAGTTCTTCAAGCGCGACAGTGTCCGCGTTGCCGCCCTCGGCGTCGGCTCCTTCGGGCCCGTCGATGTGCGCGTCGGATCGGAGACGTTCGGCTGGATCACAAAGACCGCGAAACCGGGTTGGAGCAACACCAACGTCGTCGGCGCGCTCAGCGAGGAGCTCGACATCCCCGTTGCCTTCGACACCGATGTGAACGCGGCAGCGCTTGCCGAGCAGCGCTGGGGCGTCGCTCGGGGGCTGTCGAACTTCATCTACATGACGGTGGGCACGGGCATCGGTGCCGGCATCGTCCTCAATGGCCGACCCGTCCACGGGCTCATGCATCCCGAGTTCGGCCGCATCCTCATCCCACATGACCACGCCGTCGATCCGTTCCCCGGTTCCTGCCCGTTCCATCGTGACTGCCTCGAGGGCGTGGCCTCCGGCGAAGCGCTGCGCGCTCGCTACGGCAAGCCGGCCGAACAGCTCGATGATCAGGCCGCCTGGGCGCTCGAGGCGCGCTACCTTGCGATCGGGATCATGAATGCCGTCCTCACGGTTTCGCCGGAGCGCGTTGTACTTGGCGGCGGTGTGGTCAAGAAGCCCGGCCTTCTGCCGATCGTCCGGACTCAGGTGGAGGAGCTCATGAGCGGCTACATCGAGCTCGCTCGCGAGGTCGGCAACATCGACCACTTCATCGTCCCGCCGGCCCTCAGCGACCGCGCCGGCGTCCTCGGTGCACTCCACCTGGCAATGGCAGCACACCCCGGATTGGCGAAGTGAAGATCTTCGGCCATCGGAAGCGCGAAGCAGACGACGTCGCCTGGTCCCTCGACGAACCGTTTCCTCTTCGAGATGCTCCTGCGCGTCGTCCCTGATCAGGTGTACTTCAAGGACGCCCGAAGCCGCTTCCTCTGCGTTAGCCCGACGGCAACCCGCGCCAACGTACGAGCGAGGCGCCGGGCACTCCATACGGGCTAGCCGTCGAGGTTTGCTGAAGGAGCTGTCGTTGGTGGGCAGCTCGTGCGCGCCGGTCGCATCGGCGGCGGCTTCGTCGTGGTGTTCCAGCACTCGGCTTCGTGTGTGCGTCGGTCGTCGTAGCCGGCGCGGAAGTCGTCAGGGTCGAGCGCGCTCCGAGCGTCAGCTACCTGTCAACGCCGGACCGGGGAGCGGGGCAGTTTCGTAGACTTGATGAGGAATCATGAGGAGCACCATTATTCGCGCGGCAGCTCGCATTGCTGTTGCAGTCCTTCTTCTTGTTGGTGCCGCAGCAGCCGCCTCATCGCGACATGCGTCTACCGCGAATCAGAAGATCAAAGCGCGGGTGGGCGCGTACATGCTGGCGTTTACCCCCAAGTCCGGGACCATCGCGGTGTCTCATGGTGGGAGCGCAGTTCTCCAGATCAGGGAGCTGGGCGGGCACGCCAAAGTAAATCTCCTCAAGTCGACCAAGAGGATTACCCATTCCGGCACGAACTG
>DATCPH010000176.1:0-12004 GCA_036570185.1 Candidatus Limnocylindrales bacterium | reverse complement strand
CGCCCACGCCGACGCCGACCGCCACGCCCACGCCGACCCCGACCCCGACCCCGACGCCCACGCCCACTCCTACGCCGACCCCGACCCCGACCCCGACGCCGTCGGACTCACCGCCCCCTTCCGGAGGCCCGTAACGCTCGGTCAGGGGACTTCTCAAGGCCGGCCGCAAGGCCCGCGTTCGACGGTTCGCCCAAACCGCAGCTGCTATACTCCGCGGGCTTTGTCAGGGCGCGCGTGATCGGGCCCGGTGAGGGCGGTGCCTACCTGGCGCTGTTCTCCGAAATCGGCATCACCCTGCTCGTGACGACCTTGGCGGGCGCCCTCGCCGGGCATTGGATCGATGACCAATTGGGAACCAACCCCGCCCTCGTCCTGATCGGCTTTCTCGGCGGTTTCGGGATCGGTGGCGTCGGCGCCTATCGCTTGATCAGGCGCTTTCTGGCGAGGTTCGATTGACCTTCAAGCAGGCGCTGCAAGGGCGGCGCCTCGGTGGACGGAGCGAGCGTGCCAACCGACGAGCAGCGACCCCCTGCCGGTGCCCAGGGCCGGGAGGCCCAGACTGTGGCCGGCGAATCACGGCCCGAGGACGAGGCCCCCACCCCGGAGGAGACGCAGCCGGGCGGTGACGCTGCGGCCGCGGCCGGCGGATCGGTCAGGGCCGGCCGATCGCCGGCATCGATCTTCAAGATCCTGATCCCGGCCGTCATCGTGCTCGACATCCTCGCCTTCATCTTCATCCCGCCGTACCCGGCAGGCGAGCCAGGCAAGCACGTGACGAGCATTCCGGACCTGATTTCGGCGAACATCGAATATCCGGCCCCCAAGGTGATCTGGGACCTTGCGCCATCGAGCCAGCCGCCCGCCGGACAGATCGTGTTCTTCCATCCGAGCATCTCGGCGACGTTGTTCACCAGCTGGATCGTGATCGCATTCGTCCTCGCGGCGGTGATTCTCCTGACGCGTGACCTGCGCCTGGTGCCGGCTCGGGTCCAGAACGTCATCGAGTTCATCTACGAGCTGCTCGAGAACTTCGCGATCTCGCTCGGTGGCGAAGGAGCACGGCGCCACGTCCCGATCTTCGCCGGCTTCTTCCTGTTCATCCTGTTCGCGAACTGGAGCGGCCTCGTGCCATTCTTCGGCAGGGTGGACGCCTTGCGCGCGCCGACCAGCGACGTGAACATCACGATCGGCCTCGCGATCGTCGCCTTCCTGTACTTCGAGTACCAGGGCTTCCGGGCCAACGGCGTGCGGGGCTACCTCGGCAAGTTCTTCGTCTTCTCGGGGTTCAAGCGTGGGTTCGGCAACGGTCTCGTCGACCTCTTCGTGGGGCTCATCGAATTCTTCCTCGAGTTCATCAAGCCCGTCACGCTGTCGATGCGGCTCTTCGGCAATATCTTCGGTGGCGAGGTCGCAATCGGCGTCCTGACGGCGCTGACGATCGCCATCATTCCTGTCGGCATGCTCGGGCTGGAGCTCCTGCTCAACTTCGTCCAGGCCCTGATCTTCTCGACCTTGACCCTGATGTTCACGCTCATCGCCATCGAGAGTCATGAGGAGCATCCGGCCGAGGAGATCTCCGAGCCACATGGCCAGGACAGCAGGGCGCCGTCCGGACTCCAGCCGGGCGCTGCACACTAGTCGTTCAAGGGACCCGGGCCCCCGCCCGGTCAAGGAGGAGAGGACCACATGGAACACATCGGTGCAGGTCTCGCGGCCCTCGGGGTCATCGGCCCCGGCATCGGCATCGGCATTCTCGCCGGTCTGGCGTCCGGCGCGATCGGCCGAAATCCCGACGCGACCGCCCAGATCCGCGGACTGGCGATCATCCTCGCGGGCTTTGCCGAAGGCCTCGGCGTGCTGGCGATCGTCGTCGGGCTGCTTTCCCTGTTCATCAAGTAGGCGAGGCGCTGCGTGGACCTGCTGGCCATCATTGGCCCAGCCGCCGCGGGAGCGATCGCACCGCTCACCCAGGCGACGGAGAACACCGGTCTCGAGATCAACCTCTTCTGGGTGATCGTCGCGTCGCTCAACTTCATCGTGTTCCTGTCGCTCTTGTACGTGTTCGGCCTCGGACCCGTGAGCCGGATGCTGGCCGAGCGTCGGGCGCGCATCGAGCAGGGCCTCAAGGACGCGGAGCAGGCCCGCCAGGATCGCGAGAACGCCGAGAAAGAGCGCGTGGCCGCGATCCAGGAAGCTCGTCGCGAGGCGAACGAGATCATCAACCGGGCCCAGAAAGTGTCCCAGGAGACCCGCGACGCCGACATCGTGGCGACCCGCGAAGAGCTCGACCGGATGCGTGAGCGCGCGACGGCCGACATCGAGTCTGAGAAGCAGCGGGCGATCTCCGACCTTCGTGCCGAAGTGGCGGACCTGGCGCTCGCGGCCGCCGGCAAGGTCGTCGGGGAGTCCATGACCGGCGAGCGCCAGCGCCGGCTCGTGGAGGAATTCCTGCGCGAGTCGGCCACCGCGGAGTCGAGAGACTGATGGCCCGACCCTCGACGGCCGCCCGGCGGTATGCCGAAGCCGCCTACGAGCTGGCGATGCGGGACAAGGCGCTCGACGAATGGCGTGACGGGCTGGCCCTCGCTGCGGAATTGGCCGCGGACGAGAAGGTCGCCGAAATCATCGACAACCCCGCGGTGCCGCTGGCCGACCGGGAGGCCGTCATCGATCGCCTCCTGGATGGGCGCGTCCCGACGGGTGTCCGCAACCTCGTCCGACTCCTGGCGCGCCGGGGACGAGTCGACGTCCTGCCGAACGTCGCAGCTCAGTATGTCCGTCGGTTGAACCGCGAGCGGGGCATCGTCGAGGCGGTCGTCACGACCGCAACGCCGCTCGACGAGGATGAGACGGAAGCAATCCGTGCCCGCGTCGAGGCGATGGCAGGGTCGAGCGTCGACCTCCGCTCGGACGTGGACGCCGACCTCATTGGCGGCGTCGTCGTCCGGATCGGCGACCGACTCTACGACGCCAGCGTCCGCGGCCGCCTCGAGCGGCTGCGGAGCCAGCTCATGGCAGGCACGCGCTAGCCAGCGCACCGGAAACCCAAAGCCTGGGCGGCGGCGCCCGAAACGGAGAAACGATGGCCATTCGCTCGGACGAAATCATCAGCATCATCAAGTCGGCAATCGACGATTTCGAGGGGACGACCGAGTCGCGCAGCGTGGGAACGGTCGTCGAGGTCGGCGACGGGATCGCCCAGGTGTACGGCCTCGAAGGGGCCCTCTCGTCGGAGCTGCTCGAGTTCCCCGGCGGCGTAATGGGCATCGCCCTCAACCTCGAGGAAGAGACCGTGGGTGTCGTGATCCTCGGCGACGACACCGGGATCGCGGAGGGCGACACGGTCAAGACGACGGGCCGCGTGGTCGAGGTCCCCGTGGGGGCGGCGCTGCTCGGCCGCGTGGTCGACCCACTCGGGCGCCCACTCGATGACAAGGGCCCGATCAACAGCGACAAGACGCGGCCGGTGGAGCGGATCGCCCCCGGCGTCATCGTCCGGCAGGGCGTCGACACCCCGGTGCAGACGGGCATCAAGGCGATCGATGCGCTGATCCCGATCGGCCGCGGCCAGCGCGAACTGATCATCGGCGACCGCCAGACCGGCAAGACCGCCATCGCGATCGACGCGATCATCAATCAGAAGGGCAAGGGCCTCGTCTGCATCTACGTCGCCATCGGCCAGAAGCTCTCGACGGTCGCCCAGACCGTGGCGACGCTCGAGAAGTACGGCGCCATGGACCACACGATCGTGGTCGTGGCCGGCGCCGAGGATCCGGCCCCCCTCCAGTACCTCGCACCCTACTCGGGTGTGGCGATGGGCGAGGAGGTCATGGAGGTCGGCGTCGAGATCGGCGGCGTCCTCGTCAAGGACGCCCTGTGCGTCTACGACGACCTGTCCAAGCACGCCTGGGCGTACCGGGAGATGGCCCTCCTGCTGCGCCGGCCGCCCGGCCGCGAGGCCTATCCCGGCGACGTCTTCTACCTTCACAGCCGCCTGCTCGAGCGGGCCGCTCGTCTCAGCGACGAGAACGGCGGCGGTTCGCTGACTGCCCTGCCTATGATCGAGACGCAGGCCGGCGACGTGTCGGCCTACATCCCGACGAACGTCATCTCGATCACCGACGGCCAGATCTTCCTGGAAACCGACCTCTTCAACGCCGGCCAGCGCCCGGCCCTCAACATCGGCATCTCGGTCTCGCGGGTTGGCTCAGCGGCCCAGATCAAGGCCATGAAGAAGGTCGCGGGGCCGCTCAAGCTGGACCTCGCCCAGTACCGGGCCCTGGCCGCCTTCGCCCAGTTCGCATCCGACCTCGACAAGGCCACGAGGGACCAGCTGACCCGAGGCGAGAAGCTGTCCGAGGTCATCAAGCAACCCCAGTACCAGCCGCTCCCGGTTGAGAAGCAGGTCGCCATCCTGTACACCGCGACCACCGGCAAGCTCGATGACGTCCCGACCCCCCGGGTGAAGGAGTTCGAGACGCAGTTCTACCGGTTCCTAGAGACCGAGCAGCCCAAGATCCTCACCGATCTGGCCGAGAGCGGAACCCTGACCGATGAGATCGCGAAGGCCCTCGACGAGGCGATCGATGCCTTCCGCCAGGGCTTCCTGGCGTAATGAGCCAGGTCCCGCCGCGGCCGGATAATCGGGCACATGGCTAGCCAGCGCGAGATCCGGCGCCGCATCAACGACGTCGGGAACATCAAGCAGATCACCCGCGCGATGCAATTCGTCGCCGCCTCAAAGCTGAAGCGTGCCCAGGACGCGACGCTGGCATCGCGTCCGTACAGCGAACGGATCGAGGAGGTGCTGGCCGATCTCGCGGCGGTCCTGACCGGCGAGGACCACCCGCTCCTGGCGCAGCGCGAAGGCAATCGACGGATGATGGTGCTGATCACGACGGACCGCGGCCTGGCGGGTCCCTTCAATGCCAACCTGATCAGGTTCTCGGCGCGCGAAATCACGGAGCATTCGGGCGACCTGACCCTGGTCACGGTCGGCCGCAAGGGTCGCGACGCGATGCGTCGAGCGCGCGTCCCGCTCGAAGCCCATTTCGCCGGTCTCGGCGATCGGCCAACCTTCGCCGACGTTCTGCCGATCGCTCGACTGGTCACGGACGACTACCTTGCGGGAACCTTCGACCGAGTCGACATCATCTACAGCCATTTCGTGTCGACCTTGACCCAGCGACCGACCCTCGAGAAGCTGCTCCCCGTGCAGCCGGCCGAGGACACGCAGGGCATTCCCGGCAACCAGTTCCTGTTCGAGCCAAGTCCGGCCGCGGTCCTCGAGGCGCTCGTGCCACGCTACGTGGCGACCCGTCTCTTTCAGGCCGTCCTGGAGTCGAAGGCCAGCGAGGAATCGAGCCGGACCGTGGCGATGCAGAACGCCACCGACAACGCTGAGGAGCTCATCGAGGACCTGACCCTCGCCTACAACAAGGTCCGCCAGGCGAACATCACCCGCGAGATGATCGAGATCGCGACCGGCGCGCAGGCGCGCTGACGCAGGAGGCACCCCCGACCATGGCAACCGCTGCACGAACGACCCCGAAAGAGGCAAAGGGCCGCCAGGGCCGATCCGGCACCGACGGAGCGAAACCGCGCGGCGCGACGGGTCGGGTCATCCGGATCACCGGGCCGGTCGTCGACATCGAATTCCCCGCCGGTCAGCTGCCGGCGATCTACAACGCGGTCGAGATCGAGCGCAAGGGGCTCGACCCTCTCGTGTGCGAGGTGCAGCAACACCTCGGCAACAACTGGGTGCGGGCCGTCGCCATGACCACGACCGACGGTCTGGCCCGCGGCGTGGACGTGCGCGATACCGGCGGGCCGATCTCCGTCCCGGTCGGGGAGGTCACCCTCGGCCGCGTGTTCGACGTTCTCGGCCACCCAATCGACGGCAAAGGTGACGTTTCCGCCGAACACATGCTCCCGATCCACCGCGACGCCCCGGCCTTCGACCAGCAAACAACGGAAGTCGAGGTCTTCGAGACCGGGCTCAAGGTCATCGACCTGATCTGCCCTTTCAAGAAGGGCGGCAAGGTCGGCATCTTCGGCGGTGCCGGTGTCGGCAAGACGGTCATCATCCAGGAGCTCATCCGGAACGTCGCCCAGGAGCACGCCGGCGTTTCGGTGTTCTCGGGGGTCGGCGAGCGATCCCGGGAGGGCAACGACCTCATCCACGAGATGACCGAGTCGGGCGTGCTGGCGAAGACGGCCTTCGTCTTCGGCCAGATGAACGAGCCGCCGGGAGCGCGCCTTCGTGTCGGCCTGACTGGTCTGACGATGGCCGAGTACTTCCGGGACGAGGAGGGCCGTGACGTCCTCCTGTTCATCGACAACATCTTCCGCTTCACGCAGGCCGGCTCCGAGGTGTCGGCCCTCCTCGGTCGGATGCCATCGGCCGTCGGATACCAACCGAACCTCGCGACCGAGATGGCCGCACTGCAGGAGCGGATCACCTCGACCAAGAAGGGCTCGATCACCTCGCTCCAGGCCGTGTTCGTTCCTGCCGACGACTACACCGACCCTGCGCCGGCGACGACCTTCGCTCACCTCGACTCCACGATCCGTCTCGAGCGGAGCATCGCCGAGCTGGGCATCTACCCGGCCGTCGACCCGCTCAGTTCCACGTCGCGGGTCCTCGACCCGCTCGTCGTCGGGCAGGACCACTACGACACTGCGCGCGAGACGCAGCGCGTCCTCCAGCGGTATCGGGACCTCGAGCAGATCATCGCCATCCTCGGGGTGGACGAGCTGTCCGAGGACGACAAGGCCGTGGTCGCCCGCGCGCGTCGTCTCCAGCGGTTCATGAGCCAGCCCTTCTTCGTCGCCGAGGTGTTCACCGGCCGGGAGGGCAAGTACGTCCCGGTCAAGGACACCGTCGCGTCGTTCAAGGAGATCCTCGAAGGCAAGGCCGACACCCTCCCGGAGCAGGCGTTCTTCCTCGCCGGCACGATGGACGACGTTCGGGCCAACGCCGCGAAGATGGCCTCCTAGGCATGCCGATCCAGCTCGACATCGTCACCCCCGAGCGCCTGGCCTATTCCGACACGGTCGACTCGGTGCAACTGCCGGGGAGCGAGGGCGAGCTCGGGGTGCTGCCCCACCACACGCCGCTCGTCTCGAGGCTCGGCCTCGGCGAGCTGCGGATCCGCAAGGGCGGCAGCGAAGAATCGTTCGCGATCATCGGCGGGTTCGTGCAGGTCAAACCTGATCGCGTGGTGGTGATGGCCGAGACCGCCGACATGGCCGCGGAGATCGACATCGAACGTGCCCAGGAGGCCCGACGCGAGGCGGAGCGCGCGCTGGAGACCGGCTTCGTCGAAGGGACCGACCTGTCAGCGGCGCGTGCGGCACTCCAGCAGGCCCTTCTGCGCATCAGGGTCGCAGAGCACCGCCGCCACGAAGGTTCCAGGCGGCGGGGATAGCCGGTGGTTGATGCGCGGCCCTTCTTGTGGGAGTACCGGCCGCCCGAGGTCCAGCGGGAGATCTTCCGGGTCGAGGGCGGCGTCCCGCTGAACGGTGTGGTCCCGATCAGCGGCGCCAAGAATGCCGCCCTCAAGATCATGGCCGCGGCCACGCTCACCGGTGAACGCTGCCGGTTCACGAACGTGCCAGAGATCGAGGACGTCCGGGTCATGGCCGAAACGCTGCGCGATCTCGGCGTCGTTGTCGATCACCCCGCGCCAAACGTCTACGAGGTCGCGGCTGGAGACGTCGACTGGCTCTTCGTGCCGCTCGAGGCCGCGGCAAAGATGCGCGCCAGCTTCATGCTTCTGGGCCCGCTGCTGACCCGCTTCGGCGAGGTCATCATCAGCAACCCGGGCGGGGATCGAATCGGGCGGCGGCCCGTCGACCTCCACGTCGACGCGATGCGGGCACTCGGCGCCGAGATCGACTATCGCTACGGCTATTACTACGCGAAGTCGCCCGGTCGGCTCCGTGGCGGCGACATCCGCTTCCCGTTCGTGTCGGTCATGGGCACCGAGAACGCGCTGCTCGCGGCGACGCTCGCCGAAGGGCGAACGACAATTCGCCCCGCTGCCCAGGAGCCCGAGACCGACGATCTGATCGAGTTCCTGGTCAAGATGGGCGCCGACGTCAGGCGAACAGCGCCCGACACGATCGAGGTCATCGGCAAGAAGCGCCTGCGAGGCGCCGACCATCGGATCGTGCCCGACCGCATCGAGGCCGGCACGTTCATTGTCGCAGCCGCCGTGACGGGCGGGCACATCACGCTGCAGGGCGCGCCCTGCGACCATCTCGGCGCCTTCCTGGACATCCTGACGCAGACGGGCGTAGCGGTCGCCTGCGGCAGCGACACGATCGTCGTCGACGGGCAGTCGCTGCCGCCGGGCAAGCTCCGACCGTGTGACATCGAGACAGCGCCCTATCCGGGCCTGGCGACCGACCTTCAGCCGCCGACGTCCGTCCTCCTGACCCAGGCGGCCGGCCGCTCGACCGTCCACGAAGCGATCTTCGAGGACCGCCTCGAGTGGATGCTCGAACTCCGCAGGATGGGCGCGATCGTCGAGCTGCCCGATCCCCACCACGCCGTCATCGCCGGCCCGGCGAGGCTGCGGGCGGCCGACGTCGAGATCGGCGACCTCCGCGCCGGCGCCTCACTGATCCTCGCGGCCCTCGCTGCCGAGGGAACCTCGACGATTCACGGTGCGCATCACGTGCACCGGGGGTATGAGAACATCGAGCGCAAGTTCCTGGACCTCGGCGCCAGGATTGAGCGCGTCGCAGAAGGGAACGTCATCACCAGCTCATGAAGATCGGCATCGATCTCGGCACCGCCAACGTCCTCGTCTATGTCAAGGGCCGGGGCATCGTCATCCAGGAACCATCCGTCGTCGCAGTCAGCGATGACAACCGGATCGTCGCGGTGGGCGACGACGCCCGGGACATGATCGGCCGGACCCCCGGCAACATCACCGCGATCCGGCCCATGAAAGACGGGGTCATCGCCGATTACGTCATCACGGAGGCGATGCTCCGGTTCTTCATCAGCAAGGCCAACAAGGGACGCATGGCGTTCAACCGGCCGGAGGTGATGATCAGCGTTCCTGCCGGGGTGACCTCGGTCGAGAAGCGCGCCGTGCGGGACGCGGCCCTGAAGGCCGGCGCCCGCGAGGCTTACCTCATCGAGGAGCCCCTGGCGGCCGCCATCGGGGCCAACGTCCCGATCAGCGGCCCGTCGGGCAACATGGTGATCGACATCGGCGGCGGCACGAGCGAGATCGCGGTGATCTCCCTTGGCGGAATCGTGGTCTCCCTCTCGCTGCGCATCGGCGGTGCCAAGTTCGACGAAGCGATCGCCTCCTACATCCGCAAGAAGTACAACCTGATGATCGGCGAGCGGACGGCCGAGGAGGTCAAGATCGCGGTCGGGACCGCGCTGCCGCTGGAGCGGGAGCTGACCACCGAGGTCCGCGGACGCGACCTCATCGCGGGCCTGCCACGGACGATCCCGATCACGTCCTCGGAGGTCATGGAGGCCATGGAGGCACCGCTCCAGGCGCTGGTCGCAGCCGTTCGATCGGTCCTCGAGCAGACACCTCCCGAGCTGTCCTCGGACATCATCGACAAGGGCATGGTCATGTCGGGCGGTGGCTCGCTGCTCCGGAACATCGACAAGCTCCTGACGCAGGTGACCGGCGTTCCCTGCCATGTCGCCGAGCATCCGCTCGATTGTGTCGCTCTCGGCACGGGCCTGGCCCTGGAGCATTTCGACTTCTTCAAGAAGTCCCTCGTGCAGAACTTCTGAGCCGGAGCGCGTCGAGTGTGCGCACTTCGAGCGCGTGCGCACCCAAATGGTTCAAGGCGTGAACGCGCCGAGTAGCGCACGCGCCTTCATCGACCTCCATTGCCACACCAACGCCAGCTTCGATTCGCTGGCCTCGCCGGGGTCGGTAGTCAGGGCCGCCGCGCAGCGTGGCCTCACCCACCTCGCGATCACTGACCACGGCCGGATCGCCGGCGCGCTCGAAGCGAGGAAGGCCGCACCCGAGGGGCTGACCGTGATCGTCGGCGAGGAAGTCCGCACCCTCGAGGGCGACCTGATCTGCGTGTTCCTCGAGAAGGCGGTGCCGTCCGGCCTGCCCGCGATGGAGACGATCGCGGCAGTCCGGGCCCAGGGTGGCCTCGTCGGGATTCCTCATCCCTTCGATCGGTTTCGCGGGTCGCTCCTGCGCGATGCCCGAATGGCCGACCTGGCAGGCGCCGTCGACTGGGTCGAGACCTTCAATGCGCGAGTCGTTGCGGCATCGGGGAACGAGCGAGCGGCGGCCTTTGCCCGCGACCATGGCCTCCCCGGGGTCGGTGTCTCTGATGCTCATACGGTCCTCGAGGTGGGCGTCGCCTACTCGATCCTCAATGGCGACCCGTCAATGCCTGACGGCCTTCGCGCCGCGCTCCGGGACCCGATCCAGCTGGTGCCGGGACGGGCGTCGTACCTCGTGAGGGCGCTGACGCCAATCGCCACGCTCGTGCAACGTGCCCGGGGCAACGGCCGGGGTGCCGTCCTCGCGAGCGAGCCGGAATGACCGATACGCCGGAGGGCGGGCTCCAGCGATCCTCCGCGCACGGTGAGCCGGGCCACGTCCATCGAGCGGTCCCACCCGATCCCGCCGTTACGGCCGATCCGGCGATCATCGAGGGCGAGGTCACGGCCGACCAGATCTCGCTGGCGCGACGGCTTCGCCAGCCACGGACGATCCTTTCGATCGTCCTGCCGATCATCTTGCTGGCGCTCTTCGTGCGGTCCCTGCCCGGCTTTCGCCTTGGTGAGCTTCCCGGATCGATCGCTCGTTCGAACGGCCTCCTCCTGCTCTCGGCGTTCGCCGTCTTCTACCTTGGCTTCCCACTGCGCGGATACCGTTGGTCGCTCCTGATCCGGGGGACCGGCTTCGCCCTCGGCACCCGCGATGCGACCGAGATCATCTTCGTCAGCTGGCTCGTGAACTGCCTCGTGCCGGCGAAGCTCGGAGACCTCTATCGCGCCTATCTGCTGAAGATCAACAGCCCGGTGTCGCTTTCTCGAACGTTCGGGACGGTCTTCATCGAACGCATCCTCGACCTGTTCGCGATCGTGACCCTCGGGCTCGCGGCCGGCTTTGTCAGCTTCAGGAAGGGCCTCCCATCAGAGGTCCAGATCGTCTTCGGGATCGGCATCGCGTTCGTGGTCCTGCTGGCGCTCGGGCTCCTGACCTTGCGCAACTTTGGCCGGCGCCTGCTTGTCGCGGGTCCCTTCCCCCATCGAATCGTCGAGTTCTACGACCGGTTCGAGGAAGGCGTGTTCTCCGCCATCGGCCTGCGCGCCCTGCCCCGCCTCGTCGTGCTGACCGGGCTCATATGGGCAACCGAAGCGACCCGGCTCTACCTCGTCGTCGAAGCCCTGGGACTCCCCGGCGTCCACATCGGCATCAGCGGGGCGTTTTTCGTGGCCCTCACGGCATCGTTGCTGACGGCCGTGCCCCTTACCCCGGCCGGCATCGGGTTCGTCGAGTTCGGCATCGTCGGGCTGTTGACGTTCGTCTACGGCATTCCCCAAACGGAGGCGCTGACGATCACCCTCGTCGATCGAGCGATCAGCGTCCTCTCGATCATCGTCCTGGGCTCGATCGCCTACTCGATCTCGCCGAAGCGCAGGGGCCGGGGATTGGCCACGTCGGGCGGGCTGGCCGAGTCCGTGTGATCGGCCCGACCGCCCCGGATGGAAGCTCGCGCTCAGGTCCGCCGGACCCTCCTCGGCCGAGCTAACGGCCCAAGTGGCGGCTCTCGAACAGTACCAACGGGCCATTCAGTTTCCCGTTAGCACCACCGATAGTGCAGCTCTGCCGGACCACACGCGTCCGGCCGTTACGAGGACCCTGCGCGAGCATGTCGTCCCAGAAGGGCCACGGCTTCGACGAATGGCTGCGGACCCAACTCAAGACTCGGAAGATGTCCCAGCGTCAGCTCGCCCTGCAGGCGGGGGTCGACCACTCGACGCTGT